>NZ_JABBWW010000026.1:0-118581 GCF_014161385.1 Microbispora sp. H10670 | reverse complement strand
CGAAGCGGCACCACCACACCCAGCGCCTCCGACAACCGATGCACCAACCGCGTGGCCAGCAACGAATGCCCACCCAGACTGAAGAAATCGTCATGGATGTTCGTCACCGGGCGGCCCAGCAGGCCGGCGAACAACCCGGCCACCAGACGCTGCGCCTCAGTGCCGGGAGGCTCGGCCTCACCGGTGCCGGACACCGATGCCGGCTCGGGCAGCGCCTTGCGGTCGATCTTCCCGTTCGGCGTACGCGGCAGCGCCTCCATCACCACGATGCGGGCAGGCACCAGATGTTGCGGCAGACACCCCCGCAGATACCGCAGAAGAATCTGCTCGCAATCCGCATCGCACAGGGCAAGATCACCGTGATCCGCCGCAACGGCAGGACGACCGCCATGCATGTCATGCGTGCCGGCGTGGGCGCCCTGGCCGGTGCCGCCGTCGTGAACATGGCTGAGGGCTCTGGTGGCGATGTGGGCGATCAGGTGGTCGCCGTGGACGGTGACCACGGCCTCGGAAACGGCCGGGTGCTGGAGCAGGGCGTGTTCCACCTCGCCCGGCTCGATCCGGAACCCCCGCAGCTTCACCTGATGGTCCACCCGGCCGTGGTAGTCCAGGAAGAACTCCACCCCACCGTCCGCGCTGGTGCGCGGGCGCCAGCGGGCCAGATCCCCCGTCCGATACAACCGCCCACCCTCGCCATGGGCGTCGTCGGGAAGGGCGTGGGCATCGCCGTCGTCGTCCCCGTGGCTGCCGGGGAGGGGAAGGTAGCGTTCGGCCGTCAGGGCGGGCCGCTGGTGGTAGCCCCGCGTCACGCCCTGGCCCGACAGGTACACCTCGCCGATCGCACCCAGCGGCACCGGACGCAGCTCGCTGTCCAGCAGGTGCACGCGTGACCCGGGCAGCGCGCGGCCCAGCGGAGTGCGCTCAGCACCGGGATCGGTCACCGCGTGCGTGGAATATGTGGTGTCCTCGGTCGGGCCGTACAGGTTGTTGACCACCCCGACCGCCGGGTCCCGGTACAGTCCCCGCACCAGCTCCACCGGCAACGGCTCCCCGGCCAGGTTGATCGTCGCCGCCCGTGGCGGGATCGCGCCGGCCGCCAGCAACTCCGCCGCCGCCGACGGCACCGTGTTCACCAACGTCACATGCCCGAACCCCGCCCGATCCTCGATCAGATCCAGCGCGTTACCCTCCGCCAAGGTGACGGTGGCCCCCACCGACAACGGCGCGAAGATCTCAAACACCGACAGGTCGAAACACACACTCGTCGACGCCAGCGTCTCCGCCAGCACCCCCGGCCCGAACGCCTGCCCCGCCCAGGCGAGCATCGCCACCGTCTGCCGATGCTCGATCACCACACCCTTCGGCCGCCCCGTCGACCCCGACGTGTAAATCACATACGCCGCATCCGAAGGCTGCACTTCCACGCTCAACCGGCTATGGAACCCGTCCCCGGCCGTACCGAGCACGGCACCGACGTCGACCACCTGTACCCCGGCCGAGCCCGCGGAACCGGCCAGAGGGTTGTGGTCGGGTGTGGTCACCAGCACGGCCGCCTCGCTGTCGGCGAGAAGGTAGGCCACCCGCTCCGGCGGATACCCCGGATCGATCGGCACATAAGCCGCACCGGTCTTCAACACCGCCAGCAACGCCACGATCAGATCACTGGTACGCGGCAGGCACACCCCCACCAACACCCCAGCCCCCGCACCCAACCCCACCAGACGACGAGCCAACCACTCAGCCCGCTCATCCAACTCCCGATACCGCACCACCCCGTCAACCGCCCGCACCGCCACCGCGTCCGGACACCGATCCACCACCGCCTCGACCAACCCATGCACACACCCACCAGCACCGACGGATGCACCACCGTCACCCAACGCACCAAGGACCGACTTCTCGGCCTCGTCCAGCACGTCGAGTTCCGCGAGAGGCCCGTCCAGGCCTTCGGTGAGCACGCGCAGCGCCACGCCGAAGCGGCCGGCGAGCAGCCGGGCGGTTTCCTCGTCGAACAGATCGGCGTCGTAGCCGAGGAACCCGGTGACGCGGTCGCCCGTCAGCCACAGGTACACCTCGACGTCGTACTGGATCGCGGCGGGCGCCATCGTCAGCGGCCGTACGGGCCGTCCGTCCAGGTGGAACTCGGGCAGGCCGTCCTGGAGGACGCACATCACCCGGAACAGCCGGTCTCCGCCGGTCCCCGCCGCCGCGGCGACCGTCTCCAGGGGGACGTGCGCGTGCGCGTACGCGCCGAGGCAGGTGTCGCGTACCGCATTAAGGAGATCGCGGCCGGTCGCGGCGGCGGCGCTGTCGGTGCGCAGCGCGAGCATGTTGACCAGCGGGGCGATGGCTCCCGGTGCGCGGTGCCGCTCGACGGTCGCGATCGGCGCCCCGATCGTCACGTCGGGCTCCCCGGTCGTCCTCGCCAGCGTCAGGTGCAGGGCGGCGAGCAGCATCATGAACGGGGTGACCCGCTCGCGCTCGGCGACCTCCAGGGCGTGCCGTACGGCGGCCGCGTCCAGCGACACCGGGACCGCGGCCGAGCGGAAGCGCGGCCGGACGGGTCGCGGCAGGTCGGCCGGGAGGTCGAGCGGAGGCGCGTCGCACAGCCGCTCACGCCAGTAGGCGAGGTCGGCCTCGGTGACCGGCGTGCCCCCGGTGGGCGGGGAGGCCGCGCCGGGCAGGGCTCCACCGGAGTAGAGGGTCGTCAGTTCGGCGAGGAAGACGCCCAGCGACCAGCCGTCGCAGATGAGGTGATGGGCCACGACCTGCAGGAGCGTCTCGTCGGGACCGAGCGACCAGACGGCGACCCGCCACAGCGGGCCGGTGGCCGGGTCCATGGGCCGGGCGGCGAAGTCCTCGGCCCGGGCCAGCGCCGCCTCGCGCCGATCACCTTCCGGCAGGTGTGCGAGGTCGGCGAACTCGGGCTCCGGCACGGCGTACGGCCCGGTGACGGATTCGACGGCCGGATCGCCGGCAGGCCCGACGGCAGACCCGACGGACGGGTCGACGGGGTCGACGACGCACCTCGGCGGCTCCTCGCGCGGGAACCGGGTACGCAGCAGCGGGTGGCGCTCGGCCATCCGGGCGAGCGCCGACCGCAGGCGGCCGCGGTCCACCGGCCCGGCCACGGACGCCACGAACGACAGGATGTTCACCGCGGTGCCCGGGTGAAGCTGCTCGAAGAGCAGCAGCCCCGTCTGCGCGGGGCTGACGGCCGGTTCCCCGGCGTCGGCGGCAGCGGCGGACGGGGCCGCGGACGCCCGGTCCCGCCAGCGCCTGACCAGGTCCCGGCCTACGTGTTCGCTCACCGCGACTCACCGGCCTCGGCGGTCAGCGCCGCGATGCGGGCCGCGACCTGGGCGCCGGAGACGCCCCGCTCGCTCCAGTCGGCCATGAGCCGGGCCGTGACCTCGCGGGGCGACTGGGCCGCCAGCACGACCTCGATCGGCACGGGCAGCGCGAGCGCGTCCTCCAGGATCGCCGCGATCTCGGCGACGCGGACGGAGTCGCCGCCGATGCTGCTCAGGTTCTGCGTCGGCGCGCACTCGCCCACCTCGCACACCGCCGCAAAGACGCCGGCGAGGAACCGCTCCACGGGCACCGCGCGGTCGCCGATCACCTCTCCCCTGAGCTCACCGGCCGCGAAACGGGTGCGGGCCAGCGAGCGCTGGACCTTGCCGCTGGTCGTACGGGGGATGGCGCCGGGCGGGCAGACCACGACGATGTCCACCCGGGCGCCGGTGGCGGCCAGCACCCTGGTTTTGAGGTCAGCGGCGATCGCGGTCCGGTCGACGTCCGCGCCGGCCCTGGCGAGCTCGACGGCCAGCACGATCTCCTCGCCCCCGGCGCGCTCCACCATGAACGCCGCCGCCGTCGGCCGCAACGCGGGATGCCCGTCGACCGCGGCGGACTCCAGGTCGTGGGCGTGGAAGTTCACGCCGCTCTGGATGAGCACGTCCTTGGACCGGCCGGTGACGAACAGGTGCCCGTCGCGCAGGTAGCCCAGGTCGCCGGTGCGCAGGTAGCGCTCGCCGTCGAGTTCGCCGAACGAACGGTCGTCGGAGTCGTTCCAGTAGCCGCGGCAGACGCTCGGCCCTCGGACCCAGATCTCGCCGTTCTCCCCGTCCGCCACCGGGGTCCCGTCGTCCACGACCACCACGGAGTGCCCGTCGACGGCCGGGCCGCAGTCCACCCGTCCGTCCTCGGCGACGCCGTCCTCGGGCGAGAAGTGCCGCCCGGTGACGATCAGGGTGGCCTCCGCCAGGCCGTAGCAGGGCAGGAACGCCTCCGGCCGGAACCCGTTGCCGGCGAAGCGCTCGGCGAAGGCCCGGAGCGTGCCCGGGCGGATCGGCTCCGCGCCGTTGAACGCCAGCCGCCACTGGCTGAGGTCCAGCCCGGACAGGTCCGCGCCCCGGGCGCGGCGCACGCACAGGTCGTAGGCGAAATTCGGCCCGCCGGTGTGCGTGACACCCATTTCGGAGATCTGCCGCAACCAGTCGAGCGGTTGCCGGAGAAAATGCACGGGCGACATCAGCCGGACCGGAAATCCGCCGTACCCGGGCGTCAGAATGCACCCGATCAGACCCATGTCGTGGTACGGCGGAAGCCATGAGATAACCCGGATGTCCCGATCGACGCGAAATACGTCGCTGATCGCCCGGATATTCGCGACGAGATTGGAGTGGTCGAGGACGACGCCCTTCGGCTGCCCGGTGCTGCCGGAGGTGTACTGCACCAGCGCCACGTCGTGCGGCCGCGGCAGGACCTTCGGCTCCACCGGCTCGCCCGCCTCGGAGATCACCGGCGGCAGCGGCACGTCGCCCACGGGGATGAGCGCCAGGATCGCCGGGTCGGCCAGCAGCGACGTCGCGCCGGAGTCGGCGAGGATCCGGGCGAAGCGCTGCGCGATCCGGTCGGCGGCCCCCATCAGCGGCGGGTACGTCGGCACAGCGGGCACCCCGGCCAGGAAGCAGGCCCAGACGGCGGCCACGAGGTCCAGGCCGGGCGGGTACAGCAGCAGCGCCGGCCCCTCCTTGGGCAGCTGCCCGGCCAGGCCGCAGGCCCGCCGCCACAGCTCGCCGTAGGTGATCGAGTCGATGCGGCCGTCCTCGTGCAGGTACTCGTACGCCACCTGGCCGGGGCGTGCCGCGACGTGGTCGGCCAGGACGTGGGCGAGCGTGCGATCGGCCGGAGTTGGCATCGCTGGGGCTCCTTCGCGTGGTGACTACGGCGGGCGAAGCCCGGCGCGGCATTACCGACGAGGCGGCGATCAGAATGTAAGAAGGCCCGCTCTCGCCCGGTTCTCAGGCGTCTACCGGCGTTCTCTCAGTTTCCGAACGAATTCTTGACGGACCCCACGGCAAAGCTGTGCCATGAATTCGCGAATTACCCGCGGCGGGTTCCGATATTCCCACGGAGGTGTGCATGGCCCGCATGAGATCATGCTGGTTGGCCTCGTTCGCCGATGTGCCGGATCCGGCGTGCGAGCTCGTGTGCTTTCCGTACGCCGGCGGCAGCGGGTCGGTGTTCCGGGGGTGGCAGCGCCACACCCGGAGCCTGCGTGTCACCGCCGCGTGCCTGCCGGGCCGGGAGGTGCGCCTCAGCGAACCGGCGATCCCGGACATCGACCGGCTGACCGACGCCCTGCTCACCGCGGTCACCCCGCTGACCGATCGGCGCTACGCGTTCTTCGGCCACAGCATGGGCGCGCTGGTGGCCTTCGAGCTGACCCGGCGGATCCGCGACGCCGGCCTGCCGCTGCCCGCCGGGCTGTTCGTCGCGGGCCTGGAGGCGCCCCACCTGGTGCGGTTCGACCCCGCGCACGACCTGCCGCGCGACGAGCTCGTGGCGTGGCTCTACCAGGGCCAGGGCCTCGACGCCGAGGTGCTGGCCTATCCGGAGCTGATCGACCTGATGCTGCCGACGATCCGTGCCGACCTGGCGGTGGTCGAGAACTACCGCTTCCAGCCGCTCGCGCCGCTTCCGGTGCCGGTCCACGTCCTGCACGGCCGGGACGACGAAGTGGACATCGCCGCGAGCGGCGCGTGGGCGGAGCTGACATCCGAGGAGTGCCGCGTGACGACGTTCGACGGCGGCCACTTCTTCGTCCGGGAGCACGAGGGCCGGATCGTCCGCCTCATCGAGGCGGCCCTGACCACGACGACGCCTGCCAGGGAAACCGGTGACATCGGGGGAATCGAACGATGACCAGCTCGTCCTACGTCGGCGCGGTCGGCAGCGGCCCCGAACGCGACTACGGCAACATGATCATCCTGCCCGCCGCGCCGTCCCAGCGGCAGCTGTGGTTCCTGTGCCAGTGGGACCCCGCCGCCAACGCCGCGTACAACGTCACCAGCGCGGTGCGGCTCACCGGGCGGCTCGACCCGGTGCTGCTCCAGCGCGCGCTGAACCAGGTGGTCGCCCGGCACGAGAGCCTCCGCGCCGGGGTCGGGGTGGTCGACGGCGACCCCCGTCAGGTCGTCGCGGTCGAGACGCTGGTGGCGCTGCCCACGGTCGACTGCTCGCACCTGTCTCCCGAGGCCGCCGAGGAGTACGTGCAGCGCGCGGCCGAGGAGCAGGCGAGCCTGCCGTTCGTCCTGGACGAGCCGCCGCTGCTGCGGGTGCTCCTGGTGCGGGAGGCCGCCGACCGGCACACCCTGATCGTGGTCATCCACCACATCTGCTGCGACGGCTGGTCGATCGAGGTCTTCTACCGCGACCTGGCCGAGAGCTACCGCCGCCTGCTCGACGGCGAGGGCCCGGCTCCCGAGCTGCCCATCCAGTACGCCGACTACGTCGCCTGGCGGGAGGAGTCCCTCGCCGGCGAGCCGCTGCGCGACCTGGTTGCGCACTGGTGCGGAACGCTGTCGGGCGTCCAGCCGCTTCCCCTGCCCGTCGACCACTCCCGCCAGGCGCAGCGGCGCATGGCCGCGGGCCGGCTGGAGGAGACGCTGCCCGCCGACGAGGCGGCGGCGCTCGACGCCCTCGGCAGAGGCTGGGAGGCGACCCCGTTCATGCTCCTGCTCGCCGCGTTCAAGGTGACCCTCGCCCGCGTCACCGGGCAGCCGGACGTCGCGGTCGGCACCCCGGTGGCCGGGCGGCACCACCCCGACGCCGAGGACGTCATCGGGTTCTTCGCCAACCCGCTCGTGCTGCGCACCCGCCTGCCGGAGGGCGCCGGGTTCGCCGACGCCGTGCGCGCCGTACGGAACACCTGCCTGGAGGCCTTCTCCCACCAGGAGATGCCGTTCGACCGGCTGGTGGAGGAGCTGCGCCTGCCGCGGGTGGTGGACCGCAACCCGCTGTTCGACGTGATGTTCTCCATGCAGAACACGCCCGGCGTCCTCGCGCGGCTGCCCGAGCTGACCATGGTCCCGGTCGACCTCGCCGTGACGTCGGCCAAGTTCGACCTGTGGCTGACGGTCCTGCCGGACGGCGACGGCCTGCGGCTGCGGCTCGACTACGACCGCGACCTGTACGACCCGGGCACGGCGCGGCTGCTGCTGGACGTCTACCGCGCGGTGCTGGCCGAGATCCGCCGCGACCCCGCCGTGCGCTGGGGCGCGCTGCCGCGCGCGGACGCCGGGGAGCGCGCGCTCGCCGACCGCCGGTCGCGCGAGGAGGCCCCCGCGCCGCCTGACGGCACCATCCTCGACGTGCTCGCCGGCCGGTCCTCCAGCCAGAGTCATGCGGTCCGCGCCGCCGACGCCGAGATGAGCCACGCCGACCTGCGTACGGCCGCCGCCGGACTGGCGGCACGGCTCCGGGCCGAGGGCGTCGGGCCGGGCGTCGTCGTCGCGACGCCGCCACTGCCGTCGGCGGCGCTCCTCGTCGCGGCGCTGGCCGTCTTCGAGACGGGCGCGGTCCTCACGTACGGCTCGCGCCACCCGCGCGCCGGGGCGTTCGTCACGTTCACGGCGGACGACTGGCTGGTGACCACCGGCCCCCGCTTCGACCCGGTGCCCTCCGGCTCGGCACGGGCCGGATCACCCGCCTGGCAGGTGGACGACGGCGATCGCGACGGCCACACGGTCGTGTTCTCCCACCGCGCGCTGGCCGCCGCGGCGACGGCTGTGGCCGCGAGGCTGGGGCTCGGCGCGGACGACGAGGTCGTCCTCGTGCACGACGGAGGGCCGGTGGACCTGGCCGCCCTGCTCGCACCGCTGAGCGCCGGCGCCCGCCTGGTCCTCACGGACACACCCACCGGCGGGACCGTGGTGGTCGCCGCGCCGCAGGTCTGGCGCCGGCTGCTGACCGAGGGGTACGCGCCGCCGCCGGAGGCCCGGCTGGTCTGCGTGGGCCCGTTCGTCGCCGACGACCTGGCCGAGGCGCTCGGACGCACCGGGAACACCGTCTTCCTGGGCAGGCGGACGCCGCTGTCGGCGGCCCCGGTGAGCCTGTCCCGCCTGGGAGAGGGATCCGGCCCGCCGCTCGCCGGGACCATCCGGCGGCTGCTCGACGAGACGGGCGAGCCGGTGCCCCCGGGCGTCGTCGGCGAGCTGTGGCTGTCGGGTCCCGCCGTCGTGGGTTCGGACACTGCGGGTTCGGGCGCGGCGGGTTCGGGCGCGGTGGCGACCGGCGAGCGCTACCGGTGCACCCCCTCCGGTGAGCTGCGCTTCGCGGGCTACGCCGACGGCCGCCTGACCCTGGGCGACCACGTCGTGCGGCCGGACCGGATCGAACGGCGGCTGACCGAGGTCGAGGGGGTGCGCGAGGCCGCCGTCGTGCCCGGGGAGACCGGAGCCGGGCCGCGGCTCGTCGGCTGGCTGGTGCCCGCCGACCCGCAGGCGGCCGCCTCGCCCCGGTCGCGCGAGGCCCTGGTGGCCACGGTGCGGGAGGCCCTGGCGAACGCGCGCGACCGGGTCCGTACGGGATCGGAGGAGCCCGGGACGCCCGCCGCGTTCGGCGTGCTGCGCGAGCTGCCCCGGCTGCCGGACGGCGGGATCGACCGGGCGGCGCTCACCGCGATGTGCGGGGAGGCGCTGCGGGAGGGCATCGACGAGACCCCGCCGCGCAACCGCCTGGAGCGCGCGATCATCTCCATCTTCCGGGACGTGCTGCCGGTGCCGGAGTTCGGCGTCCACGCCGACTTCTTCGCCCTGGGCGGGCACTCCGTGCTCGCCGCCAAGGTCATCGGCCGCGTACGGGACCAGCTCGGCGTGCTCGTCCCGGTGCGCGACTTCTTCCGCAGGGCGACCGTGGCCGGTCTCGCGGAGGCCGTCGCCGCGGTGGAGGAGGAGCGTGCCCGCGCGGCCGCCGACGCCTCGTCCGCCGCGTACGGCGGGCTCGCCGAACTGTCCGACGCCGAGATCGACCAGTTGCTCCGCCGGCTCGGATGACCCGGGCCGCCACCGAACGACCACCCAACCCAAGGAGTCCCTCATGGGCATCGATGACCCCGAGACCGTCTTCCAGGTCGTCCTCAACGACGAGGAGCAGTACTCCATCTGGTTCGCCGACCGGCCCGTACCGCCCGGCTGGTCCGGCGTCGGCGTCACGGGCCGCAAGCAGGAGTGCCTGGACCACATCGAGAAGGTCTGGGTCGACATGCGCCCCCGGTCGCTGCGCGAGCACGCCGCCTGACCCCCCGATTCACATCCACCGACAGGAGTGCGACACATGAGCCAGCGGCCGGAATTGGAGTCGATGACCCCGGAGGAGAAGCGTGCGCTGCTCGCCAAGCTCCTGGACGGATCGGTCGAGACGACACCCAGCACCCTTCTCCTCGAGCAGCGCCGCCTGTGGCTGCTGCACCAATTGGACTCCGCCAAACCCTGGCAGGTCAGCGCCGCGGTGCGGCTGTCCGGCCCGATCGACCCGGCGGCGATGCAGCAGGCGCTCGTCGCCGTCGTGCAGCGGCACGAGGTGCTGCGGGCCACGTTCCGCGAGGTCAACGGCCAGGCCATCGCCACCACCGCGGCGGCGGTGACGCTGCGGCTGCCCGTCCAGGACATCGACCCCGGCGACCTCGACGGTGAGCTCGCCCGGGTGGCGGCGGCCGAGACCGGGACCCGTTTCGACCTCGGCAGGGGGCCGCTGGTCCGCGCGTCGCTGCTGCGCGCCGCCCCGGACGACCACGTCTTCCTGCTCACCGCGCACCAGATGGTCGCCGACCGGCGCTCGGTCAGGCTGATCGTCGACGAGGTGCTGTCGCGCTACGCGGCCCTGTCCGGCGGCGCCGAGGCCGCGCCCGCCGGCACGCCCGCCGACTTCCGTTCCCTCGTGGACGCCCAGCGCGCCTGGAGCGAGAGCGACGACGCGGGCGAGGCCGTCGACTACTGGCGCGCCGGGCTGGCCGCCCTCAGCCCGCTGGATCTGCCGACCGACCGCCCGCGCCCGCCGCTGAAGACCATCCACGGCGACGCGGTCACGGTCCCGGTGCCCGCCTCCCTGGCCGCCGCGCTGACCGCCTGGCGCGAGGACCCGGGGCCGACGCTGCTGGCCGCGTACGCCGCCGTGCTCTCGCGCTACTCGCAGCAGCACGACCTGGCGATCGGCGTCCCGGCGGCGGGATCGTGGACCGCCACCGGAAGCGCCGCGCAGGACAGCACGGTCGGCCCGCTGGAGAACATCGTGCCGCTGCGGGTCGAGCTGCGGGCCGGCGACGGCCTCGGCGCGCTGACCGGGCGCGTCACCGCCGCCCGCGCGCAGGCCCTGGCGCACGCGCGGCTCCCGTTCGACCGGATCGTGGACGCGGCGCAGCCCCAGCGCGACCTGAGCCGCACGCCGCTGTTCCAGACCACCTTCGCCTTCGAGGAGGACACCGAGGACCGCGTCCTGCCCGGCGCGGTGGCGCGGCCCCTCGACCTGCCGGTGACCTGGACCCCGCACGACATCGACCTGTTCGCGGTGCGGCGGAGCGACGGCCTGCACCTGCGCGCGCAGTACAACACCGACCTGTTCGACCGGGGCACGGTCGAGCGGTTCCTCGGCCACGTCCTGGTGGTGCTGACCGAGGGGCTGGCCCGCCCCGACCACCCGCTGGCCGACATCCCGCTGCTCACCCCGGAGGAGCACGAGCGGATCGTGGCCGGGTGGAACGACACGCGGACCGAGCGCGACCGGTCGCTCACCCTGCACGCGCTCGTCGAGCGGGCGGCCCAGGCGCACCCGGAGCGTACGGCGGTCTCCGGCGGCGGCGTCGAGATCAGCTACGCCTCCCTCGACGGCCGCGCGGACGCGCTGGCCGCCGAGCTGGTCGCCCGGGGCGCCGGACCCGAGTCGCGGGTGGGCGTCGTCGTCGACCGGTCGCCGCACAGCGTGGTGGCCCTGCTCGGCGTGCTCAAGGCCGGGGCGGCGTACGTGCCGCTCGACCCGTCCTACCCGGCCGACCGGCTGACGTTCATCGCCGACGACGCCGGGATCGGCCTGCTCGTCGGCCGCGCGGAGGCCCTGGCCGCCCTGCCCGTGACGCTGGCCGGGCGGACCCGGGTCAGCGTCCCCATCACCGACCCCGAGCACCCGGCGGACCGGGCGGTCGTCCCGGCGGGTCCCGCGAACCTGGCCTACATCATCTACACCTCCGGATCGACCGGCCGGCCCAAGGGCGTCGCGGTCGAGCACCGGCAGATCGTGCACGCCACCGAGGCCCGTACGGCCTGCGAAGGGCCGGGCCTGCCCGAGCGCTACCTGGTGCTGGCGCCGCTCACCTTCGACGCGGCCGGCGGCGGCCTATACTGGACGCTCAGCCGCGGCGGCACGGTCGTGCTGCCGACCGAGACGGAGGTGCTCGACCCCCGCCTGCTGGGCCGGCTCATCCGGAACCGCCAGGTCACCCACGTCGACGGCGTGCCGTCGCAGTACGCCCTGCTGCTGGAGACCGACCCGGAGCCGCGCCCGTCGGTCCGCGCGACCGTCGTCGCGGGCGAGGCGCTGCCGCCGAGCCTGGTCGCCGAGCACTACCGCCACTCGCCGGACGCCGTGCTGTTCAACGAGTACGGCCCGACGGAGGCCACGGTGTGGGCCTCGGTGCACCCGGTGTCGCCGTCGGACGCCGACGCGCCCCGCGTGCCGATCGGCCGCCCGATCCCGGGCGCGCGGATCCACCTGCTGGACCGGCGGCTCAACCCGGTGCCTCCGGGCGTGCCGGGCGAGCTGTACATCGGCGGCGAGGGCACGGCCCGCGGCTACGTGAACCGCCCCGCGATGACCGCGGACCGCTTCCTGCCCGACCCGTTCACCCCGGGGTCCAGGCTCTACCGGACCGGCGACCTGGCCCGCTACCGGGCCGACGGCACCATCGAGTTCCTCGGCCGGGCCGACACCCAGGTCAAGATCCGCGGGTTCCGGGTCGAGCCGGCCGAGGTCGAGAACGTGGTGCTGCGCCACCCCCTCGTCTCCGAGGCCGTGGTCACCGTACGCGAGGACCAGCCCGGCATGCCGCGCCTGGTCGC
The DNA here is from genome assembly GCF_014161385.1 of Microbispora sp. H10670. NCBI lineage: Bacteria > Bacillati > Actinomycetota > Actinomycetes > Streptosporangiales > Streptosporangiaceae > Microbispora > Microbispora sp. H10670. Next base: position 106,186 of record NZ_JABBWW010000026.1, on the reverse strand, counting down.
GTACGTGGTCCCGGTGTCCGGCCGCATCCTGACCCAGGAGACGCTGGTCAACCACGTGCTCGGGCAGGTGCCCGACTACATGGTGCCGAGCGCCTTCGTCACGCTGGAGCGCATGCCGCTGACCCGGCACGGCAAGATCGACCTCGCCGCGCTGCCCACGCCGCAGGAGGTGGCCGCCGGCGACTTCGTCGAGCCGCGCACCACGCTGGAGGCGGAGATCGCCGAGACCTTCGCCTCGGTGCTCGGCCTGCCGCGGCTCAGCGTCACGGCCGACTTCTTCTCCCTCGGCGGCAACTCGCTGCTGGTGGCCCGGCTCGCCGCGCAGCTGTCCCGGCAGCACACGATCGAACTGCCGATCGACGACATCTTCCGGGTGCCGACCGTCGAGGGCATCGCCCGGGTCGTCGAGCTTCAGCAGCGCGAGCGCAGCGCGCAGGACAACGCCGCCCTCTACCTGCAGCAGCTCGCCGACCTGCAGGCCGACGTCACGCTCGACCCCGCCGTACGGCCCGACGGCCTGCCGCACGCCCGGTGGTTCGAGCCGGAGCACGTGCTGGTCACCGGCGCCACGGGCTACCTCGGCGCCTTCGTCGCGGTCGAGCTGATCGAGCGCACCGACGCGATCGTGCACTGCCTGGTGCGCGGCCAGAGCCGGGACGAGGCGTGGGACCGCCTGGAGGAGGTGCTGCGCAAGTACCGGGCGTGGGACGAGTCGTACCGGTCCAGGCTGCGCGTGGTCACCGGCGACCTCGCGAAGCCGGCCCTCGGCCTGTCGAAGGAGGCGTACGACGAGCTGGCGGGGTCGCTGGACGCGATCTACCACAGCGGCGCGATCGTCAACTTCACCTACCCCTACGAGGCGATGAAGGCCGCGAACGTCCTCGGCACCGAGGAACTGCTGCGGCTGGCGACGACCACCCGGCTCAAGGCGTTCCACCTGATCTCCAGCGTGGACGTCTTCATGGGCACGGGCGCGGAGCGCCCCTTCACCGAGCAGGACCTCACCGACCGGCCCACCAAGATCCCCACCGGTTACCCCCGTACGAAGTGGGTGTCCGAGCGGATCGTGACCCTCGCCCGCGACCGCGGCGTCCCGGTCACCGTGCAGCGCCCGTGGATGATCACCGGTCACACCCAGACCGGCGCCTCCCACGAGACCGACTACCTGTACGTCTACCTCAAGGGCTTCCTGGACCTCGGCGTGCTGCCGCTCTACAACGACGTGATCAACGCGGTGCCCGTCGACTACACGGCCAAGGCGATCGTCTACACCTCCCTGCGGGAGGAGAACCTCGGCCGGAACTTCAACATCACCAACCGGGAACCGACCACGATGCAGCAGTGCTACGAGTGGCTGCGGTCGTTCGGCTACGCCCTCAACGTCGTCGAGGAGGAGGAGGCCAGGCGGCAGGCCCTCGCGGTCGACGAGGACCACATCCTCTACCCGCTGACCCCGATCCTGCGCGTGGCGTCCATGCGGCACGCCGCCCTCGACCCCGACCTGCAGCAGCGGGTCGACCCTATGGACGAGTGCCGGGTGCTGACCGCGGCCCTGGACGGGTCCGGCATCGAGTGCCCGCCGGTCAACGAGGAGTGGGCCCACTCCTGCTTCCGCTTCCTCGTGGAGAACGGCTACCTCCCGGCCCCCGAAGAGGTTGCCGCGCGGGCCGCGGCGTAGCGGGCGTGAGGCGAGAAAGGACCACCATGGAGGACGTCTCAACGATGCCGCGGCCGGACGGCGAGGCCGCAACGGGAAGCACCGGGACGGGAAGCATCCGTTACATCGACCTCGACCCGGCCGACGCGGCCCAGATCGACACCTACACCCGCACCCTCGCCGCCCGCCACGGTTCGAGCACCGCCCCGGCGCTGCTCGACGGCGCCGCGACGTACGCCCACCGCCTGCCGGAGCGCCTGGTCGGCGAACTGCTCTCCCTCCGCCTGTTCGAGAGCAGCCCGGCGCTGGTCGTCCGGGGACTGCCGGTCTCCGACGACGAGATCGGCCCCACCCCGCTCGACTGGCGGGAGCAGGCGAGACCCTCGACCGTGCCCGCGCGCACGGCCCACGAGGTCTACCTGGTGCTGGTCGCGAGCCTGCTCGGCGACGTCTTCGGCTGGTCGTCCCTGCAGAACGGCAAGCTCGTGCACGACGTGGTGCCGATGCCGACCGAGGAGCGCGAGCAGAGCGGGCACGGCACCGTGCAGCTGGAGTGGCACACGGAGGACGGCTTCCACCCCCTCCGTTGCGACTACCTGCTCCTGCTCGGGATGCGCAACCACGACGCGGTGCCGACCACCGTGGCCGGCGTCGACGAGGTGCGGATCGACCCCGCACACCGCGCGGTGCTCGCCCAGCCGCGCTTCCTCATCCGCCCCGACAACGAGCACCTCAACCGGCTGCGGGCGCGGGCCGAGGAGGCGGCGGGGATGGGCATGGCGATGCACAGCATCCAGCGGATGCAGGACGAGCCCGAGCCGAGCGCGGTCCTGTTCGGCCACCCCGACGCGCCGTACCTGCGCATCGACCCGGTGTTCATGTCCGCGCTGCCGGGCGACGGGGAGGCCGAGGAGGCGCTGGCCGCCCTGGTCGGGTCGCTGGAGGCCAACCTGTGCGGGGTCGCGCTCGGCCCCGGCGACCTGCTCATCGTCGACAACTACCGGGCCGTGCACGGCAGGAGCGCGTTCCGCGCCAGGTTCGACGGCACCGACCGGTGGCTGAAGAAGGTGCTGGTCACCCGGGACCTGCGCAAGTCCCGGGCACACCGGTCCGCGCCGCACGAACGCGTGCTGCTGTGAACCGGCTGCCCGGCCGTACGGCCTTCCCGGGAGATCCGCACCCCGACGGCGGGGTCCGCCACGGCGGCGAGCTGCCGGCGTGGCTCCGCTGCGGCAGCGTGCCGTCCGGCACGACCGACACGGTGTTCCGGCCGTGGCCCGCCCCCGGCGGCGCGACCCCGGAACACCCGCAGCCGGAAGCCGCGGCACCGGAAACCGCACGGCCGGGCAGCGCGGGCACAGCAGGCGCGGTGCCGGAGAGCGCCCTGCCGGACGGCGTGGTGTCTGAAGGCACGGTGCTCGAAGGCACGGTGTTCGAAGGCGCGGCGCCGGAGGCCGTCCTGGCGGCGGCCGCGGCGATCCTCCTCGCCCGCCACACGGGCGAGCCCGAGGTGCGCCTGGTCGTCGTCACCCCCCGCCCGGTCGCGCTGACCGTGCTCGTCGACGAGCGCGAACGGGCCGCCGACCTGGTCCGCCGGGTGGCGGAGGACCTCCGCGCCGCGCCACCCCTCCCGGCCGGCGTGGTCGCCCGCGTCGCCGTCGCGGGAGGGGGCCGGGAGGCGGCGGAGCCCGGCGCCGTCGCGTCCGTACCGCACGAACTGGTCGTGCGGTGGTCGGACGGCGGGCTGTGCCTCGACCACGACACCGGCCTGTTCGACCCCGAGGTGGTCGCCGCCCTGGCCGACCGGCTGCTCGCGGTCCTCGGGGAGATCGCCGAGGACCGCCCGGTACGCGACGTCGCCGCGCTCACCACCGCCGAGCACGCGGCGATCGCCACCTGGTCCGGCGGCGAGCCGCAGCCGGTGGAGGACGTCTGCCTGCACACGCTGATCGAGCGCCGGGCCGCGGCCGAGCCCGCGCGTACGGCGCTCGTCTGCGGCGACGTCACGCTGGCCTACGGCGAGCTGAACGCCCGGGCCAACCGGCTCGGGCGGCGCCTGCGCGCGGCCGGCGCCGGGCCCGGCGACCTCGTCGCGGTCTTCGCCGGCCGCGCCGCCGAGTCGGTCGTCGCGATGCTCGCCGTGCTCAAGTCCGGCGCGGCCTACGTGCCGATCGAGCCGTCCCAGCCCGCCGACCGCATCCGCCGCATCCTCGCCGACTCCGGCGTGCGGCTCGCGGTCGGCCGGCCGACCGGCGATGGCGCAGCCGCCTCCCCCGGCGAGTCCCTTGAGGAGTCTCCGGGCGAGTCCCCCGGCGGCTCCCCTGGCGAAGCCCCCCTCGGCTTCCCGGCCGGGTTCCCGGGCGTACGCCTGCTGGACCCGGACGGGCCGGGCGCGGGCACCGGCCAGGACCCCGATCGGGGAGACGACCTGGGCGTCCCGGTGCGCACGGCCGACCTGGCCTACGTCATCTACACGTCCGGGTCCACCGGCGTGCCGAAGGGCGTGGCGGTCAGCCACCGGGCGATCGTGGTGTCCACGCACGCCCGCGGCGTGGGCGGCCCGCCGCCCGAGTGCGACCTGGTCACCATGCCGCTGTGCTTCGACGGCGCCGCGGGCGGCCTCTACTGGACGCTCACCGGCGGCGGGACGGCGGTGCTGCCGACCGAGACCGAGGCGCGTGACCCGCTGGCCCTGCGCGCCCTGCTGCGGCGGGTGCCGATCACCCACATCCACTCCGTCCCGTCGCACTACGGGCTCGTCCTGGAGGCGGCCGGGGAGGAGTGCCTGAGCCGGCTGCGGCTGGTCTCGGTGGGCGGCGAGCCGATGCCGCCCCGGCTGGTCGCGCGCCACCTGCTCACCTGCCCGGACGCCGTGCTGCTCAACGACTACGGGCCGACCGAGTGCGCGGTGTGGGCCACCGCCCACCACTGCGGCATCGCCGACGCCGCGGACGGGCGGATCCCGATCGGCGGGCCGCTGCCCAACTACCGGGTCGAGGTCCTGGACGCCGGGCTCCGGCCGGCGCCCCCGGGGGTGATCGGCGAGATCTGCGTCTCGGGCCCGGCCCTGGCGCGGGGTTACCACCGGCGTCCCGGCCTCACCGCGGCGCGGTTCCTGCCCGACCCCAGGGGCGGCGGGCGGATCTACCGCACCGGCGACCGCGGGTTCTGGTCACCCGGCGGTGAGCTGCACATCGCCGGCCGCACCGACAGCCAGGTGAAGATCAGGGGCTTCCGGGTGGAACTCGGGGAGATCGAGGCGGCCGTGGCGGGGCATCCGTCCGTCACCGGCTGCTTCGTCACCCTGCGGACGCCACCCGGCGGGGCGGAGCAGGTGATCGCCTTCGTCGCCGCGAGCGGCGCCCCGCCCACCGAGGACGAACTCCGCGCGGTCGCGGCGGCCACGCTCCCCGCGTACATGCGGCCCGACCGGTACGTCGTCCTCGCCGAACTGCCGCGCAACCGGAACGGGAAGATCGACGTGGCCGCGCTGCGCGCCGGTGAGCCGGTGGAGTCCCGATGACGACGGTCGTGGTCGGCGGCGCGGGCGAGGTGGGCGGGCTGCTCGCCCGCCTGCGGCTCCCGGACGGCCCGGTGGTGTGCGCGGACGTGCGGGCGGCGGAGATCCCCGGCACGGCGGTCATCGTCGCGGACGCGTGCCGTCCGTCGGCGGACCTGCTCGGCGTGCTGCGGCGGGCCGACACGGTGGTCTTCGCGCTGCCCGAGCAGGTCGCCGTCCCGGCCGTCGCCGCCTGCGCGCCGGCCGTACGGCCGGGGGCTCTGCTGGTCGAGACCCTGTCGGTCAAGGAGGCCGTCACGCCCGCTCTCGCCCGTGCGGCTGCCACCCAGGGTGCGGAGGCGTGCGGGCTCAACCCGATGTTCGCGCCCGCGCTGGGCTGGCAGGACAACGCCGTGGCCGCCGTACGCGTGGCGGACGGCCCGCGCACCGCCGCGCTGCTCGGCTCGATCACCGCCGCCGGAGCCCGCGTCGTCGAGCTGACCGCCGGGGAGCACGACCGCGTCACGGCGGTCCTCCAGGCGGCCACGCACGCCGCCGTGCTGGCCTTCGGGCAGGCGGTCGTCGCGGGCGGCGCGGACGCCGAGGCGCTGCTCGCCCTGGCCCCGCCCCCGCACCTGACCATGCTCGCCGTCCTGGCCCGGATCACCGGCGGCAACCCCGAGGTCTACTGGGACATCCAGGTGGCCAATCCGCACGCCGCCGCGGCGAGGGCGGCGCTGCGCGAGGCCGTCGCCACGATCGACACGCTCGCCTCCACGGGCGACCGCGACGGATTCGACACGCTGTTGCACGGTGTCGAGAAACATCTCGGCGACCGGGCGCCGCTACTCCGGGGATATTGCGCCCGGCTTTTCACCATGCGGCTTTCCGCCCGTTCCTGAGATTTTGGGAGGCGTTTCCCGTGAATTCGATCGCGAGCGACAGGACGGTCCGGGACGCCACCCGCCGGCTGCTCCGGCAACTCGGCCTGACCACCGTTTTCGGAAATCCCGGAACCACCGAGGTCGCTTTTCTCACCGACTGGCCGGACGATTTCCGCTACGTGCTCGGGCTGCACGAATCGGTGGTCGTCGCCATGGCCGACGGCTACGCCCAGGCCACCAGGCGGCCGGTGCTGGTGAACCTGCACAGCGCGGGCGGCCTCGGCCACGGCCTCGGGCAGGTGTTCAACGCCGCGCGCGGCCACGCCCCGCTGATCGTGATGGCCGGCCAGCAGAGCAGGACGCTGCTGCGCGGCGACCCGTTCCTCGGCGCCACCGACGCCACCGCCTTCCCCCGGCCGTACGTCAAGTGGAGTTGCGAGCCCGCCCGGGCGCAGGACGTGCCCGCGGCGATCGCCCGCGCCTACCACGTGGCGTCCCAGGCCCCGCGGGGCCCGGTCTTCATCTCCGTTCCGGCGGACGACTGGGACGCGGAGGCGGGCGCGCCGGTCGCCGCGCGTCCGGCGATCCCCGGCTTCGGCCCCGACCCCGCCGCCCTCGCGGCGCTGGCCCGGGCCCTGCACGGCAGCGCGCGGCCGGGCATCGTGGCCGGGCCCGGCGTGGACGCGGACGGCGCGGTCGCGGACCTCGTCGCCCTCGCGGAACGCGTCGGGGCGGGCGTCTGGGCCGCGCCGGTCTCGCCCCGGTGCTCCTTCCCCGAGGACCATCCCCTCTTCCTGGGCTTCCTCGACGCGGAGAAGCGCGCCACCGCCGCGGCGCTGGCCCGGCACGACCTGGTCGTGGTGATCGGCGCCCCGGCCTTCACCTACCACGTCTACCGTGGCGAGGCCGAGGTCCCGCTGCCCCCGCTCTTCGTGGTCAGCGACGACGAGCAGGTGCTGGCCAGGGCGGACACGGGCCCCGGCATCAGGGCGACGCCGCTGCTCGCCCTCCGGGCGCTGGACGAGGCTCTCGGCAGCGCCGCGAACGGTGCGCCGGTCCGCCGGGCGCGCGTGACCGGCAGGGCGGCCCCGCCCGTCCTCGCCCGGCCGGCGGGACCGGCGGAAGGGATGATCACCGCGGCGGAGGTCTACGCCACGCTCGCCGAACTGCTGCCCGCCGACGCGATCGTGGTGGAGGAGACGCCCAGCCACCGCAGCGTGCTGCACGACCACCTGCCGATCACCGCGACCGACACGGGGTTCCTCACCACCGCGAGCGGCGCGCTCGGCTACGGGCTCCCGGCCGCGGTCGGCGCCGCACTGGCCAGGCCGGGCCGCAGGGTGGTCGCGGTGCTCGGCGACGGGTCGGCCATGTTCGGCATCCAGGCCTTGTGGACCGCGGCGCGCGAGCGGACGCCGGTGACCTTCGTGATCCTGGACAACACGCGGTACGCGGCGGTGCGGCTGCTCGGCGAGGCGTCCGGCGGCACGGGCATCCCCGGTGTCGACCTGGGCGGGCTCGACTTCGTCGCACTGGCCCAGGGAATGGGCTGCGCGGCCCGGTACGTGTCCGAGCCCGCCGAGATGAAGAGCGCGCTCGCCGCCGCGCTCGCCGACGACCGGCCGCATCTGCTGCACGTGCGCACCGACCCTGCGCCGCCGCGCATGTACTGAGCTCAGGAACGTCGTCCGGGGCCGAAGGGACGGTCGCCGCGCAGGGTGATCCGGTGCATCACCCGGTGGGCGTCGCCGTAGTCCCGGTTGGCGTAGTGGGCCGTGCTCCGGTTGTCCCACATGGCGACGTCTCCGGCCCTCCAGCGGTGCCGGACGATGTGCTCGGGCTTGGTGAGGTGGGCGTAGAGCAGATCCAGGATGGCCCGGCTCTCCGCCTCGGACACGCCGACGATGTGGGAGGTGAAACCGGGGTTGACGAAGATGCCCTTGCGGCCGGTCTCGGGGTGGACGCGGACCACCGGGTGCTCCACCGGGTCGAGGCGGGTGACGACCTCGCCGTCCCAGACGCTGCCCCTGCCGGACCGGCGCTGGGCGAGGTAGTAGCCGAACTCGCGGTTGCCGTCGTGCACCGCGGTGAGCTGGTCGGCCAGCTCCCGCACCGGGGCGGACAGGGAGTCGTAGGCGAGCTGGCTGTCGGCCCAGCTGGTGTCGCCGCCGGTGGGCGGGAGGACCACCGCGCGCAGGATCGAGCCGAGCGGCGGGCGGGGCATGAACGTGACGTCGGTGTGCCAGACGTCGGCGAAGCCGTTGTCGGCGCTGTCGAGTGCGTAGATCTCGGGATGCGCCTCGTCGACTCCCCCGACGACCGGGTGGGAGGCGGTCAGCTCGCCGAGACGGCGGCCGAGCGCCACCTGCCCGTCCTCGTCCAGGCTCTGGCCGCCGAAGAACAGCACCTTGCGTTCCACGAGGGCGGCGCGCACCGCGGCCAGCTCCTCGTCGGTGGCGTGTGCCAGGTCCAGCCCCTCGACCTCCGACCCGAAGTGGGGGCCGAGCGGTCGCAGGTCCAGCTTGACGGCGGTCGATGTGGTCATCTCGTTCTCCTCGGGTGGCGGCTGTGCTTCAGGCGGCGGCGGCGCGTACGGCGTGGCCGACCTCGGCGCGGAGCGCGGCGTACTCGGGCAGGGCGCGCAGTTCGTCGGGTTCGATCCCGGTGCGCGGAAGGCCGACCTCCAGGTCGAGCGCGATCCGGCCCGGCCGGCGGGTGAGCACGACGACCCGGCTGCCGAGGAACACGGCCTCCTCGACGCTGTGGGTGACGAACACCGACGTGCGGCCGGTCTGCGCGCTCACCCGGCGCAGGTCCTCCTGGAGGCGCTCGCGGGTGAGCGCGTCGAGGGCGGCGAACGGCTCGTCGAGCAGCAGCAGCGGGTCGTCGCCGGCGAGCGCCCTGGCGATCGCAACCCGCTGCTGCTGCCCTCCCGAGATCTGCCAGATCCGGCGGTCCGCCACGTCGTGCAGGCCGACCCGTTCCAGCAGTTCCGGCACGCGGCGGGCACGCTCCGCGCGCGGCACCCCGGCGTACCGCAGGGCCAGTTCGACGTTGCCGCCCACGGTCTTCCACGGGAACAGCCGGGGCTGCTGGAAGACGATTCCGGCGCCCCTGCCGGGGACGGGCTCGGCGCCCCCGGTGAGCACGGTGCCGGAGGTGGGCTTCTCGAAGCCCGCGACGAGGCGCAGCAGCGTGCTCTTGCCGCATCCGGAGGCGCCGACGAGCACGAGGAAGGTCCCGGACGGGACGGTGAGGGAGATCGGTCCCAGGGCGGCGACGGGGCCTCCCGCGCCGTCGTAGACGTGCCCGACCTCGTGCAGGCGGACGGCGGCGGCGTCCTCGTCCGCCACAGTGGGGGCGGCAGTGGGGGCGGCGGCCGGGTCAGGGCGCGAGGACACCGGGAAGCCCTTCGGCGTAGACGGCCTTCTCGACCGTGGCGAGGTCGGGCACCGAGTCGATCTTCTGCTGGTCCTTGAGGAACTGCGCCGCGCTCACCAGGTTCTTGGCCAGGCCGCCGACCTGGCCGGGCGTGCCGAGCCACTCCGGCGAGGACAGGTCGGCCGGCTTGAGGAACACGCCCTGGCTGAGCTGCGCCTTGGCGTCGTCCTTGCCGAGGTTGAGCTCCGCGCCCACCGCCTGGGCGGCGGCGTCGGGGTCGTTCGCGATGAGGTCGAGCGCCCTGGCCTCGGCCTTGCGCCAGGCGTCGACGGCGTCGGGGTGCGCCTTGACGAACGCCGTCGACACCACGCCGAGGTCGAGGGTCGGCTTGCCCGCCGTCGCCAGCTCGCGGCTGGTGACGAGCGTCTTACCGGTCTTCTTGATCTCGTCCAGCGTCGGCAGCCACACGTAGGCGGCGTCGATGTCCCCGCGCGTCCAGGACGCCACGATGTCCTGCGGCTCCAGGTCGACGAGGTTCACCGCCGACTCCGGCACCCCCGCCCTGTCGAGGGCGGCGAGCAGGCTGTAGTGAGCCGTCGAGGCGAACGGCGTGGCCACCTTCTTGCCGCGCAGGTCAGCCACCGAGGAGACGCCGCTGCCGTCGCGGGCGACCAGGGCCTCGTTGTCGCCCGCCACGTCGAGCACGAACGCCACCTGATAGGGGATGTTCAGCGGCTGGGACAGCCCGCGGGCGACCGGGCTCGACCCGATGGCCGCGATGTCCACGCTCTTGGCCACGAAGGCGGTGTTGATGCTGGCGCCCGAGTCGAACTTGGTCCACTTGATCGTGTAGCCGGGCAGCGCCTGCTCCAGCCACCCCTTGTTCTTCACGATGAGGTCCCCGCTGGGAAACGCCTGGTAGGCGATGCGGATGGTGCGCTCCGTCGTACCGCCGCCACCTCCGCCGGACGCGGTGCCGTTGCCGCACGCGGTCAGGACGGCGGCCGTCACTGCGGCCGTCGCGGCGGCCAGGACGATGGTGGACAGGCGCGCGGGGCGTGGTCGTGGCATGGCGAAAGGTTCCTTCTGCAGGTTGGGGGGCTTCATGGGGGTTCGGGTGGACGCGGTGGTCAGGTCCGGCCGCGCCAGGGGATGAGCCGGGTCTCGGCGGCGCGCAGCAGGCCGTCGATCAGCAGTCCGGACAGGCCGATGGCGAGCAGCCCGAGCACCACGACGTCGGTCTGCAGGTAACGCTGGGCGTCGCGGACCATCCCCCCGATGCCGGGCACGCCGTTGACCGTCTCCGCCGCGACGACCGAGGAGTACGCGACCCCGACGGCCAGCCGGACACCGGTGAAGATCTCGGGTAGCGCGCTGGGCAGCACCACGTCCCTGATCACGTTCCACCGGGAGGCGCCCAGCGCCCTGGCCGCCTCGACCAGGCCGGTCGGGGCGCCGTGGACGGCCGCGGCGGTGGCCACGGCGACCGGCGGGAGCGCGGCGATGGCGAGCAGCCACAGCTTGGGCGTCTCGTCGATGCCGAACCAGATGATCAGCAGGCTGAAGTAGGCCAGCGGAGGCAGCGCCCGTACGAAGGTCACGACCGGCTCGGCCACGAGACGGATCCACGGCACGGCGCCCAGGACGACGCCGATGACGAGCCCCGCCGCCACGCCGAGCGCCGAGCCGACGAGGATGCGGCGGAGGCTGATGCCCAGGTGCTCGGCGAGCAGGTGACCGCTGTAGCCGCGGACGCCGTCGTGGGTGGTGGACAGCAGGACGAGCTGGTCCCACACCGCCCGGGGCGCGGGCACGAACGACGGGTTGCCCGCGGCGGCGGCCGCGAGCTGCCAGAGCGCGAGCAGCGCCAGGAGCGAAAGGACCCGCACGCCGATCCGGCGGGTCCCGCGACCCCGCCGGAACGGCGTCGCGGTGGCGGGCGCCCCGTCAGGGAGCCCGCCCGATACGGCAGGCCCGCCCACGGGGGCGGGAGAAAGCGATCTTGAGGGGGAAGACGTCACGGTGGTCGCTCCGAAGGTCGGGGCACGTCGGGCCGCTCGGGGCCGGCCCCGATGCCAGAGACACAGGTATTTCCTACCAAGTTTAAAGGTTTTTGGCAATCGGGAGAACCCCGGGGACCATCTCTGGGCAGGTCACCTACGGCGCCGGGGTGCGGCGGAGGCGGCGGGGGTCGACGGCCGCTGTCACCAGTGCCACCAGAGAGGCGAGCTCGATGCCCTCGGCGAATACGGACAGCATCCAACTCAGGTACATCGGCGAGTCCCGCACCGCGGAGCTGAGAACGGGCATGGCGGAACGGCCGTACGCGACCGTGGCGATGCCCGCCGCCGTATGGAAGACGACGCTCTCACCGATCACCACGACCAGCCCTGCGACAGAGGCGCCGACGATACCCCAGAGCACGGAAGAGTCCCTGGCGCGAGCCGTGACGATCACTGACGTCAGCGCCATCGTCGCCCAGTCGAACGCCTCCATGCCGTAGAAACGCATGAAGGAGGCGACCACGTCGCGGGCCGTCAAGAGGCCCACAAGAAAGCCGGCGAACGCGAGCAGGAGCGCGAAGCACGCGACGACGAGACCACTCCTGATCGCGGTTCCTCCCTCCCCCGGCAGCGGAGAGGCGCTCCGCCAGCCGGGCGGCAACGGATCGAGCGTGAGCCATGACGGAGCGGGCCGCGACGGAAGACGACGCGCGAGGACGGTTCCGACGAGCGGATACACCGCGATGGTCAGCAAGGTGAGAATCCTGAGCGCCTCCGGTGCGGTGATGAGGACGACCACGGCCTCGACGAAGAACACCGATGTCTGCGGAAGCCCCGGGAACAGAAGCGCCTGTGCCTGCCCCGCGATCAACGCCAGCGGCAGAGCGTAGACGAACCAGATGCCCAGTAGGACCGCCGCGACGGCCAGGGTCGTCACGACGACGAGGGCGGGGCGGCGCGCGGCGGCGGCCACCGGCATCCAGGCCCGAGCCACCACCGCCATCCAGCGGACGAACAGCCAGCCCCCGAGGAACAACAGCACGCACCAGGGGAGGATGGCGCCGATCGACGATCGCCCGAGCAGATCCTCGGACGCGGGCCAGGCCGGAGAGACTGTCCCGCCCACCGCGAGACCGAGGCCGAGCCCCAGGCCCACCCGGTTGACGCGCATCGGATCACCCAGCACGTACGCGGCGATCTCCATGCGCCAGATCCCGAGCCCGACTCCGGTCGCGAGCAGAACGGCGAAGACCCAGAAGGCCGTTTTCCCCTCGAACACCGTCTCACCGATGTCCTGAACGAGGCTGATGGCCAGTCCCATGGTCAGCGACTCGCCGAAACCCATCCTCAGCAGCGCGGATGTGTCGGCCAGAGCCAGAAGCCGGTCGCCGGTCGCCGGTCGTGGGATGCGACCCCAGCGAGTGACGTAGCCGTCCGATCCGGACGCCCGCGTGCGGAGCGAACAGTCGGGCCAGGTCGTCGGGGCCGCCGCTCCACTGCGCCGCGCGAGCGTCCGCGTGCAGCTCGCGGCTGCGCAGCACGGCGTTGCCGGCCAGCAGCAGATAGACCGCCAGCACGACCAGTTGCCCGGCCAACGTCGCGGCGAAGCCGTATGAGGGGCGGAGCCGGGCCTCGGCCGGCAATCTCAGAAAAGAGAACAGGTCGGGAGCGAGGATCAGGACCAGGAAGACCCGCCACGCCGCGATCGTGATGAATCCAAGGTCCACGTCACGATTGCGGAGATGGGCGAGTTCGTGCAGGACGACCGCCCGGAAGACCGGTCTGTCGGAGACGAACGTGGCCAGCAGTCCGCCACTGAGCAGGATGTGCCGCCGCCCCGGTCGTCCGAAGGCGAGGCCGGAGATCCGCGGGTCGAGGTAGTCGACCACGAACGTGACACGGGTGCCGACTCCGGCGACGCGCCGCAACTCGGCGAGGTATCCGGGGAGTTCCGGCATCTCGGCGACAGGCAGCGGGCGGAGGCGCCGGCGCCGCAGCCGCCAGAGCGGTGTCGCCCACCACATGGCCAGCACGACCAGCCAGTACACCGCGAGCACCCGAAGGCCCGGTGCCGGATTCGCCGCCGCCCCTTCCGGGCAGCTCCCGTGCAACCGGTACGTGTCCGCGTCGAACAGGTTCACCGGTGTGCCGGCTCGCCGGGTGGCCTCGTTCACCAGGTTCCGGAAGCAGGTCACGCCCGCGTAGTCGCCCGTCGGCCTCTCGCCCATCCCCGGAACCGTCGACGGGCCGTACGTCAATGTGATCAATGAGATCGCGACGACGAGCAGGGCGAATCGCGAGGTGGTGGCGGAAGGGACGGCGAACGGACTGGGCCGGGCGTCCTCCGTCGCCGCCGCGGACTCCGCGGCCGGCCTCACGGGTCGCTGGTCGGCCCGGCCAACGCTGAGACGATGCCGTCGGCTATCCGTGCCGCCTGCTCGTCGGACGCGCGCAGTTCCAGCGCCCGCCGGTATGCCAGCTCGCGGAGCGCCGCGAGCTGCTCCTGATCGAGGCTCGGCAACGGCTCGGCGGACTGCCGCGACCTGCGTGCGAACCTGCGCCTGAGCACGCGACCGACCCGCGATGCCGACGAGCTCACCAGTCGTTCGGCATGGCGCGTGGTGATCTCCTTCAGCACGTCGACGGTCACGGTGAGCGCGATGGTGCTGACGACGGTGACCGCGGTCTCCAGGCCGAAGCCGAGTGGTTCGCTCCGCCTGAAGGCCCGCCCGGCCCGCCCGGGCGCCGTGAAGAAGGCATCCGATGTGACCTCGAACAACGGCAGTTCGCCAGGAGCGGCGTGGGCGACCACATGACGCGCCAGCACCGTCGCCAACTGTCGATCGCTCTCGCGGACCACGGCACCTCCTGGACACGCCTGAGTCGTCAGACCATCGTCGAGCGTGATTCCGGTATCCCCCGCAATTCTATGTCGACCGGCGCATCTCGACCGAGGTCTTCAATCGCCTCTGGGACACGATCACGCGATTCACGGCTTTCACCGCGGTTCCGGAGGTGACCTCCAGCGGTGATTCCGGGCGCCGGCGCCAGGGGGCGGCCTTTCCGGACCACCACAAGTGCGCCATCCGGACGGCCGCGGCCACACGGCCGGCGCGTACCGCGTGCCGTTCTCCCCTGCGCCGCCCGCGCCGGGCGAAGCCGTCCGCATCGCCATTTCCATTGCCGAGAGAAATATCAGCTCGAATCAATACCACGGCGAGAGAAAAGGCGTGCCATTTCAATACCACGGCGAGAGAACAAACGCCTAGCGTGGTCTCCGCCTGACGCCCGAATAAGGGAAATGGTGCGGCAGAAGGAGAGAAATGAAGGCCGATCTGGCGATGTTCGGCGGCAAGCCCGCGGTCCGGCCGGAATACCGCAGACTGGAATGGCCGGTGGTGACGCAGGCCGATCGGGACGCCGTACTACGCGTGCTCGACCACGGAAAATTCACCGTGGGCGCGAAGGAAGAGCCCGAGATCAGCGGGCTGGAAAGCGAATGGGCCGCATTCTGCGACACCCGTCACGCGGTGTCGGTCAACAGCGGCACGGTGGCGCTGGAGCTGGCGCTGACCGCGCTCGGCATCGGCCCCGGCGACGAGGTGATCGTGCCGGCCCTGAGCTACGTCGCGACCGCGATGGCTCCCCTCTACCAGCTCGCCGTCCCCGTGTTCGTCGACATCGACCCCGTGTCGTTCAACATCGACGTCACGCAGATCGAAGCGAAGATCACCAACCGTACGCGCGCGATCATCCCGGTGCATCTCGGCGGCCTGCCGGCCGACATGGACGAGATCCTGGCGCTGGCGCGCAAGTACGACCTCTACGTCATCGAGGACGCGGTCCAGGCCCAGGGAGGCAAGTACCGCGGCCGTACGGCGGGCTCGATCGGTGACGTCGGCTGCTTCAGCCTCAACGTGGAGAAGAGCATCCCGACCTGCGGGGAGGGCGGGCTGATCGTCACCGACGACGAGCGGGTCGCCGAGCGCTGCCGCAGCCTGCGCATCCTGGGCGAGGACCTGAGCACGGAGGAGCGCCTCTACGTCTCCGCCACGCGGGGGTCGAACCTCAAGCTCAGCGCGGTCCTCGCCGCCTTCACCCGGGCCCAGCTCGACCGCTTCTGGGACTACCAGGTGCGGCGTGAGCAGAACATCCCGGTGTTCCTGAACCGGCTCGCCGAGCTGCCCGGCATCGTCCTGCCCTCCGTGCCGGACGACCGCACCCACATGTGGCACATGCTGCGCTTCCGCTTCGACCCGGAGGCCGCGGGGCTGGACGGCATCACGCCCGGCCAGTTCCGGCAGGCGCTGCGCCGCGCGCTGCTGGCCGAGGGCGTGCCGCTGACGCACTACCAGATCATCCCGCTGCCCGGTCAGCCGGTGTTCCAGGAGCAGGACGCGTACGGCCGGGGCTACCCCTGGTCGCTGCCGGGGGTCAACCCCCAGCGTTACGACCTGGCCGACTACCCGGTGACCTGCGCCGTCATCGAGGACTCCCTGTGCCTGCGGCGCATGCACCTCAACCCGGACGCCGGGCCGGCGCTGGAGGAGTACGCCGACGCCTTCCAGCGGGTCTGGGAGAACCTCGACGTGATCGGCCGCTTCGCGCGGTCCGCGCCGTACGCCCCGCCGTGGGCGGCGGTGAAGGGCGTCGGTCACGCGCACGCCGGAGCGGCCGCATGACCGTCGAGACCGTCGCGCGGAGCCCCGAGGGCGCCGTCGACCCGGCCGCGTTGTCCCGCACCGCCCTGGCGGTGCGGGAGCACGTGCTGGCCATCGGCGCCGGGGCCGTCGGCACCCACATAGGGGGGTCGCTGTCGGCCGCGGACATCCTCGTCGCGCTGTACTTCGAGGTCCTGCGGGTACGCCCGCAGGAGCCCCGCTGGTCCGGGCGCGACTACTTCGTGCTGAGCAAGGGGCACGCCAGCGCCGCGCTGTACTCCACGCTCGCCGAGCGCGGCTTCTTCCCGCGCTCGGAGCTGGCGAGCTACGGCCACCCCGACGGTAGGCTCATGGCCCACCCCACCCCCGCGGTCCCGGGAGTGGAGTTCGCCACCGGGTCGCTCGGTCACGGCCTGTCCCTCGGCGTCGGCCTGGCGCTCGCGGCCAAGCGGGCCGGGCGCGCCAACCGCGTGTTCGTCCTGCTCGGCGATGGCGAACTGCAGGAGGGCACGGTGTGGGAGGCCGCGATGTCGGCGGCGCACTACCGGCTGGACAACCTCACCGCGGTGATCGACCGGAACCGGCTGCAGATCAACGGCTCGACGGAGGACCGGATGCGGCTGGAGCCCCTGGCCGACCGGTGGCGCGCGTTCGGCTGGCAGGTGTCGCACGCCGACGGGCACGACTTCGCCGAACTGGTGCCGGCCCTGCTCACCCCGCCCGCGCCGGGAAGCCCGGCCGTGCTCATCGCGGACACCGTGAAAGGCCGGGGGGTGCGCCACCTGGAGCACCGCAAGCAGAGCCACTTCGCCAAGCTCGGCCCCGACGCGTACGAGCGGGCCCTGGCCGCGCTGCGAGCCGCGGCATGACCACCACGCGCGAGCGCGGCGCCCCGGCCCGGGCGCCGGCGCCCGACTCCGACCGCGCCGCCTACCGGGCCACGCTGCTGGAGCTGGCCCGGGCGGACGGCCGCGTCTGGTGCCTGGACTCCGACATGGGCGGGCTGGAGCGGCAGTTCGAGGCCGAACTGCCGGGCCAGTACGTCGACCTGGGCATCGCCGAGGCCAACCTGATCACCGTGGCGGCGGCCGTGGCGAGCACCGGCGTCCTGCCGTTCGTCAACACGATGGCGGCCTTCGCCTCGGCGCGGGCCCTGGAACAAGTCAAGATCGACGTCGCCTACCACGCGCTTCCGGTGCGGATCGTCGGCACCCACTCCGGGCTGTCCGCCGCCCACCTCGGTCCCACGCACCACGCCCAGCAGGACCTCGCGATCATGCGGGGCCTGCCGAACATGACCGTGATGACGCCCGCGGACCCCGCGGAGACCGTCCGCATGGTCCGGGCCTCCGCCTACCTGCCGGGACCGGTCTACATCAGGCTCGGCCGCAACCCGACCCCTCCGGTCTACACGGATGACGCCGACTTCGCCGTGGGCCGGGCGGTACGGCTGCGCGCGGGCGGCGACGTGACGATCGTGGCCGCGGGCGCCCTTCCCGTACGGTTCGCGCTCGACGCGGCGCGCAGGCTCGCCGCGGCGGGGATCGAGGCGTGCGTGCTGAACATGCACACGATCAAGCCGCTGGACGTCGCCGCCCTGGTGGAGGCGGCGGAGACGACCGCGGGCGTCGTAACCGTCGAGGACCACTCCGTGCTCGGCGGGCTCGGCGGCGCGGTCGCCGAGGCCCTGGCCGAACACCGGCCGGCGCGGGTGGTGCGCGTGGGCGTCGGCGACGCGTTCTGCTCCCGGCCCGGCAGTCACGAGGAACAGCTCGCGCAGTGCGGCGTGTCGCGGGACCACGTGGTCCGCGCGGCCGAGTCCGTCCTGCGTGGTCGTCCGGATGTTCGCATCAGCACCGAACAAGGAGAGTCTCCATGACCGTCGCAGTGAGCACCTGTCCCGACTGCACCGAGGCCGTACCCACGTCCTCGGACCTGCGGGTGACCTCGATCGTCGTATGCCCGGCCTGCCAGGCGGAGCTCGAGGTCATCGCCCTCGACCCCGCCGAGTTCGCGCTCGCGCCGGAGATCGAGGAAGACTTCGGGGAGTAGAACGTGACAATCAGCGCTGGTCAGGACGGTCCGCTCGCCGTCCTGACCACCCGCACGCGCCTCGAGGAACGCTTGATCTTCGAGGCCCTCGAACGGCGCGGCGTGCCGTACGAGCAGATCGACGAACGCCGGGTGATCGGCGACCTCGGCGCGCCTGTGGCGGGCCGCTACCGGGGCGTGCTCAACCGGAGCATGTCCCACACGCGCAGCCTGTACGCGGCGCGCCTGTTCGAGGCCGGGAACCTGCCGGTCTTCAACCCGAGCGCCGTGATCGAGACGTGCGGCGACAAGATCCTCACCTCGCTGGCGCTGGCCGGCGCCGGGATACCGACACCGGTGACGGTCGTCGCGCTGACTCCCGACGCCGCCCTGGAGGCCATCGAACGCGTCGGTTACCCGGCCGTGGTCAAACCGGCCGTCGGCTCGTGGGGCCGGCTGCTGGCCAAGGTCAACGACCGTGACGCGGCCGAGGCGCTGATCGAGCACAAGCAGTCGCTGCGCTCGCCGGTGCACTCGGTCTTCTACGTGCAGGAGTACATCGACAAGCCGGGCCGCGACCTCCGGGTGATCGTGCTCGGGGACGAGGTGGTGGCCGCGGTCTACCGCCGGTCCGGCCACTGGATCACCAACACCGCCCGCGGCGCGTCCACGGAGCGGTGCCCTCTCACCGACGACCTGGTGAAGCTCTCGCTGCGGGCGGCCCAGGCGGTCGGCGGCGGCATGCTCGCGGTGGACCTGATCGAGCGCGCGACCGGGGAACTGCTGGTCACCGAGGTGAACCACACCATGGAGTTCCACGGGCTCATCCAGGCGACCGAGGTGGATCTGGCCGACCTCGTCGTCGGCCACGTCCTCGGAGCGCTGGCGCCATGAGGGCCGCCGTCGTCGGCGGCAGCGGCTACATCGGCGGGGAGATCGTCCGGCTGCTGCTGCGTCATCCGCACATCGAACTGGCACAGGTCACCTCGGAACGGCAGGCCGGGCGCCCCCTGCGGGTCTCCCACCCGAACCTGCGCGGCCAGACCGACCTGTGCTTCACCCGCGAGGAGGACCTGTCGCCCTGCGACGTCGTCTTCCTCGCGACCCCGCACGGCACGTCGATGCGCTCCGTCGAACGCTGGTCGGGGCTCGCGCCGACGGTCGTGGACCTCAGCGCGGACTTCCGGATCCACGACCCGGAGAGGCGGGCGCGCTTCTACCCCGGGCCGCCGCCCGACCCCGCCTGGCTGGCCCGCTTCCAGCCCGGCATCCCCGAGCTCAACCGGGACGGGCTGCGCGGCGCCACCCACATCGCGGTGGCCGGCTGCATGGCCAACGCGGCGATCCTCGCGCTGCACCCGCTGGCGGCCGAGGGGCTGATCGGCGGCCCCGTGGTCGTCGACGCCCGTACGGGATCCAGCGGCGGCGGGCGGACGCCCGACGAGGGCAGCCACCATCCCGAGCGCAGCGGCGCGATGCGGATGGCCAAACCCCACGGGCACCGCCACACCGCGGAGATCGAGCAGGCGTGCGGGATCACGGCGCACATGTCGGTGACCGCCGTCGAGGCGGTGCGCGGGGTGCAGGTCGCCTGCCACGTCACCCCCTCCCGTACGGTCACCGAACGGGAACTGTGGGCCGTCTACCGCAAGGCGTACGGCGAGGAGCCGTTCGTCCGTGTGATCAGGGAACGCTCGGCGCTGCACCGCATGCCGGAACCGAAGATCCTGGCCGGCAGCAACTTCTGCGACATCGGGCTGGCCCTCGCCCCCGGCGGCGACCACCTGGTGGTCGTGGCCGCACTGGACAACCTGGTGAAGGGAGGTGCCGGAAATGCCGTCCAGTGCCTCAACATCGCCGCTGACTGGGAGGAGACCGCGGGACTCGACTTCGTCGGACTCCACCCGATCTGAACGGTATGTGATCAAGGTCGGCGGGTCGCTCGGCGCGGACATGTCCCGGGCGTGCGCCGACATCCGCGCGCTGGTGGACCGCGGCGACAGTGTGGTCGTGGTCCACGGCGGCGGCGCCGAGGCCGACCGGCTCGCGGACGAGCTCGGCCGCCCGAGGCGGTACCTGACCGCGCCCGGCGGGCGCCGCAGCCGGTACACCGACGCGGCGGCGCTCGACGTGCTCGTCCTCGGCATGCTCGGCCGCCTGAAGCCCCCGCTGGTGACCGAGCTGCTCCGGCTCGGCGTCCGCGCGGTGGGCCTGTCGGGAGCCGACGGCGGGATGGTCACCGCCCGGCGGACACCTCCGGCGAACGTCGTCGTGGACGGCGTCCGGCGGGTGGTCCGCGACGACCTGTCGGGGCGGATCTCGGCGGTGGACGCCCACCTGCCGCGGACCCTGCTCGCGGCGGGGTACGTGCCGGTGATCTCGCCGCCCGCGTACGACCCGGAGTCCGACGCCGGGTCCGGCGGGTCCGGGCTGCTCAACGTGGACGCCGACCGGTTCGCCGCGCATCTCGCGGTCGCGCTGGAGGCCGACTGGCTCATCATCCTGTCCAACGTGCCGGGGCTCCTGCGGGACGCCGGCGACCCCGCCAGCCTGGTGGCCGAGATCCCGTGCGAGGACCTCGCCGAGTACCTCGACCTGGCCGGCGGGCGCATGAAGGTCAAACTGCGGACCGCGGGCGAGGCGTGCCTGGCGG
The DNA here is from genome assembly GCF_014161385.1 of Microbispora sp. H10670. Taxonomy (NCBI): domain Bacteria; kingdom Bacillati; phylum Actinomycetota; class Actinomycetes; order Streptosporangiales; family Streptosporangiaceae; genus Microbispora; species Microbispora sp. H10670. Next base: position 85,417 of record NZ_JABBWW010000026.1, on the reverse strand, counting down.
GCGTGCCGCATGTCGTCCTCGGCGACGGACGCGGTCCCTCGCCGGTGCTCGCCGCACGGGCCGGAGCAGGAACCACCCTCGTCAAAGGAGCGCGATGACCAGCAGCGTGAGCGGCGGTACGACGAGCAGGGCCGAGACCCTGCTGCGCCGCATGGTGGAGGTGCCGTCGACGACGGGTGAGGAGGCCGAACTGGCCGCCCTGCTCGCGCGCGAACTGCCCGAGTGGGGATTCCGCAGTCACATCGACGAGGTGGGCAACGTGATCGGCAGGCGGGGCGACCCCGACGCGCCTATGATCATGTTGATGGGTCACATGGACACCGTGCCCGGCGACATCCCGGTCCGGCAGGAGGGCTCCCTCCTGTACGGGCGGGGCACCGTGGACGCCAAGGGGCCGCTCGCCACGATGATCGCGGCCGCCGCCGCGGCGGACCTGCGCGGCATGCAGGTGGTGGTGGCGGGGGTCGTCGAGGAGGAGACCTTCGGCAAGGGCGCGCAGCACCTCGCCGAGACCTTCCGGCCGGACGTGGCCGTCGTCGGCGAGCCCAACGGCTGGGCCGGCGTCGGCATCGGCTACAAGGGCCGCGTCATGATGCGCTACGACGTCAGCCGGCCGGCGGTGCACACGGCCAGCCCGGAGGAGAAGGCCACCGAGGCCGCGGCCCTCTTCTGGGACCGGGTCCGGTCCTACTGCGACTCCTACTGCGAGGTGGTGGGGGCGGGCGACCGGGCCTTCGACCGTCCCATCCCCACGCTGAACGACATCACCGGCACGATCGAGCAGGCGCTGATGACCGTGTCCGTACGCACCCCGCCGGGGTTCGACCTGGCGGCCTTCGAGCGCTTCGTCACCGACGCCGCGAGGGACGGGACGCTGTACGTCGACGACCGGACGCCGCCGGTGCGGGTGGACCCCGCGGGGCCCGCCGTACGGGCGCTGTGCGCCGGCATCCGGCGCCGGGGGGAGCGGCCGAAGCTCAAGCTGAAGACCGGGACCGCCGACCTGAACATCGTGGAGCCCCGCTGGCAGGTGCCCATGGCGGTCTACGGTCCCGGTGACTCCAGCCTCGACCACACCGATCGGGAGCACATCGACATGATCGAGTACGGCAGGGCCGTGGAGGTCCTGCGTGAGGCGCTCGGGATCCTCGCCCAGGCGGAGTGGCGTTGACGGCGGAGGTTCCCGGCGAGATCGTGGCCCGCCTCCGGGAGGCCTGCCTGCGCCTGCCCGAGGCGTACGAGGAGCAGGCGTGGGTGGGCACGCGGTGGCGGGTGGGCAGGAAGACCTTCGCCCACGTGCTCGTGGTCCAGGACGGCCGGCCTCCCGCGTACGCGCGGGCGGCCGGCACGTCCGGGCCGGCGGTCGTGCTGACGTTCCGGTCGTCCGGGGAGGAACTGGCCGCTCTGGGCGGCCTCGGCCATCCGTTCTTCCGGCCGCCCTGGTTCCGCGACATCGTCGGCATGGTCGTCGAGGAGGACGTGGACTGGTCCGAGGTGGCGGAGCTGCTCGCCGAGAGCTACCGCCACCTGGCGCCCAGGAGGCTGGCCGGACAACTGGACCCGCCGCCGGAGCGCTGAACCTCCCCGGCCCCGGCGGCTCGGCCGCCCTGGGGGCCGGGGTCGTCGTCGCCCGTACCGTCGTCGCCGGCCGTGGCATCGTCACACGCTCGTGGCGACGAGCGGCTCGCGGAGTTCGGCGAGGTTGGGCCGCTCCTGGGCGAGCCACACGTCGGCGTACTGGGCGATGTCGCGGATGATGGTCCGGCCGATGCGCAGCACGGAGGCCGGCGCCGGACGCGACAGCCCGTTGCGGGGTGAGCGGAGGGCCACCCGCGCGTGCTCCTCCAGCCACAGGAACACGTCGAGGAGCCGGTCACGGGCCTTGGCGCGGGTCGTCGCGTCGAGCTCCGCGGTCGCGAGCGCACGGGCCCGGATCCGCACCAGCGAATGGAACTCGTAGCGGGAACCGCCCAGGCCGTCCTCGCTCACCACGTCGAGCATCTGGTGGTCGACCAGGACGTCGAGCAGCCGCTGCGCCTCGTCCTCCGACAGGTCGGCGACCGCGGCCGCCGCCCAGGCCGACACGTGCGACAGGTTCATGACGCTCAGCAGCAGCCACAGCGTGCGGGCCACGTCGGGCAGCCGCTCCGCCGAGGCGACGAGCCGCGCGCCGGTGTCCAGGGAACCGTAGGTCAGCTCGGTGATCCTGCGGTCCTCGTCCGACAGGCGGTCGACGAACCGGTCGAGCCGGTAGGCCGGGCGGGCGTTGAGGCGGGCGCCGGCGGCACGGATCGCCAGCGGCAGGTGCCCGCAACGCTCCACGACCAGCCGGGCGCTCTCCGGCTCCTGGGCGACGCGCTCCGCCCCCACGAGCTGGGCGAGCAGTTGCACGCCCTCGGCGGTGGTGAGCCCTTCGACGCGGCGCATCGCGACACCGGGCGCCTGGATCATGCTGGGCTGGCTCGTGCACAGCACCACGCTCCCCCGGTCACCGGGAAGCAGCGGCTCGATCTGCTCGTAGTCCGCCACGTCGTCCAGCAGGATGAGCAGGCGGCGGCCGGCGCTGACGCTGCGGAACAGCGTCGCGCGGCCGGACAGGTCCGGCGGGACGCTCCGCTGCGGCACCCCCAGCGCGTGCAGGAACTCGGCGAGCACGTCGGCCGCCTGCCGGGGTTCGGTGCTGCCGCGCAGGTTGGCGTGGATCTGCCCGTCCGGGTAGTGGTCGCGCACCTTGTGTGCCACGTGGACGGCCAGCGCCGTCTTGCCCACGCCGCCGCGGCCCACCAGGGCGATGACCCGCGGCCGGTCGGCCCGGTCGTGGTTGAGCTCCCGGCACAGCCAGTCGACCTGGTCGAGCCTGCCGGTGAAGTCGCCGACGCCGGCGGGCAGCTGCGCGGGGATCTTCGCCGCGTGCCGGGCACGCTGCGGGAACGGCGAGGGGACGGGGTGCCCGGAGATGATCCGGCGGTGCAGGTCCTGCAGGCGCGCGCAGGGATCGAGGCCGAGGTTGTTGACCAGCGCGGTCCGGCCGGCGCGGTACACCGCCAGCGCGTCTGCGCGCCGGTCGGACAGGTACAGCGCCGTCATGAGCTTGGCGCGCAGATGCTCGCGCAGCGGGTGCTCCTCCACGAGGAGCCTGAGCTCGCCCACCAGTTCGCGGTGCCTGCCCATGGCGAGTTCGAGGTCGAGGCACTCCTCCAGCACCGACAGCCTTCGCTCGGCCCAGTAGGTGGCGACCGCCTCGATCACCGCGCTGTCGAGTTCCGCGAGCGGCTGGCCGCGGAACAGCGACAGGGCCGCGCGGTACTCCTCCGCCGCACCGCCGAGATCACCGTCCTCCACCCTGCTCCGGCCACGGGCCACGGCCCGCTCGAACAGCCACGCGTCCAGGCCCGACTCGCCCAGGCGCAGCCGGTATCCCCCCTGGGTGGTCTCGATGATGTTCGCGGGCGCGCCGGCCGCTTCGAAGACCGAACGCAGCCGCCACACACAGGTTTGAATCTGCTTGTCCGCCGTGATCGGCGAAGCGTCCCCCCAGACCGCGTCGATGATTCTCCCCACCGACACGATCTTGTTTGCCTCGGTCGCCAGAAGCGCGAGAACGGTCAGCTGCCTGTTCTTGGCGAGCTTGACGACCGTATTTCCCACACTCACTTGAAAAGGGCCCAGTATTCGAAAGAATACTTCGCCCTCATCTGTCTCGGTATTACACTCGGGTCCCATCGGCTACGCCTCCAGCTCCGCCTGCCCGGGTATGTTCAGAGGTGTGGGGTCCGATCGACGTTCCCATGATTCCCGCCTCCAGCCGGCAGGGCTTGTCGATGAGGAGAACGGCCACCTGGACCAGAAGGTCCGGTGACACGCCCAGCTCCCGCGCCCGGCCGGCGTAGGCTTCACGAACTGCGGTGACGCGGTCCGGCTGCATCATGGAAATTCCCTCGGCCAACTTCACGTGAGCCACCTGAGCACACAGCCCGAGACGTTCGGCGATAATTTCCGCCAATTTCCGGTCGAGGCCGTCTATTTGCGCTCTGAGTACGTTGAGTTTCGCCACGGGAAACGTCCCTTCGAACCAACGGATGCGCCGGCGGCGCAACAGGATGAGGCGCGCACTCGGCAAAGTTAGGTGTTGGATCTCTTAGGGCGGTATCACGGTGTTCCCCCCTTAGTCCTGGTGTGCGGCAACTTCCCGGTATGTGGAGGATCGTCCGGGAGGCCTGGGGGGTCGTCAACGGATATCCTCAAAATCCGTCATGTCTGTGGTAAGGCAGATTTCTCAAGATTATCGCCATTTCAGCCAACTTTGGGGCCCACCGCACACAGTGACCAGGGACTGTCTCCGCCAGGCCCTCAGCCAACCGGCCGGCACCGGACCACGGGCCACGCCGCCGCGCCGCTCCCACCGCCGCGGGCCGTACGGAACACACCGGGGTGACCATGCCACACGCGCACACCCGCCCGGTGTCGGCCCGTGGTGGCCCGGCCACACCCCGGACGAGTGACCGGAGCGAGAAGATCTCGGGCCTGGAGGCGCGAAAAGGGCGCGGGGTGACGGCGTCACCACCGCGGACGGCCACATGAGGGCGAGCGCATCTAGGCGCGCGCCGCGCCCGCGGCCGATGGTGGAGGCGACACGTCCGCCCGCCATTCGCCCGGGGTGACCCACCATGCGCGACACGCGCAGCGCAGATCCGGACCGTATCCTGCCCGACGAGATCCTGCCCGCCGAGCTCTGCGCGGCGCTCTTCGCGCCTCTTCGCCGCCGCGACCAGCGCAGCAGGGGAATGGACTACCTGTACGGACTTCTCACCGCGACCGGACGAAAGTCGATCAGGAACATCGCCGGCGTGATCGGCGGCCCGGCCACCGAGCAGAGCCTGCACCACTTCGTCTGCGACTCGACCTGGGACTGGATGCCGGTGCGGCAGGCGCTGGCCGAATACGTGATCGGTGTCGCCCCGCCACAGGCCTGGGTCGTTCGGCCGGTGCTCATCCCCAAGGCGGGCGAGCACTCGGTGGGCGTGGACCGGCGCTTCTTCCCCGGTCTCGGCCAGGTGGGCACGGCCCAGCTGGCCATGGGCGTGTGGCTGGCGTCCGAGCAGCTGTGCAGCCCGGTGAACTGGAGACTGCACCTGCCGGAGGCGTGGCTGGACGACAAGCGGCGGCGCAGCCGGGCCGCCATTCCCGAGGGCGCCGCCGCCGACACGCCGTCCGGCTGCGCGCTGAACGCCTTCCTGGACCTGTCGGCATGGGACCTGCCCGTGCGGCCGGTCGTGCTCGACGCGCGGGAGCTCGACGTCCACGTTCTCGCGCGGGGGCTCGGCGACGCCGGCGTCCCGCTGCTCGCCAGGATCGACGGCGATCAGCAGCTCTGCCTTCCCGGCCGGGCGCGTGCCCTCTCCGCCCGGCAGATCATGTCGGCGGCGCGGCACACGCGGCGCCGCGTCGAGATGCCGGACACCGACCCCGGGCGGCACACCCGCCTGGTGGCCACGGCCTCCGTCGTGGCGCCGCACCGCCACGACGGAGGCACCGCCCCCCGTGTTCCGAATCCGGGGGCCTCGAATGCCGGGGCCCTGAATTCGGGGACCTTACCGGCCGGGGCCGTACAGTCGGGGGTTGTACGGCCCCGCGCCGCGCGGGCGGGTGGAGTTCCGGTGAGCAGGGCCGCCGGGACCGCCGACACGGGCGGCCACGACCGGGAGCTGCTCCTCCTGGGGATCTCCGGAATCGGCGAGGCACGGCCGGGCGAGCTGTGGCTCACCAACCTGAACACGCCGGATCTCACCGCGCTGGTCAGGCTGACCCGGCTGCTTCGGCTCGTCGACGAGGACTTCGCCGACGTCTCCGACGACGTGGGGATGAGGGACTTCACCGGCCGGTCGTTCTCCGGATGGCACCGCCACACCACGCTGGCCTCGGCCGCCTGCGCCGTCTCGGTCCTCACCGAGCGGGACAGGACCGCGGCGCGCGGCTCACCCGCCTTCCCTCCCGGTGCCGGGTGTGATGGAACCACCGAGCAGGTGGCGTAGACGCACGAGCCGGAGCGCCAGCTGGATGTCCAGGGAACGCTCGGTGTCCTGCCAGCCCGGGCCGAGCAGCTCGCCGATGCGTTCCAGACGACGGGACACGGTGTTGGGGTGGACGTGCAGCTTCTCGGCGGCGTACGTGGGACTGCTCCCCGACTCGAAGTACGCCCCGAGAGTCTGGACCAGTTCGGTCGACCGCTGCCGGTCGTACTCCAGCACGGGCCCGATCGCCGCGGCGATGAATCCGTCGATGTCCGGGCTGTCGGCCAGCAGGACGCCCAGGAAGCCGAGATCGCCGACCGAGGCCGCGGAGCCGCCGGCTCCGAGGGTCGTCATGGCCTCCAGACAGCGCAGCGCCTCGGCGAACCCGGACCGGACCGACGCGGGGTCGGAGACCGGACCCGCCGCCGCGACCGTCACCGGAGTGTCCAGCAGAGGGGACAGCTTGGCGGACACGGCCCGCGCGGCCTCCCCCGGGTCGGACCCCATGAGCAGCAGCACGTTGCACCCGTTCTTGACCGTGTGCAGGCCGCCCATGCTGTGGGCGTACGACGCGGCCCACACCGCGGCCTTCCCCCTGGCGGCGCCGTCCGTACGGCTCAGCACGACGACGTGGTCGGTGTCGAGGTCCATGCCGAGCCACCGGGCCCGCTTGCGCAGCCGCTGGGCCGGACGCGGGGGGTTGGCGAGGAGGTCGTCGAGCAGTTCGCCACGGTCGCCCGCCTCGAGCATGCCCGGTTTGCGGTCCAGCAGCACGAGCACCGCGGCGACCTGCGCGACGATGCCGAGCAGCCGCCGCGCCCATTCGTCCAGCGGCTCCGTGGGGAACACCAGGAGGGTGCCGAGGTGTCCGTCGCCGGCGAGGACCGGCGCCGCCCACATGCCCTCCAGGTGGAACGGCTCCCGCGCGGCGTGCGCGTTCATCCGGGCCAGCAGGACGAGGTCCTCGCGTTCCGGCAGCCGTCCCGCCGTGGCCAGGACCGCGCCGTCCGCGGCCCGCAACTGGACCGAGGCCCGCAGGCGGTGCCCGGCCTCCTCGGCCAGCGTCTGGAAGTTCCCTCCGGAGAGGGCCATGTCCATAAGCCCCTGGTGCACCTCGGTGAGGTCCGCCAGGCTGCCGAGCTGGCTCTCCGCCTCCTCCACCCGGATGCGCAGCGACTCCGCCCGGCCGGTGGCCGCATCCAGCCACCGGGCTTTCTCGATCATGGCGCTGGCGAGGCTCGCCAGCGAGCTCAGCAGCGAGATCTCGTCCACCTTGAAGTGGCGGACGTTCCGGTCGCCGACGTACAGGATGCCGAACGGCGCCTTCTCGTACACCAGCGGCGCGGCCATGATCGCGTGCAGCCCCTCCGCCCGCACGACCTCGTCGGTCCGCTCGCTGTGCACGAAACGCTGGTCCACCAGGTAGTCGGGGGTCCAGAACGGCAGGCTGTCGGTGAGCACCTTGCGCCCCACGCCCCCGGTGTTCGGCAGCCGCAGTCCGACGCTGAGCATCGAGGTGTGGCCGTCCGCCGCGCGGATGCACACCTCCTTCAGGTCGTCGTCCGGCATGCCGATGTAGGCCATGTCCACGCGCAGCAGCAGCCGCGCCCGCCTCGTCGTCACGTTGAGCAGGACGTCGAGATCCGGCGGCTTGGCGAGCTCCCTGGCCGTGTCGACGAGCGTCGCGAAGGTCCCCTCACGCTGCTGGTGCCGTTCGAGCTGGGCGTGCACCGCGAGGCTCAGGCGCTTGGCCCGCTCCAGTTCCTCGAGCCCTTCCCCGGTCACCCCGTTTCTCCGTGCCACGGCCACGACCATCTCGAACTCGTCCGGCGACCCCTCCCTCGCCAGGAGTTCGAGAAAGGACAGCGTGTCAGCCATACATCGCCTCGCAATCGGGAAACTGGCGGGGCTCTCGACCGTCCGTGCGGGGGTGGCGGAGGAGCCCGTGTGGCGGACACGGGGACGAAACGGCGAGTATAACCCGTTGACTCGTCGTCACAGCAGGGCCCTTTCCTGGGGGTGATGGAGGCCGGGCACGAGGGTGCAGGCTGGTCACTCGATAGGCGAAATGTCCGTCCTTACGGTCCTACATGTCAACTAGATGTCAAGTTGACACGGACCTTAACCACGCGTCGGATCGACTGGCGGATGGCGCTTCCATCGCCACCGCCAGGTCCGGTTGAGGTGATCATAACCGCCGCCGACCGCCTCGTGACCCCGGCGAACACCCCTGCCCGCCTCCTGTTCGGCGCCGCCGCCTCGCCCGCTCCCGGGCTCCCGTCATCGGGCGACGCGGTGACTCCGTCACCATCCGAGACCGGAAAGTGTGTTGTGCCACAACCTTTCCCGGCCTCCCCTCACCGGGTGAAAGTTAGCATAAGCCGTATTGCCGACAAGGAGGGAGAGAAACAACGTGACCCTGGAGGCAAAGAGTTACTTACGTTCACTAGAACGAAGTCAGCGCTCGCGAACACGAACCGACCGTCCGAGCGTGTTCAGCATGTACGACCGAGAATGGGACCTCCTGCCCGAGGTTTTCGCTCCGATCTATTCTCCTTCGACTCAGATCGCGATGGGATTCCTGGGGCTCGTGGAAGACCCGGACATTCCCCGCTGGGGCTCCCTTCTCGAAATGGGATCGGGCACCGGACTGATCTCCGTGTCGGCCGCGCTGGCCGGGTGCGCGAACGTGGTGGCGCTCGACATCAACCCGGAGGCGGCCCGCAACACGGCGATGAACGCCACGCGCCACGGTGTGGCCGACCGGGTGGACGCCCGATGCAGCGACCTGTTCACGTCACTCGGGGAAGGCGAGCGCTTCGACCTCGTTTTCTGGAGTTCGAATTACGTGCTGGCCCCGCCCGGATTCGAATACGCCAACATGCACGACCGGGCGTACGTCGACGCGGGTTACCAAGCGCACCGCCGCTTTCTCGAGGAAGTGCCGAACTGGCTCACCCCGGACGGCGTCGCGCTCATTCATTTCAGCACCCGCGGCGATCTGGTGGCCCTCCTGCGGGGCGCCGGGGACGGCGACCGCAGCCTGCGCCTGCTGGCCGACCGGACGGTGCGGGAAGGAGAACTCGACATAGAGCACATGCTGCTCGAAGTGACGGTGAGCGCGCCGCGCCGGCGGGATCTCGCCTTCGCCGGCTCGAACGGCACCGCGCACGCGTGATCGGCTGAAGTCCGTCCAAGTTCACCCAAAGCCTCTCCCTCACTCCTCGCGGTTCTCCCCACGCCACGCGCCTTGTTCGCGAATCTGGGCAGATCACCGCATCGATCCTTCCGGCCCACGCGACCCTCCGCGTGTTCGGCACCTCCATTCGCGTGCGGCGCGGACAATCGCCCTGACGCCTCACCCGGTTCATCGTCGCCCGCGGGCCGCCACGCCGTTTCCCCGAACCCGGCATTTCTCCCTGTGACCCGAGAAGCGCCGCACTGCCGCGGTGCCCCTTTCCTGACGCTCCGCCCGTAGATTCACCGATACGCGGGGCTCCGTCCGGGTTACCGCCATCCCGGCACGTCACGAGAGGTCCGCCCCCGATCCGTACGGCGCTGTTCGCGCGGCGCCGTACGGCGGGGACGGGCGGCAGGGACGGGCGGCGGGTCAGCGTTCGGCGCGTGCCGCGACGCCGATGTCGGTGTTGTCGGTGAACACCCCGTCGACACCCGCCGCGAAGAACCTCTTCAGCTCGCCGAACAGGTCGCCGTAGTCGCCGTCCCGGTCCGACGACCGGAAGTTCTTCGGCAGGGTGTCGTTCTCGGCGCGGAACGTGTACGCGTGCACCACGAGGCCCGCACGGTGGGCGTCCCTGACCAGGTTGGTGGTCTGGCCCAGCGTGCCGTCCGGGTTCCGTCCGATGACCATGTCCTTGTCCGGGCCGATGCCGGCGGCGTAGGTGGCGATCTCCCGCAGTCCGGCCGGAGTGACCAGGTCGGCGTAGGTGCGCGGATCGCCGGACTCGGCGAAGTCGGGCGGTGCGCCGTCCTTGTAGAGCAACTGGATCAACGGCACCCGCAGCCGCTTGTGGAGTTCCTTGAGATTTCCCACCTCGAAGGACTGCACGATCACCTTGGCCCGCGGCGTGTTCAGCCCGTTGGCCTCCAGCGCGCGGACGAGCTTGGGTTCGATGGGCATGCCGAGCTTGCGGTAGTAGGTGGGGTTCTTCGTCTCCGGATACATGCCCACGTCGCGGCCGAGCTCCCGTGAGAGCCGCCGGGTCAGGTCGATGATCTCCTGGAACGTCGGGATCTGGTAGCGGCCGTCGTAGATGGTGGTGTGCTGGCGGATCGACGGCTCGTCCTCCCTGCAGCGCAGGGTCTTCAGCTCGGCCAGCGTGAAGTCATCGGCGAACCAGCCGGTCATCTCCCAGCCGTCGAGGCTCCTGGTCTTCATGCGCCCGGCGAACTCGGGATGGTCCGCGACGTCCGTCGTCGAGCCGATCTCGGGCGAGTGCGAGGCCACCAGGACGCCGTCCTTGGTCAGCACCAGGTCCGGCTCGATGTAGTCCGCCCCCATGCGCACCGCCAGTTCGTACCCCGCGAGGGTGTGTTCGGGCCGGTACGCCGAGGCGCCGCGATGCGCGATGATCACCGGCCCGGACGTCTGGCCGCCCAGGGCACCGGTGCGCTGCGCGGTGGCGTCCGCCGCGGGCAGCACGGCGACCGTCGCCAGCACGCTCATCGCCACGGCCGCGCCGGCGCGTGCCGCCCTCCCCCGCCGTGACCGCAGGCGGACGGGCGCCGAGTTCGCCGGTTCTGAGGGAGCGGGTGGCGCAGGAAGCCTCCGCGGGTTCGATGTCATGACGCGATCTCCTCGACTGGACGCTTCCGGGTGGCACGTCCGGCCCACGCGCGGCAGGCGGCGGGCGGACCGGCGATGCAATTGCACCAGCGCCCAGGCTCGACGTGCTCTCGTGACGTTCTCGTCCCGCACTGCACTGCATTGCACTGCACAGCCCCGCCGCGCCCTGCGCTGGCCTGCGCTGCACCGGTCGGCTCGCGGCGGATGACGGCCTGATCGCGGGCGGGGTCTCGCGCCGGGGCCTGTGACCTGCGCGGAGGACGTCTCCCGCAGGGCGGCGAGAGCTGGATGATAGGCAGCCCCGTTACGGTCGGAGGGTGATCATTCGACGGGATGACCCGAGGACGACACCCCTGCCGGACATCGCCCCGTCGGTCGACGGCGACACCTTCCGCGAGGCGATGGCGCAGATGGCGGCACCGCTGACGGTGCTCACGTGCTACGCGCCGGACGGCCGGATGTGCGGCCTGACCGTGAACGCCGTGTGCTCGGTCTCCCTGTCTCCGCCCATGCTGCTCGTCTGCCTGAACCGGGCCAACCTGAGCCATGACGCCGTCGTCGGCGCGCGGGAGCTGTGCCTGCACGTGCTCGAACCCGGCCAGGAGGATCTGGCCCTGCGGTTCGCCTCACCCGTCGACAGGTTCCGCGGCCTGGACGTCCACCCCGGCATGGCGCCGGAGCTGACCGACGTACGGCTGCGCGTGAGCTGTGAGCCGGCCGGCGCGCTGGACGGCGGCGACCACACGATCCTGCTGGCCCGGGTCGTCCGCGTGGTCAGTCCGGACAGGCGCGACGGCGGCGGGCTCGTCTGGCACCGCCGGGGCGCCGCTCGCGTCTCGCCACTGCGCCGCCTCAACGACAGCATCGGAGAAGGGTTCGGCGAAGGGCTCGGCGCCACCGCCTGACGCTCCGCCTGACCGTTCCCCCAGGCGTCTTCCAAGCGTTTCCCAGTCGTCCTTCTTCTGACGCCCGCCTCTCAAGCCGCCCTCGAAAAGCGCCTTCAAAGGCGCCTCAGACGCTGCCTGTGGCGCCGTCCTTCGCGCCCGCCCCCGGTGCCCGCGTCGCACACCGTCCCTGAAGGCGTCTCTGACGCTGCCTCGCCTGGTGGTCAGGTCGTGATGTCCTTGCGGCTGAACCGGTAGGCGGCGAGCACGCCGAAGACCAGCGCGTACACCAGTGAGACCAGCAGGCCGTCGGCCATGCCGGTCACGTCGGCGTCGGTGGCGAACAGGCCGATCCACGCCCAGGCGTGGTGGGTGGGCAGCAGGTCGCGGAAGGACCCCAGTGCGGTGATCTGGTCCAGGATCTGGGAGAGCACCGACGCCAGCGCGGCGCCGCCGACCGCTCCGAGCGGGGCGTCGACGGTCACCGACAGCCAGAGCGCGAGGGCCCCCACCCAGGCGAGCTGCACCACGGTGTAGCCCACGGCGACCGCCAGCATGACCACGCTGCGGCCGAAGGGGACCGCGTCGCCGGCCGGGCTGGTCGCGTCGCCCGGGCCGTACCAGATCACGCCGGCGATCAGCGCCACCACGGGCAGCAGGCCGAGCGCGAGGAGGGAGAGCAGCGCGGCCGTCACGGCCTTCTGGCGCAGCAGCCGGAGCCGGGGCACGGGGATCGCCAGCAGGTATTTCAGGCTCGACCACGACGCCTCGCTCGCGACCGCGTCGCCGAAGAACAACGCGACCACGACCGGCAGCAGCAGCGAACCCGCCAGGTAGAGGGTGAAGACGACGAAGTTCGGGCCGCTCGTGACCGCGAGGTCGGCGTAGGTCACCGCGCTGCGCGCCGGGTCCTCCCCGCCGATCTCGAAGGCCGCGACCAGCACGAGCGGCAGCAGCGCGATCAGTGCGAAGACAAGCTGGGTGCGTCTGCGGCGCCACTGCCTGCGCAGCTCGACCAGGACGCGGAGGGTTCCCCGCGGCCGGTATCCCGCCGCCGCGCCGGTCCTGGCGTCCGCAGCACCCCCGATGTCCGCACCGGCCTCGCTGTCCGCGCCGACCGAAGCACCGGCCGAAGCACCGGTGGAGGCGCCGGTGGAGGCGCCGAGGTCCCCGCCCGCGCTCCGGCCGATGGTGTGGCCGGTGGTGTGGCCGGTGGTGTGGCCGATGCCCGTGCCCGGGCCGATGTTCTGGCCCGCGCTCCGGCCCGTGTCGCGGTCGGAGTTCTGGCCGAGGTCGCGGCCGGTGCGAGGGGCCGTGTTCTGGCCGGTCGTCGCCGCGTCTCCGTCGTACGGCGGCACGTCGCGGACCGGATCGCCCACGTCCTGCCTGGTCACATCCTGGCGGGTGGTCGTCGCCTCGCGTTCCGGAGCGGTCACCGGGTCACACTCCTCACGATTCCTCCTGGACGAGCCGCAGGAAGGCTTCCTCCAGCCGTTGCCGGGGTGCCACCCGGTCGACGGCCACGCCCGCGAGAACCAGCCGCTGCACGGTCTCCCCACGGGCGACGCCGTCGAGGTTGGCGTAAACGGTGCCCTCCTCGACGCGTACGTCGGAGACGCCGGGCACCGCGCGGAGCAGACCGGCGGCGACGTCGGGACGGTCCACGGCGAATCCGGTCTCCCCCGAGCCCGCCGTGATGGCGCCCACGGCGTCGTCGGCGATCACGCGGCCCCGGTGGATGACCACCACCCGGTTCGCGGTCTGCTCGACCTCCGCCAGCAGATGCGAGGAGACGAGCACCGTACGGCCGGTCGCGGCGTACCGCCGGAGCACCCCGCGCAGGTGGTGGATCTGCGGAGGGTCGAGACCGTTGGTGGGCTCGTCGAGCACCAGCAGGTCCGGCAGCCCCAGCATGGCCTGCGCGATGGCCAGCCGCTGCCGCATGCCCTGGCTGTAGGTGCGCACCCTGCGCTCCACGGCGTCGCCCAGGCCGGCGATGTCCAGCGCCTCGTCCAGCCGGGCCTCGGCGGCCGGCCGGCCGGTGGCCGCCCAGTAGAGGCGCAGGTTCTCGGCCCCCGACAGGTGCGGGAGGAAGCCGGCGCCCTCCACGAAGGCCCCGATCCGCGACAGCACCGGAGCGCCGGACGTGACCCGGTGCCCGAAGACCCGCACGGTGCCCGCCGTGGGCGTCACCAGCCCGAGCAGCATGCGCAGGGTCGTGGTCTTGCCCGCGCCGTTCGGCCCGAGCAGGCCGAGGACCTGGCCGCGCCCGACGCGGAAGGACAGTCCGTCCACCGCCTTCACCCCGCCGGGGTAGCTCTTCGTCAGCCCCTCGACCACCAGCGGGGTGCCGGCCAGCGCGGGATCGAAGTCGGGCTGCCGACGGCGCACGCCCGCGAGCACGCTCAGCAGCAGTCCCACACCGAGGACGGCGGCGATGCCGAGGAGTTTGCCGACCGGCCAGGCCGTCTCCATCGCCGTACCCGGCACGACGGGTGCCCGCAGCGCGCCGATCACCGCCACCCGGTAGACCGCCGGGGCGGACGACGGGCGGTACGTCTGGTCCGTGGTCGCCACGGTCAGCTCCAGCTCGTGCCCGCTCACCGCGGAGTGGACGATGCCGGGCAGGCTCACGTTCACCTCGACGGGGGATCCGTCGGCGGGCAGCGACGGCAGCCGGACGGCCGCGACCCCGTTTCCGGGCAGAGTCCTGGTCCCGTCCGGGCCCTTGTCGTACAGCTTGACGAACAGCGCGCCGTCCCCCGGCGCGCCGACGGCGGAGACCCGCAGCCGTACGGTGGGCACGCCCGCCACCAGCAGCGGCGCCTTCAGCGCGGCGGTGGAGAACTTCGCCGACTGCCCGGGCAGGTCCATGCCGACCATCGAGGCGAGCCACGGCGTGCGCGACAGGTAGCCGTTCAGGCCGGGGATGCCGCTCACGGCGGCCGGCTGGCCTCCCGGCGGGTTGACGATCGTCTGCTCGCCGCCGATGAGCTGGGCGGACCAGCCTCCGGTCGCGCCGGAGAGCAGGCCGGGGTAGGCGCGGGCCCGCACGGTGCGCACCGCCGCCGATCCGTCCGGCCGGATCGAGCCCTGCACCTGGTATTCGAAGGGACCGAAGGGATCGGTCCCCCGGCCGAGCAGCCGCAGGCGCAGCCAGTCCGCGATGCGCGCCCGAAGCGCGGCGTCGGGACGGTCGCCGTCGTGGCCGCCCGCGTACCACACCATCTGCACCGAGGTGCCCGCGCGGGCGATCTGGCGGGCGGTGGCGTCGGCGTGGTCGAGCCCGAAGAGCGTGTCCTGCTCACCCTGCACCAGCAGGGTCGGCGCGGTGATGCGGCCCACCACCGACGTGGGCGAGAGCCGGTGCAGCAGCCGCTCCAGCGCCGGGGTCGGCGTGCCCGTGGTGGCCAGTTCGGTGTAGGCGCGGCAGATCTCCGGCGTGAACCGGCCGCACTGGGGGGAGTCGCCGAACTGCCCGCCCCCGCCGCCCGGATCGCTGCCGAAGCCCATCGAGTACAGCCAGCCGGCCCACGAGCTCTTGAACACGCCGCCGGCGGCGAAGGCCGTCGCGGACGGCGTGGCCGCCGCCGGGGCACCGGCCGAGTTCGGCAGCAGCGCCTGCATCAGGTCGTTGTAGGTGATCACCGGGACGAGCGCGTCGATCCGGCGGTCGAGCCCGGCCAGCAGCAGGGACAGCGCTCCGCCGTACGACGCCCCGGAGACCGCCACCTTGGGGTCGCCGGGGCCGTCCTTGAGCACATCGGCCCTGCGGGCCAGCCGGTCGAGCAGCCGCCGCGCGTCGGCGACCTCCAGATCGGGGTCGTTCAGGCCGATCCGCCCGCCGCTGCGGCCGAAGCCGCGCGCCGTGTAGGTCTGCACGACGAACCCGGCCTCGGCCAGTTCGTAGGCCTCGGCGTCCACGCTGTGCTTGTCGCCGCCGAACCCGTGGGCCAGCAGGACCGCGGGCGCGGGGGTGCGCGTCGGCAGGTAGAGGCTGGTGTCCAGGCTCACCTGCCCGGACGCGCCGGGCCCGGCGGGAACCTCGACGAAGGCGCTCTCCACGCGCACTTCGGCGGGCCGCTGGGTGTGCAGGGTCAGGGCGGTCACGCCGAGCGCGGCGACGACGAGCGCGGTGACCCGGAATCGCGCCCGCTGCGGTTTCAGCCACCCGAGAAGTGCCACGGCTGCGACGCTAGACATACGGGTTATCACCTGGGTCTTAGGTCGTGCCCGACGGGTCGTGGACGGGATGTGCCAGATGTCCCCTGGTCGATGTCGTCAGGGGTCATCCGAACAACAGGCCCCAGTAGGCCGCCCAGGGCAGCAGCACCGCGCCGCCGCCGAGGAGCAGGCCCAGCCGTACGCGCTCCGCCCGGGTGATGTGCCGCCGGGCGCGCCACCATGCGGCCGCGACGAAGGCCATCGCGGCGACGGCGAGCAGGACGACCCCCCGGAGCGCCAGGTAGGGCACCACCACCCCGCCGACGGCGCCCGTACTCTGGGTGAGCAGGAGGGCGACGACGTAGCAGACGAGGCCGAGGGGGGCGAGCAGCCCGCAGACCGCCAGGAGGCGGGCGGTCCGGCGCATGCCCGGATCCCGCTCCGGCCCCTGCTGCGCCCCCTGGTCCGGCCCCTGGTCCGGTCCCCGCTCAGGCCCCCGCGCCGCGGCCCGGCGCCGCCGCCTCCGCCCGACGAGCCCGGCGCCCAGGTAGGCGGAGAACAGCACCGCCATCAGCAGCAGCGCGCCGCCCTGCGCCCAGGCGGACTCGTACCAGGTGTGCGGCTCGACGGGCAGGCTGGTCCGCTCCTGCGAGGGCGGCGCGTCGGACCGCCCGGCCGCCTTCGGGCTCTTCAGCCACGCCGTCACCAGGTCGTAGAACTCGGGGACGATCCAGGTCGTGCCGCGGGCGAGCGGATGGGTGGCCGAGGAGACGACCCGCATCGTGTAGTCGTGGTTGCCGCCCTGCTCCAACGCGTTCCGGACGACCGCCATCGACTCGGCGGGCGGGACGGTGTGGTCGTCCGCCCCCCACACGGCGAACACCGGCTGACGCACCCGGGTCAGCGCGGGCGCGGGATCGAAGGCGGCCTCGGGGAACTGCCCCAGACCCTCGGCCAGCCGGACGCCGTTGAGCGCGAGCGGGCCGGACACGCCGTCGTGCCGCAGCAGGTTGTCGAGGTGCCAGGCCGTCTGCCGGGCCGGCTGCACGCCGCTGGCCGCCAGCAGCACCACGAAACCGACCTCCGGCGAGCGCGCGGCCACCAGCGGCGCCACCCAGCCTCCCTCGCTGATGCCCCACAGCCCCACCCGATCCGGGTCGACGTCCGGGCGGGCGCGCAGCAGCCGCACCGCGGCCAGCGCGTCGTCGGCGAGCTGGGAATAGGACCGCTGCGTCGCCGAATATCCGGCCGTCCGCTTTTCGTAGACGAACGTCACGACGCCCGCCTCGACGAAGGGGGCGACCATCTTGTGCAGTTCCTCGCGCGGCAGCCAGCCGGACACGGAGACGAGCACCAGACCGGGACGCCGGTGGCCCGTCCCGGGAGGAGCGAAAACGGTGCCGTTCAATCGCGTTCCGTCGCTGGTGAACGTCACCTCCTCGGCTCCGGCCCGTCCCGGCGCGAGCGTGAGCGCGGCCGTCATCAGCAATACGCCGACAAGGCCCAGCAGTTTCCGGGCAGCAAACATGGATTCTCCCGTCCATTGTTTGTCGATTCGCCCTGCGGAAGAATTGACGGCCCGGCTGTGCCGGGTCTCCGATTCTCCGTACGCCCGCGCATAACCGGCAATTCACTGAGACCCGGATGATAGGACGTCCTCGTACCGTCGCCCCATGAATGTCGACGAGTGAGACATTGGGGTTCGCTACATGAAGGACTACTCCAAGCAGGTGCTCACCGGCGAGGGTGACACCGATTACGCGAGGTATATGCGGACCGATACCTTGCTGTCCTTGCAACGCGGCCCGGACGAGGTCGTGCACCGGGACGAGCTGCTCTTCCAGGTCGTGCACCAGACCACCGAACTGTGGCTGAAGCTCACCTGCGCCGACCTCGACGAGGCCGCGGAGCGCATCGGCGCGGAGGAGCTGGAGAGCGCCACGGGCCTGCTCGGCCGGGCGTCCCTGGGCATCGAGCTGGTGACCGGCCAGCTGGAGATGATGCGGCACCTGTCGCCGTGGGACTTCCAGCTGATCCGCACGGTGCTGGGGCACGGCTCGGGCGCGGACTCACCCGGCTGGCGGGCCATCCGGGGGTGCGGGCGCCGGCTCGAAGCGGCGTTCTCCGCCATGGTCCGGCGGCGCGGGCTCGACCTCGCCGAGCTGTACCGGAGCGGGCTCCACAGCCCCGAACACCGGCTGGCCGAGGCGCTCATCGAGTGGGACGAGCGCATCTCCCTGTGGCGCGTACGGCACTACAAGATGGCGACGCGGGTGATCGGGCATCAGGTCGTGGGCACCCAGGGGACCCCCGTGGACGTCCTGGCCAGCCTGATCAACTACAAGTTCTTCCCGGAGCTGTGGCAGCTGCGCGACGAGCTCACCCGCACCGGCCCCATGGCAGAGACCGCGTTATGAGCGCCACGAGCAGCGCCGCGGCGACGTTCCGGCGGCGCTTCCCGATGCTGGAACGCACCGTGCACCTGTCGAGTTGCAGCCTGGGCGCCCGCTCCACCGACCTCGACCACGCGCTGGGCCGGATGGCGGCGGACATGACCCTGGGGGCGGGCGCGTGGGAGCGGTTCTCGCGGCAGGTCGACCGGGCGCGCGCCCGGTTCGCCCGGCTCATCGGCGCCGACGCCGAGCGGGTGGCCGTGGTGCCCAACGCCTCCGTCGGGGCCTACCAGGTGGCCTCCACACTGGGCCGGCGGCGGGGACGGCACCGGATCGTGAGCAGCACGGCGGAGTTCCCGTCGATCTCCCACGTGTGGCTCGCGCAGGGCCGCGACGGCACGGAGGTCGTCCACGCCCCCTGTGCCGGGAAACCCGTGGACGAGACCGCCGACGGGTACGGCGACGACGGTGCCGGCGACGGTGCCGGCGACTGGGCCGGCGACTGTGTGGCCGACTACGCCGCGCTGATCGACGAGCGCACCCGGCTCGTGTCTGTGCCGCTGGTGACCTACGCCGAGGGCCGCGTCATGCCGGTCGCCGAGATCGCGGCGATCGCGCACGCCGCCGGTGCCCCGGTGTTCGTGGACGCCTACCAGGCCGTGGGGGTCCGGCCCGTACGGGTGGACGAACTCGGCTGCGACTTCCTGGTGGCCGGCACGATGAAGTACCTGCTCGGCCTGCCCGGCCTGGCCTTCCTCTACGTACGCGCGCCGGGGTCACTCGGCCTCGATCCCGTGCTGACCGGGTGGTTCGGGCGCGTCGATCCCTTCGCCTTCGACGTAAGCCTGCTGGACTTCCCCGCCGCGGCCACCCGGTTCGAGACCGGGACGCCCGCGGTGCCGGCGGCCTACGCGGCCAACGCGGGGTTCGACCTCGTCGAGCCGCTCGACCTCGCCGAGGTGCGCGACCACGTGCTGGCCCTGACCGACCTGGCCGCCGGCGGCCTGCGCGAACGGGGTGAACAGGTCGTCCTGCCGCCCCGGCGGACCCGCGGCGCGCACCTGTGCCTCTTCGACCCCGAGCCCGAGTCGCTGGCCCGGTTCCTCGCCGAACAGGGCGTCAGCGTAAGCCCACGCGGCCGGTATGTCCGGATCGCGTGTCATTTCTACAACGACGCCGGCGACGTCGCGGCTCTGTGCGCGGCCGTCTCGGCGTACCGAAGCAAGCATGGATCGTGCGGTGGTGTCCGTGTCCACAGCTGAGCTGAGCTCCTGGCTGCGCAATCCCGACCTGATGAAGTTCCCCTACGCCGCGGTGGTACGCGAGTATCACCACGTCGGCAAGCACTTCGTGCCCCCGGAACTGCTCCGGATGCTGGCGGAGGCGCGGACGCTGCTGCCGTCCTTGCACGGACCGTGGCCGCACGTCCACACGCTCGCCAGTTTCCTCGACACCGCCCTGGACAAACCCGACCAGCGCTACGACTACCCCACGTATCTGGCGCTGTCGCTGCTCCAGCTCCCCGGGCCGGACGACCCCCTGGAGCAGGCCCTCTTCGCGCGGCCGCGGTGCGACCGGCTGATCGCCCAGCTCGTGGCCGACGCGCTGGCCTTCGAGCTGGCCGCCCAGGACGGCCGTACGACGCTGCTGCCCCGCATGCGGCCGGACGCGGCCGTGGTCGGCAAGCGCTACCGGCACGGGCTGCGGGTGCTGCGGCCGGTGCTGGGCCGGATGGCGCTCGACTCGGGGCTGACCGAGGTGGGCCCCGCCGACCAGGCCCGCCAGGCGTGCGCGGCGGTCCGCGGCGACATGTCCTTCGCCGAGCGGCGGGCCATGAAGCTGAGCATCCTGCCCGTCGACACCATTCACGACGAGTACCTCTTCCTGCGCGTGCTCCAGGCGTTCGAGACCACCTTCGCGCTGCTGTCCACGCACCTGCGCGGCGCGATCGCGGCGCTGCGGCAGGGCGAGGTGGACCGGGCGGTGTACTTCCTCGACGGCTCCCGGACCGCGCTGGAGGAGTCGGGACCGCTGTTCTCGATGCTCGCCACCATGCAGGTCGAGGCGTTCCGCACCTTCCGCCAGTTCACCGAGGGCGCCAGCGCGATCCAGTCGCGCAACTACAAGCTGGTCGAGTCGCTGTGCAGCATGCCCGACCCGGGCCGGATCGACTCACAGGCGTACTTCTCGGTGCCGGACGTGCGCATGCGGGTGCTGGCCGGTCAGGAGACCCTCGACGAGGCCTGCGCCGCGCTGCTCGGCACCGGTGGCGTGCCCGAGCCGGACCGCGTACGGCTGGGCGCGGCGATGGAGTCCTTCGCGCGGACCCTCGCCCGCTGGCGCCAGACCCACTACCGGCTGGCCGTACGCATGCTGGGCGAGGCCTCCGGCACCGGATACACGCAGGGCACGCCCTACCTGGCGGCCGTCCGCGACCTGCCGGTGTTCCGCACTCTGCAGAACGGCGTGCCCGCCGGCGGCCTGCACGGCAACGGCGTGCACGCCAACGGCAACGGCAACGGGCTGCACGACAACGGCCTGCACGGCAACGGCGAGAACGGCCTGCACGCGGACGGCGAGGCCGTCCTGGAGGCCGACAAGGAGACGAGGAGGGCGCCGTGAGCGGAATCGAGGCACCGGTCGGCATCGTCGGCGCCGGGCCGGTGGGACTGGTCGCGGCGCTGCGGCTGGCCGGCCACGGAGTGCCGTGCGTGCTGCTGGAGGCGAACCCGCACCTGGTCAAGCAGGGGTCCAAGGCGTGCCTGATCCAGGGCGACGTCCTGGAGGTGCTGGACAAGTTCGGCTGCGCGGACCCGATCGCCGAGGAAGGCGTGACCTGGGACGTCGCCCGGACCTACGTGCGCAACCGGGAGATCAGGGCGGCTCGGTTTCCCCGCGGCCCCGGCTTCGGGCCGTTCGTCAACATCTCGCAGCACCGCATCGAGCAGATCCTGGTGCGGGCGGCGGAGACCGAGCCCCTCTGCGAGCTGCGGTGGGACCACGAGGTGACCGACGTGCGCCAGGACGAGGACGGGGTCACCGTCCGCGTGCGCACCGGCACGGGTGAGCGGGAGCTCGCCTTCTCCTACCTCGTCGCCTGCGACGGCGTGCGCAGCCGGCTCCGGGAGCTGATGGGCGTCCGGTGGACCGGCTACACCCATCGCGACCGGTTCCTGATCACCGACATCAAGGCCAAGCTGCCGCTGGCGCAGGAGCGGCACTTCCACTACGACCCGCACTTCAACCCCGGCCGGCAGCTCGTCATGCACCCGCAGCCGCACGACATCTGGCGCATCGACTGGCAGTTGCCGCCGGACGCCGACATCGACGCCGAGCGCGCCGACGGCCGGTTCGACCAGCGGGTCAGGGCGGTCATCGGCGACATTCCGTACGAGGTGGACTGGGTCAGCACCTACCGCTTCCACCAGCGGGTGGTCGAGCGGCTCCGGGTGGGCCGGGTGCTGTTCGCCGGCGACGCGGCGCACGCGCTGCCGCCGTACGGCTCGCGCGGCATGAACAGCGGCATCCAGGACGCCGACAACCTCGCCTGGAAGCTCGCGCTCGTCCTGTCCGGTCGCGGCGGCGAGGAACTGCTGGAGAGCTACCACACCGAGCGGTACGCCGCCGCGCTGGAGAACCTGCGGGTGACCGAGGCGACCATCCGCTTCATGGTGCCGCCCAACCTGGTCAGGCGCTGGACCCGCGCGGCGCTGCTGCGCCTGTCGCGCATCCTCGGCCTCGCCCGCCGCCACGTCAACAGCGGCAAGATGGCCGAGCCCTACACCTACACCGACTCCCCCATCGTCGAACGCGGACACCCGCTGCTGGGAGCGTTCGCGCCCGACGGCGAGGTCACCGTGGACGGCGTGCCGACCCGGCTGCGCCGGCTTCTCGGCGCGGGCTTCACCGGCCTGGTCTTCGCGCCCGGCGTGGCCGAGGCGCTCCCGGTCGTCGAGGCCGCGCGGGCCCGGCCGTGGGACCTCCCCGCCCGCCTCGTGATCGTGGTCCCCCCGGACGCCCCGGCGGCCGCGGCGCCCGCCGGGACCACCCTCGCCCGGGCCACCGGGGCGGCGCTGCCGGAGACGTACGGCGGGCTGGACCAGCCGGTGTGGTGGCTGGCCCGGCCCGACGGCCACCTGTCCGCCACCGGTGGGTCCGGCGAGCGGTTCGCGGCCGCACTGCGCGCCTCGGCGTCCGCCGGCGAGCTTTCGCTCGCGAAGGGCTGACCGCCCCCTCCTCTCACCTGTCCTCCCACCCGTCCTCCCGACCAGGTCCGATTCCTCCCCGCCGGAGGCGGGGTTCTTCCCCGGAGGTAACCGATGAGCCCTACCTACAGCCGACGCGCCGTACTCGCGGGGACGGGCGCGGCCGCCGCGGCCGCCGCGCTCTCCGGGTGCGAGGTCGCCCGTACGGCGGACGCGCCGCCGAGCGGCACCTCCCTCGGCCGGACCGGCGACGTGCCCGTCGGCGGCGGGCACGTGCTCTCCGACCTCGACGTCGTGGTGACGCAGCCGGAGGCCGGCACCTTCAAGGCGTTCTCCGCGCTGTGCACCCACCGCGGCTGCCGGGTGGACGAGGTGTCGGACGGCGAGATCGTCTGCCCCTGCCACGTCAGCAGGTTCGCCATCACCGACGGATCGGTCACCTTCGGCCCGGCGGACCAGCCACTGCCCGCCTTCAAGCTGAAGGTGTCCGGCGACGAGATCGTGGTGGCCTGACATGGGGCTGCTCACCGAGCTCGTCCACGCGATGCGCCGCGGCGTCGTCGAGGTCGTCGACCTGACCGCCCCTCTCTCCGAGCAGACGCCGATCATCAAGCTGCCGCCGGAGCGGGGCCAGCCGTGGCCGTTCTCCCGCGAGGTCATCAGCGACTACGACGCCGCCGGGCCCACCGTCTACTGGAACAACATCCGCCTGTCCGAGCACACCGGCACGCACTTCGACGCGCCCGTGCACTGGTTGTCGGGCAAGGGCACCCACGACGTGTCGGAGGTGCCGCCCGGGCGTCTCGTGGGGCCGGCCGTCGTGCTCGACTTCACCGCGGAGGCGGCGGGCGATCCCGACTTCCTGCTGCGCCGCGAGCACGTCGAGCGCTGGCAGGAGAGCCACGGCGAGCTTCCGGAGGGTGGCTGGCTGCTCTACCGCACCGGCTGGGACGCCCGCCGCGAGGACCCCGCGCGGTTCCTCAACGAGGGGCACACGCCCGGCGTCGCGCCGGAGTGCGCGCGCTGGCTGGCCGAGCAGACCCCGGTCATCGGCATCGGCGTGGAGACCGTGGGCACCGACGCCGGCCTCGCGGGAGAGTTCACGGACCGTCCGTACCCCTGTCACTGGTACTTCCACGGCGCGGGGAAGTACGGCCTGACGCAGTTGCGCAACCTCTCCCTGCTGCCGCCCACCGGCGCCGTGCTGATGGTGGGGCCGCTGCCCATCGTGGGCGGCTCGGGCAGCCCCACCAGGGCGCTCGCCCTGGTGGAGCATCAGGGACCGGCCTGACGGCGCTCCCGCAAGGGACCAGGCGAGGGGGCCGGACGGGGATTCAGCCGATCCGCACCAGGCCGACGCCGGTGAGGAACGGCGCCCGGTACGGCCCCAGGTCCTGCTCCGGGTCGGTGGTGTCCTCGCCGGTCAGCACGTCCAGGCGCAGCGGGGTGTCGAAGGTGATCTCGCCAGCTCCCGCGTCGTCGGCGATGGCGTAAGAGATCAGCAGCGACGGCTCGGTGAGCGTGTCCAGGCGGAGCACCCGGGTGGCCTCGTCGGGGTCGTCCATCGTGCCGAACAACCGCGCCGGGATCGGGGTGAAGCCCAGCCGGCTCTTGAAGCGGAACAGCCCCGGCTTGGCGATGTGGCCGTAGAGCGCGGGGTCGGTGCCCAGGGACACGCTCCGGTACCCCAGCTCGCGGGCCTTCGCGAACACCCGCATGTACATCGCGCGGACGATGCGGTGCTGCCGGCTGTCCTGGGTCGTCGTCACGAACCGGATCACCACCGTCGAGGCGTCGGCGCGCTTGCGGCACATGCAGCACCCCACGAGCGTGTCGTCCTCGAACGCCTGGACGGCGAAGTAGTCCTCGCGCATGCCGAGGATCTCCTCGCGCTCCATGCTCGCGTACGGCACGCCGTGCCGCATGCCGCCGATGTGCGGCTCGTACAGCTTGAGGAAGTCGTCGAAGACGAGGTCGTCCACCGGGTCGGCCACGTCCATCCGGACGTCGCGCCCGGCCGCGTAGCGCAACCCGAGACGCACGTTGCGCCGCTCCTGCACCGACAGCCGGCTCAGGAACTCCTCCTCCGACGCGGCGACCGGGGCCATCCACGTGATCCACGAGGGGTGGACGGCGAAACCCGCGGCGCGCAGCCGCGGCCACGACTCCGGGGGCGGGTCCACGACCCGGACCAGGTCCAGCTCGCCCCGGTGGCGCTCCCAGTCACCGTTCTCGGCTTCGCCGACGTCGACCAGCCCAATCGTCAGGCCGTTCACCGTCTCGATCTTCACTGTCTCCTCCTGGGCCGGTCGTGACCGTCCCGCCGGGCCGCGCCGCCCGGCGGGACGGGACGACGGTTCACGCCGCGGACGGGATCCGCCGGGTCGCGGGGATCTCCAGCCGGCGCTCGGCCGTCCCCCTGCGGGTCCGCAGGATGACGGTCGGGGCCGCGCCGTCGGGCACGACCTGGATGGTGCGCTCCTCCGTCCAGCCGGTGAAGCGGAACTCGCCCTCGCCCACGTGGACGAGACCGAAGGCAGGCTCACCGTCCAGCGTCAGGACTAGGCGGTTACCGTCGTCGTCGCTGTTCACGGTCGCCGCGAGCTTCGGCTGGGGCAGCAGGAACTGGCCCTCCGCCTCCTCCCAGTCGGCGAAGGACGCGGGGATCTCGAACGCGCAGTGGTAGCGCTCGGGGTCGTCCAGCGGCACCGTGGGACGGGCGTAGAGCACCTCGTCGGCGGACAGCGTCTCGAGGAAGTCCGGGGGGAACAGGCTCAGCGTCTCCGGTGTGATCAGCGTGTCGACGATCATGTGGATGCGCTTGTCCTGTCCGGTGTTGAGCACCTGGTGCCACCGGCCGAAGTCGCCGAACCAGAACGTGCCCGGCTGCCACCGGTGCTCCACCCCTTCGATGATCAGGGCGGCCCCGGGGTTGGTCGTGATCGGCACGTGCAGCCGCAGGTTCCCCCACGGGAAGCCGACCTTGGTGTCGAAGTGGACCTCACCGATCGCGCCCGGCCCGAGCGCGAGCAACCGCACGCAGCGCAGGGGGGCCGGAACCGAGGCCAGGATCTCGGCGAAGTAGGGGGCCTGGGCGAGCCAGGGCGTGTCGGCGAACTCGTCCAGGCCCGCGCCGCCGGGGTCGGTGCGCTCGGGACGGCCCGTCGGGCTGCGGAGCGGCAGCGCGCGCCAGTCGTAGGGCGCCCGCTCGGCCAGCCCGGCGGAGGTGAAGGTCTGCTGCAACGACCACTGGTGGTCGTCCAGGCGGTCCAGATCCTCGAGAAGCCGCGCGACGTCGAAGGTGGGCAGCAACCGGGCGGCCGCGGGATGACCGCAGACGATGGGTTCCAAGACCTGCTGGTGCGTGACACTCATGAGCTCGATCTCTCCGCATTCTGCTCGACAAGTCCGACGATCACTGTCACCCGAGCCGATATCAGGATGGTCTCTGCGAGGTCTCCTGCGCCGCCACCGCCGCCTCCGTGGTCCCGGTGGTCGGGGCGGTTCCGCTGGTCTTGGTGGTCTCGGCGGTTCCGGCGGTCGCCGTGGGTTCGGCCGCCCGCGGGCCGCGGAGCCGCCCGGACACCGCCGCCAGCCCCACCAGCGCGACCACGCAGAGCACGCCGAGCAGCAGGAAGGAGGTGGCGCCGGTCCAGCCGAACAGGGCGACACCGATGATCGGGCCGATCACGTTGCCGGAGTCGCCGATGAAACCGAACAGCCCGAACGCCTTCCCCTGACGGCTCATCGCCGAGCGAAGCTCGATGAGGCCCCGCCGTGCGGTCAGGTAGAGCACCGCGGCGCCGGCCATGCACAGGACGAAGGACGCGGCGACCGGCACCACCTCCGCGCTCAGGGTCAGGCCCGCCAGGCCGAGTGCCATGAGCGTCATGCCGGCGCGGATCAGGGTCATCAGCCGCAGCCGCTCGGTGTAGCGGCCGAGCGCCCAGGTGAACAGGGCGAAGGTGGCCAGGCCGACGGAGAAGACCACCGAGATCGTGCCGCGTACCGAGCCGTCCCGCCCGGCGCTCAGGTAGAGCGGCAGCATCGGCTCGAAGGCCGAGTAGATCACGTTGGCGAACAGGTCCAGCGCGCCCAGCGCGAGCACCCACAACCACCAGGGGCCCGCCGAGCCCGCGCCCGCGCCGTCCGCCGCCGGCGCGTCGTCCGCCTCGGCCTCCTCGGGCCCTTCCTCGCCGGACCGGGGAATCGCCTGGAACAGCCCGAAGGCGGTCACCGCCGTGACCGCGGCACCCGCGAAGAACAACGTCTCCAGCCCCAGCGGCGCGGCCACGCCGGTGACCAGCGGGCCGATGAGGAAGCCCGCCATCGCGGCGGTGCCGAAGTTGCCGATCAACCGGCTGCTCGACAGGCCGTACCGACGGCACAGCAGGCCCATTCCCGCGTAGAGAGCGGGCGTCACGAGCCCCTCCCCCAGCCCCCAGCAGACGCGGCCCGCCAGCAGCGTCTGCGGGTCGCGGGCCACCGCCGTGATCACGATTCCGGCGGCGGCGATCAGCTGGGCGACGAACGCCACGTGCCCCGGCCGCCAGCGGTCCACCCACAGCCCGCCCAGCGGCTGGGACAACGTCTTGGCCGCGGCGAACAGGGCGAAGGTCAGCGCGATCACCGTCGGGTCGGCTCCCGCGCGGTGCTGGAGCTCAGGCACGAACGGGATGAGCACGGTGTAGGAGGCGTTGACGCTCATGACCGCGATCAACAGCAGCGCGGCACGCCTCCGGGCAGGCGTCATCAATGCGCCTCGATGTAGTCGAACAGCACCCAGTGCATGTGTGCGATGTCCACGCTGAGGTCGGGCTGCGGCCGCGGCGTGTAGACCAGGGCGTACAGGTTGGTCCCGGTCAGGCCGTGCCGCTCCTTGAAGCGGTAGTTGTCCCGGCCCCACTCGATGCGGCGCATGCCGTTCTCGTAGGCCCACCGGGTGCCGCCGTACATCAGCGCGATGTAGGTGCTGTATTCGTTCAGCGTCGCGTATTCGACCCCGCCGCACATGTACGTGACCTCGTCGCCGCGGCGGAACGCGAAGAACGCGCCGACGAGCCGATCGTCGAGCTTCGCGGTGAGCATCATCGCCCCGGGCACGCGCAGCATGGAGTGCAGCGCCTCCTGGTCGAACAGCGCCGGCCAGTCGTTCTTGTCGCTCGTGTCGACGGTCAGCGGGAAGGCCGCAGGGACCAGGTCGTGCGCCGCGTCGCCCTCGACCATCTCGACGCGCAGCCCGCGCTCGGTTGCCCGGCGCAGCCGCCGCGCGACGTCCCGCCGGATCTTGTTCGGCAGGCGCTCGTGCACGTGGGCCTCGTAGTCGCGCGACATCTCGCAGGAGTACGTGCGCTCCAGCAGCACCCGGCCCGTCGGGGGGCCCACGGTGGCCACCCAGTCGGCCACGCCCGCCTTGGTGAGGTTGGGCACGACCAGCGTCTCCGCCTCGCCGTCGGCGATCCACTCCATCGCGGTGTCGTACGCGCCGCGGATCAGATCGGCGGGCACCGGGCCGCGCTTGCTGTACATCGAGTACGTCGACCCGGCGAAGATGATCGGGTTGCCGAACCTGCCCACCAGGTCGACCTGCACCTCGTACCCGTGCCAGAAGGGCGAGCGGGTGGTGAGGTAGAGCGGCAGCACGGACGACCCGTCCGCGCCCTCGGGCCGGGTGTGGACGTAGGCGTGGCGCACACGGTGCTCGATGGGGTTGTTCTCCCACTCGCGCAGCCACCCCTGGGAGTCGTAGAGGCAGCTCGCGATCACCTGGTCCGGCACGTGGTCGGACAGCGACCATCCGGAGGCGACATCGGTGAGCGTCGTCATACCGGTTCTTCCTCCTCAGCCCGGCCGTGTTTCGCCTTCGACGGCGACGTCTTCTTCCACGGCGACGCCCGCGAGTCGGAGCGCCGCCACACGCTAACGAGGGGGGCTCTCACCCCGGTCTCCCCGCCGCCGTCCGAGGCGGACGGACGGTCAGCGATATCCCGTCGTGTCGGCCGGCAGGCCGCGGTCCTGCACCTCGACCAGGTAGCGCCACGCGTCCGGCTGGCTGCCGTCGACGTCGGTGAAGTCGTAGACCTTCGCGAGCTGCCCGCTGGACAGCGACTGGCCGTTCCAGCGCGCCACCTCGGGGTCGCCGGCCAGCGCCGCGACGGCGCGCCCCACATACGCGGGGGTCTCGGAGATGGCGAAGTGCGGGGAGAACTTCGTGGCGTCACGCCAGTTCTCCTCGCTGACGCCGAACTGCTCCAGCATGAACTCCGAGCGCAGCCATCCGGGGGTGAGCAGCACGGCCGTGCAGCCGAACGACTTCAGCTCGTGCGCCAGCGCGAAGGCGATGCGGCTGACCGCGCCCTTGGCCACGTCGTAGAAGAAGGAGACCCGGTAGTTGGCGGCGTTGTACTCGTCGGTGCCGTCGGTCACCTCCACCACCAGGCCGCCCGGGTTCTTGATCAGCAGAGGCAGCGCGAAGTGGCTGGTGATCGCGTGGGTGTCCACGGCCAGGCGGAGCTGGTGGAGCCCGTACTCCAGGTCCGACTCCCAGACCGGCTTGTCCCACTCCATCTTGGTCGCGCCCCAGATGTCGTTGACCAGGACGTGCAGGGCGCCCTGCTCCTTCTCGATGCGGGCGACCAGCGCCCGCACCTCGTCGGGCACGAGGTGGTCCACCCGCACCGGGATGCCGTGGCCGCCGGCCGCGTCGACCAGGGCCGCGGTCTCCTCGATGGTCTCCGGCCGGTCCATCTCCGAGCGCCCGGATCCGCTCGACCGCCCGGTGCAGTAGACGGTCGCGCCCGCGGCGCCCAGTTCGACCGCTATGCCTCTGCCCGCTCCCCGGGTCGCTCCGGCGACCAGCGCGACCTTGCCCGTCAAGGATCCAGTCATGGAGCAAACCGTACGACGAGGTCGGCCCTGGCAAGGGGGAATGACCCCTAGTCTGTCAGGTCCGGTGCGGGCGCCCGCCGCACGCCCTCTCACCTGCGACTCCGGCCGATCTCGGGACGCTCTCGGCGATTGGTCACCCCCGCGCGCACCTGTCAGCCTCGGCCTCATGGACGGCGTGATGGAGCAGCCGGCGGAGGACGCGCGGATCCGTTCGGCGAGCGGCGTGCCGTTGCCGGAGGTCGCGGTCCCCGGTACGGCGCAGCGGGACCCCGTGGACCCCGCCGGCGACCTCGCCGGCGGACCGGACGACCGGCTCGGCCTGCCCGGCGGGTTCCCGTACACCCGCGGCATCCGTCCGGGGATGTACCGCGAACGTCCCTGGACCATCCGGCAGCTCGCCGGGTTCGGCACCGCCCAGGAGACCAACGCCCGCTACCGGATGCTGCTCGACGGCGGGGCCACCGGGATCAACGGCGTCTTCGACTATCCCAGCCTGCGGGCCTTCGACTCCGACGACCCCAGGGCCGGGGCCGATGTCGGCCGCGGCGGCGTCGCCGTGGACCTGCGCGGCGACTTCGACACGCTCTTCGACGGCATCCCGCTGGACGAGGTGAGCGTCTCCCTGGTCTCCTCCCAGCCGATCGGGGCGGTGCCCCACCTCGCCATGTACGTGCGGTCGGCCGAGCGGCGCGGCTTCGCGCCCGCCCGCCTCGCGGGCACCAGCCAGAACGACTTCCTGATGGAGACGGCGATCACCATCGCGCCCGAGGCGCTGCCGCCCGCCGGGTCCTTCCGCCTGGCGTGCGACCTGGCCGAGTTCGCGCTGCGTACGATGCCGCGCTGGAACCCCGTCAGCGTGAGCGGCTACAACTACCGCGAGGCCGGCGCGGACGCGGTCCTGGAGATGGCCCTGTGCCTGGCCCACGGGCAGGCCGTCGTACGGGCGCTGCTCGACCGCGGTTTCGCCGCCGAGCCGGTCCTGGCCCGGGTCACCTTCTTCCTCAGCGCCCACAGCGACTTCTTCGAGGAGGTCGCGAAGTATCGCGCGCTGCGCCGCATGTGGGCGCACTGGGTGCGCGACGAGCTCGGCGTCCGCGACCCGCGGGCGCAGCTGCTGCGCTACCACGTGCAGACGTCAGGGGTCACCAACAGCGCCCGGCACGCGCACGTCAACATCGCGAGGAGCGCCCTGCAGGGTCTCGCCGCGGTGTGCGGCGGCACCCAGTCACTGCACGTCAACGGGTACGACGAGGCGGTGTGCATCCCGAGTGAGCACGCCGCGCTGACCGCGCTGCGCACGCAGTACGTGCTGCTGCACGAGACCGGGGTGGCGAAGGTCGCCGACCCGCTCGGCGGCAGCTACCTCGTGGAGTACCTCACCGACGAGCTTGAGGAGCGCGCGCGGCGCGTCCTGGAGCGCATCGGAGAGCTCGGCGGGATCGTGGCCGCGACCGAGCGGGGATGGGTGCACGCGGAGCTCGCACGGACCGCCTTCGCCGACCAGAAGGCGATCGAGAACGGCGAGCGGCTGGTCGTCGGCGTCAACACGCAACTCGACGGCGACGCCGAGGAGCTGGACCGCTTCGAGCTGCCGGAAGGCAGCCTCGAACGGCAGGTGGCCGCCCTGGAGCGGGCGCGGTCCCGCCGCGACCGGGAGGCGGCCGGCGTCGCCCTGAAGCTGGTCGCCCGCGCCTGCCGGGACGGTGAGAACGTCATGCCGGCGGTCCTCGACGCGGTCGACGCGGATGTCACGTTGGGCGAGCTCGGCCGGGTGTTCCGCGACGAGCTGGGACGATGGGAGTTCCCGTTGTGGCAGGAGTGCTGAGCGGCCGCAAGGGCGTCGTGGCGAAGCTGGGGATGGACGCCCACTGGCGGGGCGCCATCGTGGTGTGCAACGGGCTGCGGGAGGCCGGGATGGACGTGGTCTATCTCGGGCACACCACCCCCGCGGACCTCGTGGCCGCCGTCCGCCGGGAGCGGCCCGACCTGGTGGGCCTCTCCTCTCTGACGGGAAACCATCTGCAGGAGTGCCGTCGCCTGATGAGCGCCCTGGACGCCGAAGGGCTGGGGGATCTGCGGGTCGTCGTCGGCGGCACGATCCCGGCCGAGGACCGGGACACGCTGCTGGCCCTGGGCGTGGACGGCATCTTCGGCACCGGCAGCCGCCTCGACGTCATCGTCGACGACGTCGCCGCCCTGCTCGACCACTGAGCTCGACCACTGAGCTGACCACCTCGACCACCGAGCTCAACCACGGAGCTCGACCTTTGAGCTCCGCCACCGAGCTCTGCCACTGAACTCTGCCACTGAACTCTGCCACTGAACTCTGCCACCGGGCTCTGTAACCGAGCCGGTGGCGCTCCCCGGCGCCCCGGGGGCCTCGCGGGTCGCGTCGCGTACGCCGGGCACCGGGTGCCGGGCGCCGGGGGGTGGCGACCGCGCGAGGCCTTGGGGCTGCGCTCACGCGCTTCAGGTCGCGCTTCAGGCGTTGAGGGACTCCGTCGTCGCGAAGCGCTCGGCGTAGCAGGCTCCCGGCGACCGGTCCAGGTGAATGCCGAAGATGTCGCGGTAGGCCGCCACGACCGCCTGCTCGTCCTCCAGCGTCACCTCCGTCGTACGGCCGCCCGACGTCGTGATCAGCCGGTTGCCGTGCAGCGTCACCCGGCCGTCGGGGGTGCTGAGCGAGCAGAGGTCCATCGCGTTCCAGAACGACTCGGGCGACACCTGGTGCCAGTCCCAGGACGGCACGAAGTCGCGCAGCCGCCGGGGGTGCGCCTCGACCCGGTAGCGCGGGCTGCCGTCGCAGTACACGTCGAGGTCGCCGTGGCCGGCCTCGACCACCCGGAACTCGCCGCCGGGGTCGCGCTGCGGCTCGTCGGTGTCCATGCGCAGCGGGAACACGTTGAACTGGCCGAACCCCACGTCCACCAGCCAGGGGCCGTCCAGGTCGACCCGCAGGACGAGGTGGTCGAGCGGGAAGACGGGCGTGCCGTCCTCCTCGAACACCGCCGCCGCCAGCAGCGTGACCTCGTACCCGATCTCGCGCAGCAGCGCGGCGAAGGCGCCGTTGAGCTCGTAGCACCCGCCGCCGCGGCGCAGCCGTACGAGCTTGTCGAGGAACACGTCCTCGTCCAGCGTGACCGGCGTACCGAGACGGGTGTAGATGTTCTCCCACGGCACGTGGTAGAGGTGCCGCTGGTGCAGCTCACGCAACGTGTCGAGGTCGGCCGCGCGCGGCGCCGGCGCGCCGATGCGGTCGAGATAGGCTCGCATCATCCGCTGGTCCATGCGTTCGATCGTGCCATCGCGCGCGCGCCGGAGGCGGCCCGCGAGAGCCGTCCGAGACCACGCGGAGGCGGGCCTGAGGCCGCGGCGGCGGTGAGACCACCCTGATAGCGCGCTCGGCTACGGTGCGAACAGCCCTGTTGGCCCCTGTGGTCCTTGGCAGGAGGACGACCATGCGCACCTTGTCCTGTTCCGGCCCGGACCTGGCCGGGCGGATCGCCCGGCGCCACTTCGTCGGGCAGGACAGGGTCGCCGTCGCCGCGGACGCCGACGAGCTGATCCGCCTGCTCGCCGCCTCGCGCCGCGCCGATCCCCGGCCCGTCGTGATCAACGCGCAGACGCGGCGTGGGCACGCCGACAGCCTGCGCGCCGCCGGGGTGCCGTTCGTGGAACTGCCCCTGCGCGACTACCGGATCTGCGCCGAGGAGCTGTGCGCGCGGATGGCGCGCGGCGCCGGCATGGTCATCGTGGCCAACCCGCACGATCCCACGGGCGGAGTGCTCGGCGCGGATGCCGTACGGTCGCTCTGCGCCGCGGCCCGGCGGTACGGCACGCTCGTCGTGTTCGACGAGTCGAGCGCGGAGTTCGCGCTGGGCCCGGATTTCACCTCCGCCCGGTGGGGCGCGCGGTACGGGACCGACGTCTGCGTGCTGCGGACCTACGGGTCGCCGGGGTTCGGCTATCTGATCGGGGCGCCCGCGGTGGTGGGGCGCCTGGCCGCGCCGCGTCCGCCCGCCGCCCCGCCCTCCCATGACATGGTCCTGCTGGAACGCCTCCGCGCCGCCAACCGGTCCGCTCGGGAGTCGCTGTGCCGGGGGCTGGCGGAACTGGGCGTCGAGTTCCTCCCCTCCGCCGCCGACTTCGTGCTCGTCCGGCTGCCCGGGGTGGCGTCGCGGGTCGCGGACGAGCTGCGGGCGGGCGGCCACGCCTGGGCCGCCGACATGACTCCCATCGGGCTGCGCGACCACCTGCGCGTGCCGGTCGGGCGGGAGGACGACGTGGCCGCGCTCCTCTCGCGGCTCCGGACGATCCTGGCCGGCCTCACCAGCCGATGACCCCACCCACCTGAAGCCGTGGTGCGGCACGTCCCGCCGCATCGATCACGTGCGTGTCGACGGCCCGCCGTACGTCACCGGCGCGCGGCCACCCGGAACCAGACCGATGCGCCGGTGTCGTCCTGCCACGAGCCCCACGCGGTGGCGAGTCCGTCCACCAGCCACAGGCCGCGCCCGCCGGCCGCCTCGGCGTCCGGCGCCCGCATCACCGGCGCATCCACGGCCGATCCGCCGTCGCGCACCTCGACGCGTACGCCTCCGGCGTCGCGGGTCATCCGCACCGTCACACGGCCGTCCTGGTCGCGGCCCGAGTCGGAGTGCGTGACCGCGTTGGTGACCACCTCGCTCAGCAGCAGCAGCACGTCGTCGAGGACCGGGGCCGCGACCCGCTCCGCGAGCAGGCCGCGCGCCCACTTCCGGGCCTCGGAGACCGACCTGTCCGCCCCGGGGAACCTCCGCCGCCAGGTGCCGTACGGCCGCGTGCCCGGCGAGGCGGGCACGCCCGCGCCGCGCGGGTCCCGGCCCGTCCCGAACCTCTCGTGCCGCTCGCCCGCCGTCACCGATCGCCTCCAGTCTGGGGTCCCCGCCCTGTGCGGACCTCCCCTCGCCCGGTTGGCGGAGGAGAATCACCGCATTCATCCGGAATCGGCCCCGCAGTCGCCGGGAAAATCAGCGCTCTGCTTTTATCCGGCTTTCCCGAATGGACGACCCGCGCCTAGACTGCCTTTCCGTCATCGGGCCGGCGAGTGGTTCATCAGGCCGAAACAGCGCAGGCCATGACGCCCCCTGGCCTGTCTTGGACTTGACACGGAATTACCCCGCGTACGCCGCATGGAATTGCCTGGATCGGGAGGTAATGCGATGAATGTTGTGCCGTCTCTCGATCCGGCGTCCCCGAGAGTGCGATTCGGCGCCGAGCTACGCCGCCTGCGGGAGGCCGCGCAGCTCTCGCAGGCGGCGGTGGCCGCGCGCCTCGGCCGCACCCAGACCCAGGTGAGCCGCCTGGAGAAGGCCACCCGAACCCCGTCGAAGTCGGACGCGGAACGGCTGGACCGACTCTTCGGCACGCCCGACGGGGTCTCGTTCACGCGGCTCTATCAGCGCATCGTCGCCCAGCCCGGCGCCCCGGTCTGGTTCCGCAGCTGGGTCGAGGAGATCGAGCCCACCGCCCGCGTCCTCCGCTCCTGGGACCCCCTCCTGGTCCCCGGCCTCCTCCAGACCGAGGCGTACGCCCGGCATCTGTTCAGCCGAGGACGGCAGATCGGTCCCGATGAGGTGGAGCACCATGTCGAAGCTCGCATGCAGCGGAAGCGGATCCTCGATCGGGACGATCCCCCGTTCTACCTGGCCCTCATCGACGAGGGCGTGTTGCGCCGCAGGATCGGCGCTGCCGAGTTGATGCGGGAGCAACTCGATCACCTGCTTGAGAGCGCGCAGCGACCCGCCGTCGCCATCCAGGTTGTCGATCCGGAATGCGTGGCGGGATTGGCAGGCGCCTTCATGATCGCCGAGTTCGCGCGGGGGGAGCCCGATGCGGTCCACGCGGATTCACCCGCGCAGGGACATATCACCACCGATTGCGACCACGTTTCCGCGATTTGGAAGCGCTATGAGGCGATACGACTGTGGGCCTATCCTGAGCACGTATCCCTCCGAGTCATCGAGGAAGTGAGACGCGAGTGGACCTGAGTGCCGCTGTCTGGCGGAAGTCGTCGCGTTCCTCGGATAACGGCGGTCAGTGCGTCGAGGTGGCCGTCAATCTGCCGGGGGTGGTGGCCGTACGGGACAGCAAGGACCCGGACGGCCCGAGACTGACCTTCACTCCCGCCGAGTGGCGGACATTCATCAGCGGCGTCAAGACCGGAGAGTTCGACTCCCTGATCTGATGGAGGTCGGGCGGTGACCGCCGCCGGCGCGACCTCCCCATGAACGTGCCGGAGTGGGACAGAGACGTGGCGCGGCGGCTTTGAGCCGCCGCGCCACGTGTGCCGTGTGGCGGGTGGGTCAGCTCGCCGAGCAGGAGACCGACGGCCAGGTCCAGTTGCCGTTGTGCTGGATCGTCACACCCCAGTTGTTGCCGCTGCCGTTGGGCCTGGCGACAAGCTGCTGGGAGCTGGGATAGCTGGTGCTGACGTTCCAGGTGGAGAGGACCTTCGCCGGGGACGGCACGTTCATCGTCACGGTCCAGTTGCTCGAACCGCTCACCGAGACGTTGAGGTTGTACCGGTCGCTCCACTGCTGCCCGGCGGAGAGCGTCGCGGTGCAGCCGCCGTTACCGGGGGGCGGAGTGGTGGTCGGGTTCGACGTGGGGTTGCCGGAGCCCCCGATGGTGATGTTGGAGTTGCCGCTGCTCTGGTAGCCCTCGGTGGCGAGGATCTGGTAGTCGTGGCTGCCGAGCTGCATGCCGTAGCGGGCCCACGCGTCGAAGTGGTTGCCGACGGTGATGGTGCCACCGGTCCGCTTCTGCTGACGGACGCTCCAGTACTGGTTGAACGTCTGGTTGCCGTCGATCGACGGGGCGTTGTAGCGGGTGGTCTGGTAGACGTCGTAGGTGCCGCCGTCGCTGGTGACGGTGCCCTTGTACGTCCCCGTCGGGCGGTAGGTGCCCCAGTTGTCCACGATGTAGTACTCCACCAGCGGACCCCGGGTCCAGCCATAGACGGCCAGGTAGGCGTTGCCGGACGGGTTGAAGCTGCCGGAGTAGGTGATGGTCCGGCGTCCGCCGGGCTTCCAGCCCTTGCCGGCCACGAAGTTGCCGGTGTTGCGCCAGGAGGTGCTGTAGTTCCCGCCCGATCCCAGATCCATGGAGACGGTGCCCTGGCTGTCGGTCCAGAACGAGAAGAAGTAGCCGTTGTTGGTGCCGGTCTGGTTCGTGGTGACGGCCGCGTGGGCCACACCGGGCAGCAGCGCCACCGCCGCGGCCAGCACCACCGCGGTCACACGGCCGACCAACGACCGCAGAGAGCCGCGTCCGCGGCCCCTCGAATGGGCCATAACGTCGTTCATGTACGTACTTCCTCCTCATGAATAAGCCGAGAACGGCCGGGAGAAGAGTCGCGGCCGGCAATCGTGATCGGTTCGATCCCGAAACTATCGGCGTATTGACGAAAGTATCGGCACGCCTGACTTGGGGTGTCAACGATTTCGGAGGGGACACAGCCCCCTTTGGGCAGGGGGCGATTCACGTAAACGCTGGTCGTGGCCGATCGCCCGGTCGCACGAGGGCGAACTCCGGGCGGTGAAGAGCCGGTCAGTCTCGGTGAAAATTTCACGATTCCGGCCACAGCGGGCGGCGAAGCGAGTGCGTCGACTGATCGTACGATGGGATCATGTGCCGTTTCCGGCGGCGACCGGCCCCTTCCTCGAAATTTTCATCGTCCGCCTCGTGCCGCGACCGGCCGCTAGGGGTGGTGGCCAGGGGCGATGACTCCGGCGAGATCGTCGGTCCCGGCCTGTCTCACACGCGTCGTTGACAGCGGTACGGACGCCATCTGACACTTTCGCCGTTCAACCGATAGTTTCGTCGGCGAGGGGCCGCTGCCGGAACCGGTCACCGACCGCGCTGTGGTCCTCCGGTTCGTCACCCACATGGCGACCGGTCACCCTCCGCCGCGTTGTGCGACGCCGACGTCCGGTGGCGACCGTGACCCGCACACGCTACCGACGGCCCGACGCCGCCCGGCCGCCTTCGGCCTTTTCACGAGGAGGAAGTACCTACATGAACGTGCACTCGAGAGGCCGCGGCCGTCTGCGGTCGTTGGTCGGCCGTGTGACCGCGGTGGTGCTGGCCGCCGTGGTGGCGCTGCTGCCCGGTGTGGCCCACGCGGCCGTCACCACCAACCAGACCGGCACCCACGACGGCTACTTCTTCTCGTTCTGGACCGACAGCCAGGGCACCGTCTCCATGGACCTGGGATCGGGCGGGAACTACAGCACCTCCTGGCGCAACACCAACAACTTCGTCGCCGGCAAGGGCTGGAAGCCCGGCGCGCGGAGAACGGTGACCTACTCCGGCAGCTTCAACCCCTCCGGGAACGCCTACCTGGCCCTGTACGGATGGACCCGCGGTCCGCTGGTGGAGTACTACATCGTCGACAGCTGGGGCTCCTGGCGTCCCACCGGCACCTTCAAGGGCACCGTCACCAGCGACGGCGGCACCTACGACGTCTACCAGACGACCCGCTACAACGCCCCGTCGATCGACGGCAACCAGACGTTCAACCAGTACTGGAGCGTCCGTCAGCAGAAGCGGGTCGGCGGTACGATCACCGTCGGCAACCACTTCGACGCGTGGGCCCGCTACGGCATGCAGCTCGGTAGCCACGACTACCAGATCCTCGCCACCGAGGGCTACCAGAGCAGCGGCAACTCCAACGTCACGATCAACGGCACCACCACGAGCCCCTCCGCCTCGCCGTCGTCCTCGCCCTCCACCCGTCCCTCGCCCTCGGTCACGCCCTCGACCTCGCCCTCCTCGCCGCAGGGCGGCGGGCCGTGCCGCGTGTCCTACGTGAAGAACGAGTGGAACAACGGCTTCACCGCGAACATCACCGTCACCAACACCGGTAGCAGCGCCATCAACGGGTGGGCGGTGACCTGGTCCTTCTCCAGCGGCCAGCAGATCACCAGCTCCTGGAACGCCGACGTCAGCCAGAGCGGCTCGTCGGTCACCGCCCGCAACGTGTCCTACAACGGCTCGCTGGCGCCCGGCGCCAGCACCACGTTCGGCTTCCAGGGCACGCACAACGGCAGCAACCCCACCCCCTCGGCCTTCAGCCTGAACGGCTCGGCCTGCACGATCGGCTGACCCACCGGGCCGTGCGCCGCGACGTACGGCCGACGTGAAGAACAGAGGGGAGCGGGCGGTCACGCCCGCTCCCCTCTCCATGCCGTTCTCCGTGCCGTCAGCGCCCGCGGTTCCCCGCGTTCACCGGCAGGCCCAGAGCATCCCCCGTTCGATGACGGTGCGCACGCTGTCGTTCCGCAGGACGTCGAGGTTGTGGCCCGGGGTCGCGACGAAGATCTTCCCGCTCCCCCATCGCCGGGTCCAGATCGCCGGTGAGGTGACCTCCCGGTGCCAGGGGTCCCACGGCCGGACCTTCTGGGTCGTCGTCGCCAGCACGTCGACGTACTCGTCGGTCAGCACCCAGTACTGCTCGGTGACGAGGTCGAAGTCGGCGATCCCCTCCGTGATGGGATGCGAGGCCGCCTCGGGCAGGATGTTCACGGTGTAGGGCACGAAGTAGTTCTCCTCCGCGCCCTCGCGCCACTCGGCCGGATCCTTCCCCGGATGGCAGGCGAACTGCCCGCCGATGAGGTGCAGATAGTCGGAGGCGCTGCGGAAGGAGTCGGCGATGCCGCCGTGCCATCCCGCCATCCCCGTGCCCGCCCGGATCGCGGCGTCCAGCCCGCGCATCTCCTCCGGCTCGATGGTGCCCATCGTGTAGCACTGCACGATGAGATCGACGTCCGCCATGAACGCGCTGTCCGCGTACGGCGCCGGGGAGTCGGCCCGGACCACCTCGAACCCGTTCTTCTCCAGGAACGGAATGAACAGCTCGGTGGCCTCCACCGGGACATGCCCTGCCCAGCCACCCCGCACCACGAGGGCCCTGCGGCCCTGGTCACCTGTCATGCTCTCGCCTGTCTCACTCGGGATCAGCATCAGTGATCTTCACATCTCACACCACTGAGGCGACGAAGGCCACAAATCATCCACGACGCCGGCAGAGCGGCCGACGGGTACGGCGTGGACCCGCAGGAGGCGGCGGCCGCCGCCCTCGCCACACGGATCCCCGGCGCGGGCCTCGACGAACTGGCCGAGGTGCTGTTCGACACGGCGCTGTGCGGCGTCGGCGACCTGACCGGGCAGGTGCTGGACGACCTGACGAGGGCGTCGAAGCGGCGGCCGACCTGGGGGCGCTGGGCCGCGTCGTCGCCGTCGCCCTGGCGATGTGGCGCCACGACGACCTGTTCCGCACCAGCGGCGGCACCACTGTGGGCACGGTGGTCCGGGCCGCCACCCGCCGGGCGCTGTGGCTGGCCGAAGGCGTGCGCGGCGGCCCCGCCCCCGCCGATCTCCGGCGGGTCGACGCCATGACCGCCGTACGCGACGCACTCAGGCACGCGGGCCCGCCGCTCGGGCTGGACACGCCCGCGGCGCTGGGCGTCGCGGACCGGCTCGCCGCCTGCCGGGACGCGCCGCCCAACCTGCGCGGCGCGTCTCTGGGACTGGGCTGGTCGCTGCGTGGTACGGCCGCCGCGGACCCCGTGCGGGCCGTGCGCGGCGCGTTCGTCCCCGCGTCGGCCGGGGAGCGGCTGACCGGGTTGTTCGCGCTCGCCAGGGAGGAGGTGCTGCACACCCCCGGGATGCTGGAACTGCTCGACGAACTGGGCGGGGCGGCGGCCGGGTCGTCGTCCCCGACCTTCGGCCTCCCGGCGGCAGCGGCAGGCTCGCGGTCGCCGAGGACCACCGGCACGAACCACTCACCGCGGCATTGATCGACACCCGGGGGCTGCTCGCCGAAGCGGCCCATCACGGCCTGTCCCACCTGCCGCCGACGTACGACGACCGGCTCGTCGCGGCGGCGCGGCGGTTGACCGTGCTCGGGCTGCACCGCGTCGCACGGGCCGTCACGGCCTTCTCGGCGGCGCGGGCCGACACCGGCGACGAGACGGCCGAGCGGGCCTGGGTCGACGCCTACCTCCGCCTGGACGTGGCTCTGGACCTCCACTGATCCACCGCGTACGCACCCGCGGAGACCGCCGTACGCACTTTCGCTGATGTCAGCGCGTGGACCGATCGCAAAAATGTCGTCATCGGGTGGATAAGTGCGGCTTTCAGTACTGCTGTCCCGTAAGAGCCGCGAGGAGGAGACGCGTGAGATACGAACTGCTCGGGCCACTGCGCCTCGTGGACGAGGCGACGCACACCATCAGCGCACCCAAGGTCGAGACCCTGCTGGCCGCGCTTCTCATCCGCGCCAACCAGCCGATCTCGACGGACGAGCTGCTCGACGAGCTGTGGGGGAACGAACCGCCGAAGCGGGCCCGCGCCGCCCTGCACGTGTACATCTCGCACCTCCGCAAGAACTTCGTGCAGCCCGCCGTGGACGGCGCGGCCATCCGGACGCACGCCCAGGGATACCTCCTGGAGGTCGACCAGGGATCGGTGGACGTGTTCCACCTCAAGTCCCTGCACGCGCGGGGGCGGGACATGCTGGACCGCGACCCCGGGAGCGCGCTGGAGGCGTTCACCGCCGCCGCGCGCCTGTTCCGGGGGCCCGTGCTCGCCGGCATCGACAACGGGCTCATCGTCGGCTCCTTCGCCCGCTGGGCGGAAGAGGCACGGCTGGAGTGCCTGGAGGTGATCGCGACGTGCTCGCTGCGGCTGGGACGGCACCGCGAGCTCATCGGCGACCTGTCGCGGTGGGTGGAGGAGTACCCCCTGAACGAGAACCTGCGCGAGCAGCTCATGCTCGCGCTCTACCGGGCGGGGCGGCGCGCCGAGGCCCTTGACGTCTTCCAGTCGGCCCGCCAGGTGCTGCGGGAGGAGCTCGGGCTCGATCCCCGCAAGACCATGCGCCGGCTGCAGTTCGCGATCCTTTCCTCGGACGCCGAACTCGCCATCGCCGGCTGAGGGTCACGTACGCCGCCGGCCATGAAGCGCCGGGCGGGAGCACGTGAGGGGCGGGCCGGCTGCGGACGGCTCGCCCCTCACCACGGGACCCGGGGGGAACGGCCCCGTCAGCCCCGTCAGGCGGCGGAGGTGGCCCTCCGCGCTCCGGGGCGGTACCAGAAGACGAGCGCGACGAGCAGCGCGATCACCAGGGCGGCGGCGGCCCACACGAAGACCGACGAGATCGTCTCGGCGAGGCCGCCGGAGCCCTGGGTGAGCGGGATCAGCATCGCGGCCAGGCCGAGCGATCCGCCGATCGTGAGCGCCGTCTGCAGCACTCCGGCCGTCACACCCGCGTACTCGGGCGGTGCGGTGGTGAGCACGATCATGTTGAACGGGATGATCGCCACGCCGACCCCGAGCCCCATGACGACGAGGGCCGGGAGCACCCCGGTGAGGTAGGTGCTGTCGCCGTCGAGGCGGGTCAGCCACGCGACTCCGGCCAGCACGACCACCAGGCCGGCCACCGCGCGGGTCTTGAGGCCGATCTTGGCGATGTACGAGGTGAGGATCTGGGTGCTGACGAGCAGCGCGAGGCCGAACGGCAGGATGGCCAGGCCGCTTCGCAGCGCGTCGAGGTGGAGCACGCCCTGGAGGTACTGCACCAGGTAGATCAGGAAGCTGGTCAGGACCGCCGCGAGCAGCACCAGGTTGAGGAAGGCCCCGGCCCGTTCGCGGCCGGCGAGGACCGCCAGGGGCAGCAGCGGCTCGGCCGAGCGCCGGTCCACCAGCAGCAGGATCACGGCCAGCACGACGGCCGCGCCGAGCGCCGCGAGTGTCCAGCGGTCGCCCCAGCCCTTCTCGGCGGCGTGGACCAGGCCGTACACGGCGGTGGTGAGGGTGGCGGTGCTCAGCAGCGCGCTCGGCAGGCCGAGCGAGCGCGACCGCCTCGTCTCGTCGCGCAGGCCGAGGGCGCGGGCGGCGACCACGGCGAGGACCAGCCCGATCGGCACGTTGACCAGCAGGCTCCAGCGCCAGTCGCCGACCCAGGTGAGCAGGCCGCCGAGGACCATGCCGGCGGAGGCGCCGAGCCCGGTCACCGTGGAGTAGAGCCCGAAGGCGCGCTGCTGCCGCTCGCCCTGGAAGACGATCGCCAGCAGTGCCAGGCCGGTGGGCCCGCAGATCGCCGCGCCGGCGCCCTGCAGGATCCGGCCGGCGAGCAGCACTTCGAGGTTGGGCGCGAGACCGGCGACCAGCGACGCCACCACGACCAGCCCGATCCCGGCGAGGAAGACCCGGCGGTGGCCCAGCACGTCGCCGAGGCGTCCGGCGAACAGCAGGAGCCCGCCGAAGGCGAGGAAGAAGCCGTTGGGCACCCAGGACCCCCCGGCCACCGTCAGGTGGAGGTCGGACTGCAGGGTCGGCAGCGCGACGTTCACGATGGTGCCGTCGAGCTGGAGCATGAACTCGGCCCCGACGATCGCGGCGAGCGCGAGGGCCCAGCCGCGGTCGGGGACGTCCCGGGGTGTGCCGGAGACGCTTTCGGGGGTCGTTTCGGTGGCCATGGAACCTCCACGGTCCGCTGATGGGGGGCAGGGGTGAGGCGCGATCGGATTGCAGGCCGCACCTATACTGAGGTCGTCTCAGGTTAATCGGGAGCATTCAAACTGAGGCACCCTCAGGATGTCAAGCGGGAGGTAGCCGATGGACGGCAAGCCCTACATCGCCCAGCGCCCCAAACGGGCGGACGGCCGGCGCAACTACGACGCGATCCTGGCCGCGGCCCGCAAGGCGTTCGAGAGCACCGGAGCCGACGCGTCACTGGAGGACATCGCGAGCCAGGCCGGGGTGGCGATCGGCACGCTGTACCGCCACTTCCCCACCCGGGCCTCACTGGTCGAGGCCGCGACCCGGGACGGCCTGGAGAACCTGGTCTCCCACGCCGAGCGGCTGTCCGGCGCTCCGGACCCGCTCGACGCGCTCACCGCGTGGATGCGCGAGGCCGTCGCGCACTTCAGCACCTTCCGCGGCCTGGTCGGCATCCTCGCCCGGAGCATGTACGACGAGGGGACGCCCTCGCACACCATGTGCAACGCGATGCACCGCAGCGGCGCCGACCTGCTGCGCGCCGCGCAGGCGGCGGGCAGCGTGCGGCCCGACCTCACCCCCGACGAACTGTTCGACCTCCTCAGCGGCGCCGCCTGGGTGCGGGAGCAGGCGGCAGGCGGCAGGGACGGCAGCCCGCGCTTCCTGCAGCTGGTCCTTGAGGGCATCACGATTTCCCGCGCCTGACCTCCGCCGGAACGGCAAGGGGAAAGCGACTGGTGTTGACAAAACCGACTAAGGCGCTAGGTAATGTAGAGTAAGTCGGAGCTTCTCTCGCAGGCCGGATTCGAGAAGGAACCGGCGTCCGATCCTTCACTCTCCGCTACCACTGGAAGTTTCGGCCCAGAACGCGAGAAAGGAGTGACTTACGGGCCGAAATGCTCTTTTCGGTCACGAAACGCCTGGGGTCGTCACAGACAATGAGCGTGTATGAAGAACGAATCTCCGAGACCGCATCGTCCACAGTGGTGCGCACGGCCGAGCTCGACCTGCTGCGGTCCCTGACCCAGGAGCCGGGCTCCGAGGGACGGCTCGTCGCCGTCCTCGGCGAGCCGGGCTCCGGCAAGACCCACCTGCTGTCGGCGCTCGTACGCGAGCGGCAGTGGACCGCCCTCCCCGCCACCGTCCACCGATGCTCCTCCGGCGACCGGGAGCGGGCGATCGACGCCGTCCGCAAGGCGCTGTGGCGGGCGCGCCGGGCCGGTGAGCGTGAGGAGCCCGCCCGCCCCGTGATCGGTCTCGCCCGGCGGCGCAGCCGGCCGGACCGGGAGCTGGTGGTGATCGAGGACGCCCACCTCGCCGACGACGAGACCATCGGCGAGCTGGCCGCCATCGCCGGCGGCGATCCCGTGCCCCTGGCCGACGTCGTCGTCTCGCTGCGCCCGCGCCAGACCCCCGATCTCCTGGCCGAGGCCATCGCCGCCACCACGGCC
This sequence comes from Microbispora sp. H10670, assembly GCF_014161385.1. Classification (NCBI taxonomy): domain Bacteria; kingdom Bacillati; phylum Actinomycetota; class Actinomycetes; order Streptosporangiales; family Streptosporangiaceae; genus Microbispora; species Microbispora sp. H10670. The sequence goes on along the minus strand of NZ_JABBWW010000026.1, from coordinate 41,069 downwards.
TTCGGACGCACCGCGCGGATCGAGCTCGCGCCTCTCGACGACGAGCGGATGCTGGCCATGTCGCCCGTTCCCGCGCCGTACGAACTGCGCCACCGCAGCGGCGGGAACCCGTTCAACCTGCGCGCGCTGCAGGCTCTGGAGCGCAGCGCACGCTCGGGCGGCGACGGCGCGCTCGCACCGTTCGAGTTCGCCGTGATGAGCGAGGTGCGCGACCTGACGCTCACCGAGCGGTACGCGCTGCACGCCGCGGCGATCCTGCGCTCCCGGTTCGACGCGGACCTGCTCGCCGAGGTCGCCGCACTCGACCCTCTGGTGGCCTCCGCCGCGCTGCGCCGCCTCGTCCGGCGGGACCTGGTGCGGGTGGAGCCCGTCGGCACCCTGTTCTCGATCAGGGACGAGGTGTTCGGCTCGCTGCTGCGGCAGATGATCGACCCCTGCTGGGCGGCGCTGGCCCACCAGCGGGCGCTGCACCGGCTCTCGGCCCGCGGCCAGGCCGGCACACAGATCGGCTTCCACCTGGTCAGCTCGCTGTCGAGGGCGCGCGCCGGCGAGCTGGCCCAGATCGTCGACGCGTCCCAGGAGATCATGGAGACCGACGTCAGCGAGTGCGTCTCCTGGCTGACGCCCGTGCTCGCCGAGGCGCCGCCCTCGACCGAGATCGGCGCGCGCGCCCGGCTGGCGCTCAGCACCGCCTTCGGCCGTCTCGGCCGGATGCCCGAGAGCCGCGACCTGCTGTTCCTGGTGCACGAGTCGGACGCGCCGGTGGACCCGGCCGTGTTCGCCGAGCACGTCGCCTTCGTCTCGGTGGTGGAGGGCGTGCTCAGCCAGGACGTGCAGATGCTCGACCTGCTGGGGCACCTCCTCGACCGGCCCGGACTGCGGGACTCCCCGGTCTGGCCGCGCCTGGTCCTGGCGCGCAGCTTCCGCGTGTCGATGCTCGGCCGCGCGGCCGACAGCGCGGAGGCCGACTCCGCGCTGCGGGCCGCCCGGGCGGCCGGCGACGACCTCGTCGCGGCGGGGCTGCTCGGGCTCAGGGCCCTGGCGTCGGTGGCCGCCGGGGACGTGGAGCGTGCCCTGGCCGACGCCGACGCCGCCGCGGAGTCGCTGGACCGCACCCCCGAGCATCTGGTGGCGCGTCACGTCGAGTGCCTGCTGCTGGCCGGGCTCGCCTACATCTACCTCGGCCGCAACGCCGACGCCCAGCGGCAGGTGCGGCGCGGCGTCGACGTCGCCCGCAGGCGCCAGCGGCCGTTCCTGCTGCCGACGCTCCTGGTCCTGCTCAGCGAGGCCGAGCGCCACCTCGGCCGGCTCAGGCAGGCCCGCGACGCGGCGGACGCGGCGATCGTCGAGTCGGGCCCGGGCAACCCGCTGCGGCACGCGCAGGCGGTCGCCCTCAAGTCCGCCGCCGAGGTGTGGATGCAGCCGGTGGCCAGCGGGCGGGCCAAGTCCCTGGCCCAGCAGGCGCTCGCGCGGCAGGCGCTGACCGGGACCCACGTGAACGGCAGCGCCTCGATCGCCGCGCTGACGCTCGCCAAGTGCGCCTGGCTGGACGGCGACCCGACGCACTGCGTCACCCTCCTGCTCAACGAGGGCCGGGGGCCGGACCTGCGGGTCATCCCGAGCGGCACCCGCCCCACGATGTGGGAGACGCTGTGCGCCGCCGGCCTGGACGCCGGGATGCCCCTCGACGAGTGGGCGCGCCGCGCCCAGGAGCACGCCCGGGCGGTTCCCATGCCGCACAACCTCGCCTACGCCGCCATGACCGGCGGCCATCTGCTGCGCACGCGGGCGGCGCCCGGTGAGGCCGCCCGGCGCTACCGCGAGGCGGCCGAACTGTTCGCCACGGCCGGCATGCCGATCGAGCAGAGCTACGCCCTCGGGCAGGTGGCGCGGGCGCTCGCCGAGCAGGGCCGCGCCGACCAGGCGGCCCACACCGTGCGGCTCGCCGCGGAGATCGCCCGGCGGTCGGAGGCGGTGACGCTGCTCCACTGGCTGGACAGGCAGACCGGCAGGCGCCCTGCGTCGCGGCCGGCGCCGCAGCCCTCCTCCCGTCAGGAGATGTTCGGGCGGCTGGAGGTATTCGGCCGGCTGACCCACCGCGAGCGCGAGATCGCGTTGCTGATCTGCTCGGGAATGAAAAGGCGCGACATCGCCGACCGGCTCACGATCAGCACGCGGACGGTCGACGTTCACCTCACTCGCATTTATCGGAAAACCGGCGTGAGTTCCCGGATGGAGCTGGCGCTGGCCATTCAGCGGAAGGCGGCCGGACAGGAGTACGCGATGGGCTTTTAGGGGCGACCGGCTTTTAGGGACGCTTGAGCGCCGCCGCCTAGGGTCGGAAACGTAACTTTCCGTCTCGGGAGGCGAATATGGATTTACGCGCGTTGTCCGACCGGATCGCGCCGGTGCGCCACGCGGTGAGCTCCTTCCTGCTGCCGTTCCTGGCCGCGCCGCCGGAGACCGTGTCGGACCGGGTCGGGGCGCTCGCCCGGCCCGGCCGCTCGCTCATCCTGCGCGACCTCACCGAGAAGGTCGTGGAGTACCGCTCCAACAACGCCGACCCCACCGGCACGACGCCCACCGAGAAGGACTTCGCCACCGTCCGGCTGGAGATCTTCGGTCCGGACGGCGAACCGCTCGGCGAGACGTCCGGCGCGGGCCGGATGCTCTTCAAGCAGGAGCACGACGGCCACTTCGTCGCGTACTTCGGCGAGGAGATCCGGCTGCGCGACGGCAACGTCATCCGCGCCGGGGGCCTGGTCGACGACGCCAGGCTGACGGCCGGCGAGGCCGCGACGTTCCCCGCCGTCGTCGTCGCCGGGCCGCTGCGCGGAGCCATCGGCTTCCGCTGGTTCCGGCCCGTGGCGAAGGAGACCCACGACACGTACGAGTCCGCGATCGTCGTCTACCGGTAGCGAGGGGGACGCCATGACCCTGACCCGGCTCCCCACCCGCCGGATCGGCCCCCTGACCGTCGGCGCCCAGGGGCTCGGCTGCCTCGGCATGTCCGAGTTCTACGGCGCGACCAGCGAGGGCGAGGCGATCTCGACCATACGGCGCGCCCTCGACATCGGCGTCACGCTGCTCGACACCGCCGACGTGTACGGCCACGGCGCCAACGAGGAGCTGGTCGGCCGCGCCGTCGCCGGGCGCCGCGAGTCGGCCGTGCTCGCGACCAAGTTCGGCGTGGTGCGGCCCGGCCCCGGTGTCGGCGCCGGGGTGCGCGGCGACGCCCTCTATGTGCGGCGGGCGTGCGAGGACTCCCTGCGGCGGCTCGGCGTGGACCACGTCGACCTGCTCTACCTGACCCGCGTGGACACCGAGGTCGGCGTCGAGGAGACGGTCGGCGCGATGGCCGAACTGGTGGCCGCCGGGAAGATCCGCGCCATCGGGCTGTGCGAGGCGGCGCCGGAGACGATCCGCCGGGCCCACGCCGTCGCCCCCGTCTCCGCTCTGCAGACGGAGTGGTCGCTGTGGTCGCGGGACATCGAGCGGCGGATCCTGCCGGTCTGCCGGGAGCTCGGCATCACCGTGGTGCCGTACGCGCCGCTCGGGCGGGGCTTCCTCGCCGGCGCGGTCCGCTCCCGCGACCAGCTCGAGGAGGGCGACTTCCGGCGTTTCGGCCTGCCCCGGTTCTCACCGGAGAACCTGCCGCGCAACCTGCCCCTCGCCGACCGGCTCGGCGAGCTCGCCCGGGAGCTGGGGATCACACCGGCCCAGCTCGCTCTCGCGTGGCTGCACCACCAGGGCCCGGACGTCGTCCCGATCCCCGGCGCGAAGCGGCGGGACCACCTGGAGGAGAACGCCGACGCGGTGTTCCTGAGCCTGACCCGGGCCGACCTGGCGGCGGCCGCGGCCGCCGTCCCGGCCGGCGAGGTGCACGGCGAGCGCTGGAACGAACAGAGCATGCGCTTCGTCGACCGCTGAGGCGGCCGGGGACGGCCCATGGGTCGTCCCCGGCCGCCTCGGCGTCCAGCCGTCTGTCCGGTCAGCCCGCGGGCGGGGCGCCCTGTGCCGGGGCCGCGGCGTCCAGGAGGGCGATGGCCCGGGACGGGCACAGGTTCTCCGCCACCTCCACGGCCCGCCGCTGGTCCTCCCCCGGCTCCGCGTCGAGCACCACCACCAGGCCGTCCTCGCCGTGGTCGAAGACGGCCGGCGCGCTGATCGCGCAGTGCCCGGCGGCCATGCAGCGGCTCCGGTCGGCGGTCACCTTCATCGCGACTCCTCTCTCTCCCCTGCCGGGGCTCACCACTCGACCGGCAAGGTGTGGACGCCCTGCATCGTGCCGCCGCTGCGCGTGGGCAGCGCCTCCAGCGGAGTGCCCAGCCGCAGGCCCGGGATCTCCTCGAACAGGACGGAGAAGGCGACCTCCAGCTCCATCCGGGCGAGGTTCTGCCCCAGGCACTGGTGGATGCCGAAACCGAACGTCAGGTGCTGACGGCCCGACGCCGCGTTGTCTCCCACGGTGCGGTGGACGTCGAACTCGTACGGCCGGGGGAAGACGGCGGGGTCGCGGTTGGTCATCGAGGAGGACACCAGGACGCCCTCTCCGGCCCTGATGACCTCCCCGTCGATCTCGATGTCCTCGGTCGCCACCCGGACGCCGGAGACGTCGGTGATCGAGACCAGCCGCAGCAGCTCGTCGATCGCGGCGGGAAGCGCCCCGGGGTCCGCCCGCAGCGCGGCGAGCTGGTCAGGGTGCTCCAGCAGCGTGACGACGCCGAGCGCGATCATCTGGGAGGTCGTGTCGTGCCCGCCGATGAGCAGGGCGAGCGCGATGCGCAGCAGGTCCTCGCGGGTGAGGTCGCCGTCCTCGGTGACCTGCCCGGCGAGCCTGCTCAGCACGCCGCTCCCGCCGGGCTCGCGCTCCTTGCGCGTGATCAGGCCGTCAAGGTAGTCCCACAGCTCGCGGCCCGCCCTCTCGGCGTCCTCGGCCGACTTCGCCTGCAGCAGGCCCACCGTCTTGGCCTCGAAGAACTCGTGGTCCTCGTACGGCACGCCGAGCAGCTCGGAGATCACCATCGAGGGGATGGGCAGTGCGTAGGCCTGCACGAGGTCCACCGGCGGGCCCGCCCGGAGCATGTCCGCCGCGAGCCGCCGGGCGAGTTCCTCCACCTGCGGGCGTACGGCGCGCACGTGCTTGAGGCTGAAGTCGGGGGCGAGCAGGCGCCGGTGCACGTCGTGGACCGGCGGGTCGAACCCGATGATGGCGATGGGCTTGAAGATGGGCGCGTCCAGCCGGGGCAGGACCGCGGGGAAGTCGTCGCGGGACCGGTCGGCCGACATGCGCGGGTCGGCGAGCAGCCGCCGGGCCTGTGCGTGGCCGGTGACCATCCAGATGGTGCGGCCGTCCCACAGCCGGACCCGGTGGAGCGGCCCCCGCCGCCCCAGGTCCTGGTATCCGGGGGACGGCTGCCAGGGACAGGCCCGGTCCTGCGGGTAGGCGAACGGTTCCTCGTTCGCGGTGGTCGGTGGAGCGTTCACGATGTGGCTCCTTCGTCCTTCCGTCTCGGTGGGTGAGCGGCCTCGGGGGGTGAGCCGGCCTCGGTGGGTGAGCCGGCCTCGGGGGGTGAGCCGGCCTGGGTGGTTGAGCGGCCTCTGGGGTGGGTGCGGGGTCAGGTGGTCGGTTCGGGCGAGCGGGCCTCCGGCAGCGGCGCGGGCCGGACGGCCCGGGCGCCGGCCCAGGCGCGCATGGCGGGCTCCTCGACGAACCGGGTGAGGAGCCAGGCCAGCAGCGTGGTGACCCCGAACAGGGCCGTGACGAGGAACAGCGCGGACGGCGTGTCCCAGGTCCGGTCGGCTCCGAACGCGATGTGGGAGTAGCTCAGGACGAGAAAGTGGACCAGGTAGGACGCGTACGAGATCTCCCCCAGCCGGATCAGGACGCGGGAGCGGAACGGGCTGAACCGGCCCCTGTGGTCGGCGACGGCGACCGCGGCGATGAGCAGCGCGAGCGGCAGCGCGACCGGCGCGGTGAGTCCGTAGACCGTCGGCCACAGGTACATCTGCAGGCCGAAGGCGGCGACCAGGATCAGCAGCGCCGGGGCCCAGCCCAGCCGGATCCACCGGCCGGTGACGACGATCCTGGCCATCAGGATGCCGAGGACGAAGTCGAGCGCCCGGGTCGGCGGGAACGAGACCAGGAACCAGTTCTGGGTGAGCGACATCTCCTGCCCGGGCAGCGCAGGCGTGCCCGGCAGGACCGCGAGGGCGACGGCGGGGAGCACGGCGATCACCGCGACGACGGCGGCCACGGCCGTCCAGAGCCGCTCGGCCGGGATCCGCCGGACGAGCCCGTACAGGAACGGGAACGCCAGGTAGAACAGCAGGTCGCAGGCGAGCGACCAGGTGACCACGTTGATGGAGATGATGAGATCCGCGCGCGGGAGCCAGGTGTGCACGAGCAGCAGGCTGGGCAGCGCCTTGACCAGGTCGACGGACTGGCCGGCCCAGATCGCCAGCGCGAGGGCGGCGAACCAGGTGACCACGTGGTTGGGGTAGACCTTGACGAGCCGCCGCCGCCACATGCGGGTGCGCGACTCGCCCTCGGACACCGACCAGGTCAGTACGAATCCGCTCAGCACGAAGAAGAACTCCACGCCGAGCCACCCGGACGTGAAGGCGTAGGTCTGGAGCGAGGCCGCGACGTCCGGGTGGAAGTAGCCCAGCACGCACGCGTGGCAGACGAACACGAGGAACGCCGCGACGAATCTCATTCCGGTCAGTGAGGGGAGGGGGGAGGCTTCCTGTGCCGCCTCTGTCGTCATATGCGTTCCGCCTGTTTCCTAGTGCGTGAGCCGTGGGCCCGGCCGGGCCCGGGGGCGGACGGGCGTCAGCCCCCGGCGGGGCCGTCGCCGATCCGGATGGCCCGCGACGGGCAGAGGTAGGCCGCCTTGCGGACCCGGTCCTCCTGCTCCGGTGCGGGATGCGAGGTGAGGACCACGACGATTCCGTCCTCGTCCTGGTCGAACACCTCCGAGGTGGCGGCCATGCAGCGGCCGCCGCTGATGCAGCGCTCCCGGTCCGCCGACACCCACATCGCCGTCACCACTCGACCGGGAGTTCGAGGACCCGCTGCACGGTGCCGGCGCCGAGAATGGGCAGCTCGCCGACGGGGGCGGCCAGCCGGATCCCGGGGATCCGGCCGAACAGCTCCTTGAACGCGACCTCGAGCTCCAGCCGGGCGAGGTTCTGGCCGAGGCACTGATGGATGCCGAAACCGAACGTCAGGTGGTGGCTGTCCTCGCGCAGGAGGTCGAGTTCGTCGGCACGACGGTGCACCGCCGCGTCGCGGTTGGCCAGCGTGCCCGAGACCAGTACCCCCTCCCCTTCGCGGATGAGGTGCCCGGCGATCTCGATGTCGCCCTTGGCGACCCGGGTGGCGACGAGGTCGGTGGTGGCGATGTAGCGCAGCAGTTCCTCCACCGCGCCCGGCAGCCGGTCGGGTTCCCCGTGCAGCAGGGCGAGCTGCTCCGGGTGCTCCAGCAGGGTGATGACACCCAGCGCCAGGGAGGAGGAGGTGGTCTCGTGCGCGGCGATGAGCAGCACCAGGGCGATGGACACCAGCTCGTCGTGGCCGATGTCCCCGGTGACGACCCGCTCCCGGACGAGCGTGCCGAGCAGCCCGTCGGAGGGGTTCTTGATCTGCTCGGCGACCAGCCGGTCGATGTAGTCGAACAGGTCCTGCGCCGCCGTCGCCGACTCCTCCTCGGTGCCCAGCATCACCTTGCCGCTGGCGTCCTGGAAGAAGTCGTGGTCGTCGTACGGCACGCCGAGGTGGCGGCAGATGACCAGCGACGGCAGCGGCACCGCGAGCAGCGGCACCAGGTCGGCGGGCGGGCCGTGCTCCACGATGCGGTCGACGAACCCGGCGACGATCCGCTCGATCTCCGGGCGCATCCGGCGGACCGCCTTGAGGCTGAAGTGGGGGTTGAGATACCGGCGGTAGACGTCGTGGACCGGCGGGTCCATGGCGATCAGCGCCAGCGTGCGGGCGATCTGGGAGCGGAACCGGGGGGCCACGATCGGGAACCCGGGGTGGGTGCGCTGCGAGGACAGGTTCGGGTGGGTGAGGATCTCCCGGGACTCCCGGTAGCCGGTCACCATCCACGCCTCGCGCCCGTCGAAAAGGGTCACCTTGAGCACCGGCCCCCGCTCCCCGATCTCGCGGTAGCCCGCGGGCGGCTCGTAGGGGCAGGTGCGCTTCTGCGGGTACGGCGGAGCTTCCGTCATTTCCCTTTTTCCCTTCGGCGAGAGTTGGGGAACCGGGCGTCACAAATTGCCGTGAACGGGACGCCGCGATGGTATGCAGGCCGCCATTCGCGGAACAAGTCGCCTTGAGCCCGGCCTTAGAACGGCTTATGCGCCGGTCGCGCCCACTTCCTTGAATTCCGCCGCCGATCGCGGCCGGAAATGCGGAACCGCGTCGAGAAGCGCTTTCGTGTACGGATGCTCGGGATGGTCGAATACCTTTTCCATTTCACCGCTCTCCACCACCCGGCCGTCCTTCATCACCACCACCCGGTGGCTCAGCCGGCGGATGACGCCGAGATCGTGGGAGATGAACACGTACGCCACCCCGAGCCGCTCCTGGACGTCGGCGAGCACGTCGAGGACCTGGGACTGGATGGACGCGTCGAGCGCGGAGACCGGCTCGTCGCAGACGATGACCCGCGGCCCGGGGGCGAGGGCCCGGGCGATGGCGAGCCGCTGCCGCTGCCCGCCGGACAGCTCCCGCGCGCGCCGGTCGAGCACGCCGGGCGCGAGCCCGACGTGTTCCAGCAGCCGCGCCACGTGCCGGTCGCGTTCCTCGCGGGGCGTCCGGCCCGCGCGCAGCGGCTCCTCCAGGATCTGCCGGGCGGTGTAGCGGGGGTCGAAGGACGACAGCGGATGCTGGTAGATCATCTGCACCGCGCGGCGGGCCGTGCGCCGCGCCTGGCCGTGCAGCCCGCTCCACGGTGCGCCGTCGAGCAGCACCCGCCCGGTGTCCGGCTCCAGCAGGCCCATCAGCAGCCGGCCGAGGGTGGTCTTGCCCGAGCCCGACTCGCCGACGACGCCCAGCGTCTGCCCGGCCTCGACCGTGACGGACACGTCGTCCACCGCGGTGAGCGTGCCCCGCCCCGGGAGGGTGTAGCGCTTGGCCAGGCCCTCGGCCCGGAGCACCTCGTCCGTCCCCCGGCCCGGCCGCCCGGCCGGCCGCGGCGCGCGGCGGCCGTGCCCGAGCGCCGCGCCCACCAGCGTCCTGGTGTAGGGATGCGACGGCGACTCCAGAACCGCCGCGGCCGGGCCCTCCTCGACGAACAGGCCGTCCTTCATCACGTACACGTAGTCGGCGATCTCCACGACCACGCCCAGGTCGTGGCTGATGAGCAGCACGGCGGTGCCGTCGCTCACCCGCTCGCGCACCAGCGCGAGCACCTGCCGTTGCACGGTCGCGTCCAGGGCCGTCGTCGGCTCGTCGGCGATCAGCAGGTCGGGCCGCGCGGCGAGCGCCGAGGCGATGAGCGCGCGCTGGCGCAGCCCTCCCGACAGCTGGTGGGGATACTGCCGGGCGCGGCTGCGCGGGGCCGGGATCTCCACTTCGCCGAGCAGCCGCTCGACCTCGGCGTCCACCTGCTTCGGGGGCACGACGCGGTGCGTGCGCAGCGGCTCGGCCACCTCCGCGCCGACCCGGCGCAGCGGGTCGAGCGACCCCAGCGCGTCCTGCAGGACGAACCCCAGGCGGCGCCCGCGCAGCGACCGCCAGGCCCGGCCCCGCACCTGGCGCAGGTCGATCCCGTCGAACGTCAGCTCGGCCGCGGCGACCCGGGCGCCCTCCCCCGCCAGGCCGGCGAGGCTGCGCGCCGTGACGCTCTTGCCCGAGCCGGACTCGCCGACGATCGCGACGACCTGGCCGCGGTCGATCCGGAACGACACGCCGCGCACCGCCTCCACCGTCCCGTGCCGGGTGGGGAAGCCCACCGCGAGGTCCCGTACGGCGACGAGGGGGCGGCCCTCTCCCTCGGTGGTCACGACAGCCTCCCTTCGGCGCGGGCGTTGAGATGGCGGCCGACGAGCGTGACGGCCAGGACCGCGAGGGTGATGGCCACTCCGGGGAACACGGCGGGCCACCAGGCGAGGGCCAGGAGCTCGCGGCTGTCGGAGAGCATGGCGCCCCACTCGGCCGTCGGCGGCCGGGGGCCGAGGCCCACGAAGCTCAGCGAGGAGCTGGCGACGATCATGGCGCCGAGGCTCACCGTCGCGAGCGCCAGCACGGGGGCGGCGGCGTTGGGCAGCACGTGGCGGACGACGACCTGCGCGCGGGACCAGCCGAACCCGTGGGCGGCCTCGACGTACTGCGCCGCGCGGAGGCGGATCACCTCGGCCCGGGCCACCCGGGCGAAGCCGGGCGTGGAGATCACCGCCAGGCCGACGGCCGCGGTGCCGCTCCCGGGGCCGAGCACGGCGACGACGAGGAAGACCAGCAGCAGGCCGGGGACGGACAGGACCACGTCGAGCGACCGGCTGAGGACCTGGTCGGCGACCCGGCCGAGCTGGGCGGCGGCGACCCCGATCACGACGCCGGCCAGGAGGGCCAGCAGGACCGCGCCGGCCCCGATCAGCAGGGACGGCCGGGCTCCGTACACGATCCGGGCGTACAGGTCGCGGCCGTTCTGGTCGGTGCCGAGCCAGTGCCCGGCACCGGGCGGCCGCAGCGTCGCGTCCAGGTCGGCGGCGTCCGGGTCGATTCCCGTGAACAGCGACGGGACCGCCGCCATGGCGGCCAGCAGCACCAGCACGGCCGCCCAGGGCCACAGGCTTTTGGGCACCGCTACCTCCCCGAGTCCCGCGTCCTGGGATCGATCACCCAGGTGAGGATGTCGACCGCGATGGTGACCAGCACGAACGCGATCGCCGTCACCAGGACGACCGCGACGACCACGGGCATGTCCTTGTTCGCCACGGCGGACAGCGCCAGCCGCCCGATGCCCTGCCGGGAGAAGACGATCTCGATGATGACCGCGCCGCCGATCAGGGAGCCGGCGATCCAGCCGAGCAGCGTGGTGACGGGGACCAGGGCGTGGCGCAGCACGTGCCGCAGGCGCAGGGCCGTCTCGCCGAGGCCCCGGGCACGGGCGGTCACCACGAACGGCTCGTCCGCCGCGCGCAGCAGCCCCTCCCGCAGCACGCCGGCGACGACGGCCGTGGGCCCGGCGGCCAGGGCGGCGGTCGGCAGGACCAGCCCGGCCGGCGAGGAGGACCCGATGGCCGGGAACCAGTGCAGGGTGAAGGAGAAGACGGTCAGCAGCAGCAGCCCCAGCCAGAACGGCGGCAGGGCCACGACCAGCGACTCGGCCGACGCGAACAGCGAGCGCACCCAGGCCCGGCGGTTGGCGCTCACCACCCCGAGCGCGACCGACGCGACGATCGTCGCCAGCAGGGTCGTGGCCACCAGCAGAAGCGTGGAGGGGAGCTGTGCGGCGATCTCGCCCCACACCGGCCTGCGCAGCACGTACGACTCGCCGAACTCGCCCCGCACGATCCGCCCGAGGTAGGTGAGGTACTGCACCGGGATCGGGTCGTCGAGCCCGTACTCCGCCACGATCCGCTCCCGGACCTCGGGGCTCACCGAGGTCCGGGCGAGCAGGACGTCGGCCGTGCTCCCCGGCATGACCTGCAGCAGCACGAACGTCACCGTCACCGCTCCCCACAGCACACCGGCCGAGGCGGCCAGGCGGACGAGGACCAGCCGTACGAGCGACCCGTGACCCCGGCCGGAGCGGCGGTCCTCGGTCCGCGCCGCCGCCGCTCCCGCCGGGGACGTCTTCAGGACGCCAGCCATATGCCGGACAGGTCGGGCGTGCCGTCGACGTTGAACCGCACGTCCCGGACGCCTTCGCGGGCCGCGACGGTGGACAGCGGCGAGTAGATCGGCAGCACCGCCGCGTCGTCGGTGACCCGCCGCTGCACCTCGGCGTAGACGCCGAACTGCTCGGACTGGTCCCGGGCGTCGAGTGCCCGCTTGAAGTAGGCCTCCACCTGCGGGTTGTCGTACCTCGCCATGTTGTTGCTGATCCCGCGCTTGGGCGTCGGGATGTTGTCGGCGCCGAACAGCACCCGCAGCACGTCCGGCCCGGGTGAGGAGAAGCTCGTGTCGATCAGCTCGTAGTCGCCGTCCAGCAGCCGGTTGACGAAAGTGCCGCCGTCGAGGTTCTCCTCGACCAGCTCGACGCCGAGCTGCTTGGCCGAGGCCTGGATCTGCACGGCGAGGGTGCTCACCGACGGGTCGGACCACATGTGGCGCAGGGTGAGCCGCCTGCCGTCCTTGGTCCGGTAGCCCTGCGCGTCCCGTTGCGTCCATCCGGCCTGGTCGAGCAGCCGGTTCGCCTCGGCCGGGTCGTAGCCGTACGCGGAGGAGAGCGAGCCGTCGAAACCGGGCGTGCTGGCCGACAACGGCCCCTGCGCACCGTCGTACACCCCGAAGTAGACGTTCTTCACGATCTGCCGCCAGTTGACGCCCGCCCGCAGGGCCTTGCGCACGTTGACGTCGCTCAGCGGGCCCTTCGCGGTGTTGGGCCAGTAGCTGTAGTTGGCGCCGGGGAACGGCGTGGTGTGCAGGGCGAAGCCCGGGGTGCCCTTCAACGTGCCGACGGAGGACGGCGCGAGGCCGGTGATCACGTCGACCTGGCCGCTGGTGAGCGCCCCGAGCCGGGCCGAGTTGTCCGGCACGACCGTGACCTCGATGCGGTCGAGTGGCGCGGGGCCCGTGCGTGGCGCCCCCTCCGGGGCCCAGCCGTACGCCGGGTTCCTGACGTAGTCGATGCCCTTCTGCGGGGTGAGCCCGCCGTCGCTCTTGAACGGCCCGGTGCCGACGACGGTGGCGCACAGCTTCGAGGCCGGGCCCTTCAGCGTGGCCGGGGACTCGATCCCGAGGTTGGGCTGGGCGAGCGCGGCGAGGAAGCCGGAGTCGGGCCGCTTCAGCCGCACCTCCACGGTCAGCGGGTCGACGGCCTTCGCCGAGTCGTAGGCCGCGACCAGGCTGCCGGCGAGCAGCGACTTGGTCTCGGGGGCGACCACGTGGTCGAGGTTGGCGACGACCGCCGCCGCGTCGAACTTCGCGCCGTCGGTGAAGGTGACGCCCTCCCGCAGCCGGAACGTGTACGTCCGCCGGTCACCCGAGACCGTCCACTCGCGGGCGAGCCAGGGATGGAGACCGCCTCTCGGGTCCTGGTAGACCAGGGAGTCGACCAACGGCCGGGTCAGCAGCCGGGCCGACTCCGTCGGGCTCTGGTGGGGGTCCAGGCACTCCGGTTCCTTCTCGACCGCCAGGCGCAGCGTGCCGCCGGTGCGGGGGGACGCCGCTCCCGCGGCCTCCGCCTTCCCCTGGGCGGCGGGGGCCGGGTCGTCCGCTCCGGAGGAGCAGGCGGTGAGAGCCAGCATCAGCGTGGCGGCCCCCGCCATGACGGCGGAGGCGGTGGTTCCGGGCCTCGGGGCAGCACCCATCCTCGTCCCAATCGTTGCGACGTCCAGGCCGGAAGGGATCTCCGGCCACAGACACAGTGCTCGCCGGTTCTAAAGCCGTGCTGAATCGGCGGCGCCGTCGCTTGAAGGGACTACAGCGACGAGACGATCTTGGCGATCAGCTCGTAGGAGCGGATCCTGGCCTGGTGGTCGGGCACCTGGGTGAGCACGAACAGCTCGTCCGCGCGGGTGGCCCGCAGCAGGTCGCCGAGCCGTGGGGCGATCCGCTCGGGGCTGCCGACGAACTGGGGACCGATCTTGTCCCGCAGGAACCGCTCCTCCTCCGGGGTGAACCGGTGCGCGGCCGTCTCCTCCTCCGTCGGCAGGACGGTCGCGGGGTCGACCGTGCGCATGAGGATCTGGCCGTACACGAAGGACGTGGCGAGCCGGTGCGCGCGCTCGTCGCTGTCGGCCGCGACCGCGATCACGGCCACGCAGGCGTGCGGCTCGGCGAGGGCGGCCGAGGGCCGGAACGCGCGGCGGTAGGCCTCCAGGGCCTCCGGCGCGCCCGCGCCGACGATCGCGTGCGCGTACACGTACGGCAGGCCGAGACGGCCGGCGGCCGCGGCGCTGGACGCGCTGGACCCGACCAGCCAGATCTCGGGCGGCGTGGCCGGCTCGGGGATCGCCCGGACGCCGCCGCTGCCGCCGGCGAAGTACTCGCCCAGCTCACGCAGCGCGCTCGGGAAGTCGAGCCCGCGCGGGTCGCCCATGCGGGCGGCGGCCTCGCCGGAGCCTCCGGCGGCGCGGCCGAGCCCGAGGTCCACCCGGCCCGGGTAGAGCCCGGCCAGGACGCCGAACTGCTCGGCCACCACGTACGGCGAGTGGTTGGGCAGCAGCACCGCGCCGGAGCCGACGCGGATGGTGGAGGTCGCCGCGAGGATGGACCCGGCGAGCACGGCCGGGCTGGAGGTCGCGAGCGCCGGGGTGTTGTGGTGCTCGGCGACCCAGTGACGCCGGTAGCCCAGCGCCTCCACGGCCTGAGCCAGATCGACGGAGCGGCGCAGCGCGTCGCCCGCGCTGTCGCCACGCCAGACGGGTGCGGTGTCGTGCACGGAGACGGCGATTCCCTCGGCCAACGTCCTCTCCTTCAGGGGAGTCAAAGGGGCATATGCGGAGGATTCCTCATGTTACGTCGCCGGACAGTCAACCTGAGGTAGCCTCAGATTGTCAACGGCTCAGGGACGGCTCCGGGACCACCCGCCCCTCGGTGTGCAAGGTGAGGTGGGTGGGAACGCCGGTGACGGCCTCCAGGCCGTGCACGAACCACGCCTCCCCCGGCGTCTCCCCCGGCGTCTCCCCGTCGGCGGCGAAGCCGTAGTGCGGATAGAGGTCGCGTACCTTGCCGTTCTTGGCCGTCGGCAGATAGCGGCCGCGCACGGCGGGGAAACCGGCGTCCCTCGCGGCGTGGAGCACCGCCGACAGCACGGCCTGTTCGATCCCCCGCGCGAAGACCCGGCAGCTCAACAGGAAGTTCTCGATCAGCAGGCCGTCGGGCCGGGTTCTCAGGAAGACCGCGCCGACCAGTCCGTTGCCGCCGAAGCGGTCGGCCGAGGAGATCGTGAGCACCCGGGAGTCCGGACGCCCGGCGCGCTCCCGCACCTCCTCGGGCGACAGGCGCTCGGTGGTGAGGTTGAACTGGTTGGTCCGCAGCGTGATCTGGGAGAGGCGGCCGACCTCCTCCGGCCGCGCCGGGGCCAGCCGCACGGACACGCCCAGACCGGCCAGGAACCTCTCGGCCGAGCCGGCGGCCGCCAGGAAGTCCGACCGCGCCGCCTCCTCGTGGTAGCGGCGGGTCCGCACCCGGTCCTCGGCGGTGACCTCGGTCGTGGTGAACCACCCGTCGGCCAGCAGCGCGTCCGCGTGCGTCGCCGGGTCGCCGTCCAGCCGGACCACGACGGTCTCCGGCAGCTCCGCCGCGACCGCGGCGCACTCGTACGGGCTGTCGTCGGCGAAGACGACGCTGTCGCCGCCGAGGTTGAGCTCCTCCACGAGCGTGCGCAGGTTCCCCGGCTTGGGACTCCAGTTGGCGAGGACGCGGACGAAGTCGTCCTCGCGCAGCACCATGCCGGGGTGGTCGCGCAGGGCGGCGAGCACCGGCTCCCGGTCGTTCTTGCTCACCGCGGCGAGCAGCACGCCCTGGGAACCCAGCTGTTTGACCACGTCCTGGAACCGGCGGAACGCCTCGCCGCGCGGGCCGCGGCCGACCTCGATGCCCTCCACGCCGTCGTCACCGAGGACGCCGCCCCACAACGTGCCGTCCAGGTCGAGGGCCAGCACCTTCTTCGCCCGGCCGGTTCGCGCCCTGACGAGGTGGGCGAGCTCCCGCGCGTACGCGCCGAGCAGCCCGTCGGACAGGTTCGCTCCGGCGTACGTCGCGAAGCGGGAGTCGGCGAGCTCGGTCGCGGACGTCAGGAGCGGGTCGAGGTCCGTCACGACCACCCGGCCGGAGGACGCGCCCAGCTCCAGCAACTCCGCGTTGGCCCGCCGCCAGGCGGCGCCCAGCCGGGCCCGCGATCCGTGGTCGAGCAGCCGCACCTGCCACAGGCGGGGCAGCGGCACCGTGTTGAGCACGAGCGTCCCCGAGCCGCCGCTCGCGGCGTACCGCGCGGCGAGTCCCCGCCACAGCGCGAGCTTCTCGCCGAGCACCCGCTCGACGTCCTCCGCCGTGAACGGCACGCCCACCTCGTCGAACACCGTGGCGTGGTCGAGCACGCAGACCACCAGGTCGGGCCGCTCGGCGTACAGCTCGCTGCCCGGGTCGCCCAGCTCGAAGACGTACGACCCGAACCCGGCCGGCCGCACGGACGGCACGTACCCGTGGCGGGCCAGCTCGCCGACGAGCGCGACGCGCAGCGCCTCCAGCGTGCCGTGCCCGGTGACGGTCACCCGCACCCGCGGCAGATCCGGATGGCGCTCCCGTACGTCGTCCAGGTCGACGTGCGCGAGCAGCCGCGCCGCCCGGGCGGCGTCCTCGGCGGACATCGCGGCGAGGAGCGGGGCCACCTCGTCGAAGCGCTCGGCGAGTGCCCCTTCGCGGTGCAGCCGGCGCAGCCGCGCCAGCGCCGCGGCGGTGTCAGTGGTCATCGGGACTCCAGGTCGTCCGCACCGTGGGTGCCTGTGGCCGTGGGGGCGAGCAGTTCGTCCAGGCGGGCCGCCAGCTCGTGGGCCGTGCGGTGGTCGAGCACCAGGCCCGGCGGGACCTCCAGGCCCGTCTCGCGGGCGACGCGGCCCGCGATCTCCAGGGCGCCGAACGACGTGATGCCGGCCTGGGTGAGGTCGTCGTGCGGGCCGACCGCTCCGCCCGCGTGGCCGAGGGCGCCGTCCACCGCCGCCAGGACGATCGCCAGCAGCACGCCGTGCCGCTCCTCGGCCGGCACGCCGTCGAGCGCCACCGGCGGCGTCCCGGCGGCTCCGGCGTTTCCGGCTGTTCCGTCGGGCGGCGTCCCGGCCTCCTCGGACCGCCACCGCCGCAGCGCCGTCACGACCTCACGCAGAGCGCCCGGCGGCGCGTCGACGCCGCCGACGAGGGCGGCGAACCTCTCGGGGTCGAGGTCGTCCACCGCGCTCCACAGCTCACGTTCTCGCGGCGAGCCGCCCCGCGCGCGGGGGGAGGCGGTGATCCAGTGCCGCTCGTGCCGGAAGGGATAGGTCGGGACGGCGGCGGGGTCGGCCGCGGGCCCCTCGCCGACGACCCTGCCCCAGGCGACCGGCACGCCCCGCGCGTACGCCTGGGCGAGCCCCCGCAGGACCGAGCGGGCCTCGGCGGACGGGTCGCGCAGGAGCGGCACGGCGGCCACGTCGTCGCCCTCCTGGGCGAGGCAGTCGGCGACCATGCCGGTCGTCGTCGTGTCCGGGCCGATCTCCACGAAGGTGTCCACGCCGAGGTCGCGCAACGCGCGGACGCCGTCGTGGAAGCGGACCGGTTCACGCACCTGGGCGGCCCAGTGCTCCGGCGCGGCCAGGTCCTCGCGCGTGACGGGCCCTCCCGTACGAGTCGAGACGAGGGCCGTCGCGGGTTCCCGCACGGTGAGCGCGCGGGCGGCCTCCACCAGGCCGGGCAGCACGGATTCCATGTGCGGCGAGTGGAACGCCTGGCTCACCGCGAGAGCCTTGGTGCGCACGCCTTTCGCCCGCCACTCGGCCGCCAGCCTGCGTACCGCGGCGGCGTCCCCGGAGATCACCGTCGAGCGGGGCCCGTTCACGGCGGCGACCGACACGAGGCCGGCCATCCCGTCCAGCGAGGCCGCGACCTCCGGCTCCGGCGCCCGCAGCGACACCATGCCGCCGCCCTCCGGCGCCGCCTGCATGGCCAGCGCCCGCGCGACCACCAGGGACGCCGCGTCGTCGAGCGACAGCGCCCCCGCTGCGTGCGCCGCCGTGAGCTCCCCGATGGAATGGCCGAGCAGCGCGTGCGCGACCAGGCCCAGGTCCTCGGCCAGCCGGACGAGCCCGATCTGTACGGCGAACAGCGCGGGCTGGGCGTACTCGGTCCGCCGCAGTAGCGCCGACTCCGGCGATCCCGCGGGGGCGAACACGACCTCCGCCACCCGCGGCCCCCGCGCTTCCCGCAGCGCACGCGCGCGGTCCAGGGCGGCGCAGGCGGCGTCGAACGCCTCCGCGTAGGCGGGGAACCGCCGGTGCAGCTCCTGGCCCATGCCAGGACGCTGGGTCCCCTGACCGGAGAACACGAACGCCACCGTGGGGGCGGGCCGGGCGGCGGTGACCGGCGAGCCGGGCGCGGCGAGCGCGTCCAGCTCACGCGCCAGTTCGGCTGCGTCCTCGCCGAGCGCGACCGCCCGGTGGCGGAACGACGACCGCGCGCCGACGAGCGTCCGCGCCACCGCCGCGAGGCCGGCCGCCTCCCCGTTCCACGCCGCCACCCCGCTCCGCGCCGCTTCCGCGCGCTCGCCGGGCCGGTCCTGCGCACGCAGGAGGTCGCGCAGGCGAGCGGCCTGCGCCCGCACGGCCTCGGGAGACCTGCCCGACAGCACCCAGGGGACGGCCGAGGGCGCCCCGGCCGGCGGCGCGGCGGGCTCCCGGGCCGGCGGCGCGGTCACCACGGCGGCCGCCCCGGCCGGCTCACCGGCGTGATCAACCGGCTCCCGCGATGGCTCCGGCTGCGACGCGAGGGACGGCTGCGGTTGCGGTTGCGGCGCGGGAACCGGCGACGACTCCGGCTGCGGGGCGGAGACCGGCGACGGCTCCGGGGCCTCCTCCACGATGAGGTGGGCGTTGGTGCCGCTGATGCCGAACGAGGAGACGCCCGCGCGGCGGGGCCGGTCGCCGCGGGGCCAGGGCCGGGGCCGGGTCAGCGGCGCCACCCCGCCCTCGGCCCAGTCGACCAGCTCGGACGGCTCCTCCGCGTGCAGCGTCGCCGGCAGCACGCCGTGCCGCAGCGCCTCGATCATCTTGATCACTCCGGCCGCTCCGGCGGCGGCCTGCGTGTGGCCCAGGTTCGACTTCACGGACCCGACCCACAGTGGCTCGCGCCGCCCGGAGGCGGCGCCGTACGCCTCGATCAGGGCGCCCGCCTCGATGGGGTCGCCGAGGGCGGTGCCGGTGCCGTGCGCCTCGACGGCGTCCACGTCCGCCGGGGACAGCCCCGCGGACCGCAGGGCGGCCTCGATGACCCTGCGCTGGGCGGGGCCGCTCGGCGCGGTGATCCCGTTGCTCGCGCCGTCGGAGTTGACCGCCGAGCCGCGGATGACGGCGAGGACCGGGTGGCCCGCGCGCCGGGCGTCGCCGAGGCGCTCCAGCACCAGCATGCCCACGCCCTCGCCGAAGCCGGTGCCGTCGGCCGTACGGGAGAACGCCTTGCAGCGGCCGTCGGCGGCGAGCCCGCCCTGGAGGGCGAACTCCACGAACACGCGGGGGGTGGCCATCACCGTCACCCCGCCGGCGAGCGCCAGGTCGCACTCGGACTCCCGCAGCGACCGGACGGCCAGGTGGATCGCGACGAGGGAGGACGAGCACGCCGTGTCGACCGTGAGGGCGGGGCCCTCGAACCCGAAGGTGTAGGACAGCCGGCCGGAGGCCATGCTGGTCGCGTTGCCCGTCATCAGATAGCCCTCGGCCTCCGGAGGCACGCCGTCGAGCGGCGGGGCGTAGTCGTCGTTTATCACCCCCGTGAACACGCCGGTCCGGCTGCCGCGCAGCGAGGCCGGGACGACGCCGGCCCGCTCCATGGCCTCCCAGGACACCTCCAGGAGCTGGCGGTGCTGGGGGTCCATCGCTACGGCCTCCCGAGGGGCGATGCCGAAGAAGGCGGCGTCGAAACCCGCCGCGTCGTCGAGGAACCCCCCGGCCTTCGCGCGCTCACGCAGCGCCGGGTCCCAGCCGCGGTCGCCCGGCGGCTCCCCCACCGCGTCGGCGCCCTCGGCGACCACCCGCCACAGGTCCTCGGGCGAGCGCACCCCGCCGGGAAACCGGCAGGCCGTCGCGACGACGGCCACGGGCTCGGGCTCCGTCAGCGCGGCCAGTTCCCTCTTCACGCGGGTGAGCTCGGCGGTCGTCCAGCGCAGGTACTCGACCAGCCTCTCGTCAGACATGCCGCCGCCCTTCGGACCGGAGCTCGGAGTCGATGAACCGGAACAGCTCCTCCGCGGTCGCGGGGATCTCCTCCGTGGCGTCGGCGGCCGACGGCGCCGGGGCCGCCGGCTCGGGGTCGTCCGGGACCAGGCGCCGGAGCAGGTACGCCGCCAGGGCGTCCGGGGTCGGCTGGTCGAAGACCACGGTGGCCGGCAGCCGCAGGCCGGTGGCTTTGCCGAGGCGGTTGCGCAGCTCGACCGCGGTCAGCGAGTCGAACCCCAGCTCCTTGAAGCTGCGCCGCTCCCCGGCGTCGTCCTCGGGCGCCCGGCCGAGGACCGCCTCGACGTTCCGCAGCACGGTCTCGGTCACCAGCTCCCTGCGCCGTTCCGCGTCCGCCGCGGCGAGCAGGGCGGGCAGCCCGCCGGAGTCCCCCGAGTTCCCATCGCCCGTGGGGGCGGCGGGCGCCGGCGCGGAGGCGCCCCGGCGGGCCAGGGCCCGCAGCGGCGCGGCGAGGTCGGGGATCGCCGCGAGCCGCACCGGGTCGAGCCGTACGGCGGCCAGGGCGGGCGCGGCGGCGTCCAGCGCCGCGTCGAGCAGGGACAGGGCGTGCTCGGGGGCCAGCGGCAGCAGGCCGGAGCGCGCCATCCTCGCCCGGTCGGCCGCCGTGAGCGCGCCCGTCATGGCGCTGTCGGAACGCCACAGCCCCCAGGCGACGGAGGTCGCGGGGAGCCCCTGCCGGGCCCGCGCGGCGGCGAGCGCGTCGAGGAAGACGTTGGCCGCCGCGTAGGCCGCCTGCCCGGGGCTGCCGACGATCCCGGCCGCGCTGGAGAACAGCACGAACGCGGCCAGGTCGAGCTCCCGGGTGAGCTCGTGCAGGTGCCAGGCGCCGTCGGCCTTGGGCCGCAGCACCGCGTCGAGCCGTTCGGGGGTGAGGGTGGCGAGCGTGGCGTCGTCGAGGACGCCGGCCGCGTGCACGACCCCGGTGAGCGGATGCCCAGCGGGCACCGCGCCGAGCACGCCCGCCAGCGCGGCGCGGTCGGCGACGTCGGCGGAGACGACGGTCAGGTGTGCCCCCAGCGCGCCGAGTTCGGCACGCAACGCCTCCACCCCCGGCGCCCGCTCGCCCTGCCTGCTCACCAGGAGCAGATGCCGGATGCCGTGGGCGCGGGCCAGGTGGGTCGCGACGAGGCGTCCCAGGCCTCCCGTGCCGCCGGTGACCAGGACCGTCCCCTCCGGATCGAGCGGGCGGGGGACGCGCAGCGCCACCTTGCCGACGTGGCGGGCGAGGCCGAGGTGCCGTACGGCCTCGGGGGCCCGGCCGGTCTGCCAGGCCGTGACGGGAAGCGGCGTGAGCACCCCTTCGGCGAGGAGCGCGGCGATCTCGGCGAGCATGGCGGCGATCCGGTCCGGCCCGGCCTCGGCCAGGTCGAAGGCCCGGTAGAGCACGCCGTGCCGGTCGCCGATCTCGCCGGGGTCGCGCACGTCGGTCTTGCCCATCTCGACGAACCGGCCGCCCGGCGCGAGCAGCCTGAGCGAGGCGTCGACGAACTCCCGGGCCAGCGAGTTGAGCACGATGTCCACGCCGCGGCCGCCGGTCGCGGCACGGACGGCCTCCGTGAAGGACAGGTCGCGCGAGTTCGCGACGTGCTCACGCGGCAGGCCCGCCCGTTCCAGGTGCGGCCACTTGGCGGGACTCGCGGTGCCGAAGACCGTCAGTCCCCAGTGGCGGGCGAGCTGGATCGCCGCCCCGCCGACGCCTCCCGCCGCCGAGTGCACGAGCAGCCGTTCCCCGGGCCGCGCGCCGGCGAGATCCCTCAGCGCGTAGTAGGCCGTGAGGAACACGGCGGGCACCGTGGCCGCTTGGGCGAACGTGAGCCCGGGCGGGATCGGCGCGAGCAGGCGGTGATCGGTGACGGCCGAAGGGCCGACGCCGCCGGGGAGGAGCCCCATCACGCGGACCCCGGGGGCGAGGCCGGTGACGCCGTCGCCGACCTCGGCGACGACCCCGGCGCCCTCGGTGCCGAGGTCGGCGGAGCCCGGATACATGCCGAGCACCAGCATCGCGTCGCGGAAGTTGAGCCCCGAGGCCCGTACGGCCACCCGCACCTCGCCGGGCCCGAGCGGCCGTTCCTCCACCGGCCGGCACACCAGGTCCTCGGCGACGCCGCCCTCCCCCGCCTCCAGACGCCAGGCGCCGCGGGGCCGTACGAGGTCGGGACGGCGGGTGGTGAGCCGCGGCGCCAGCGGGAGGCCGTTCCGGACGGCCGTCTGCGGCTCTCCGGTGGCCACGGCGTCGAGCACCCGGGCGAGCGGAGCGGAGCCGGCGTCCACCAGGGCGATCCGGCCGGGCTCCTCGCTCTGGGCGCTGCGGACGAGGCCCCAGACGGCGGCGCCGTCGAGCGCGTCCACCGCGTCGCCCGGGGCCGCCGCCACGGCGTCCCGGGTGCGTACGGCGAACAGCGTCCCGCCCAGCCGGGGGTCGGCGAGGCCGAGCCGGAGCGTGCCGAGCACCTCCAGCAGGGCCGCCCTGACCGTCTCCGGCACGTCGCCCTCCCGTGGCGCGGAGGGGACGTCGAGAACCAGCACGTCCGGAGCGGGGCTCCCGGCGTCCAGCGCCGCGAGCGCCGCGTCCAGGTCAGGGTGGTCGGCCTCGGCGTCCGTGCCGACCACCCACGCGCGCTCGCGGGGCACCCCCGAGCCGGGCGACACGGCCTCCCAGACGAGCTCGTGCAGCGCGTCGCCGACGGAGGCCGCGGCGAGGTCGGCCGGGTCGGCCGCGCGGAGCGTCACCGCCTCGACGGACGCGACCGGCACGCCCTCGGCGGTGGCAAGTTCGACCGCCACCGCGTCGTCGCCCGCCCGGCCGAGGCGCACCCGCACGGTTCCCGGCGCCCGGCCGTGCAGGGTGAACCCTCTCCAGGTGAAGGGCAGTCGTACGGCGCCGTCGTCGGGGAACAGCCCGGCGGGGGCGAGTGCGTGCAGCGCGGCGTCCAGCAGCGTCGGGGCGACGCGGAAACCCGCAGGGACCTCCAGGGACACCTCCGCGACGACGTCGTCCCCCGACCGCCACGCCGACCGCAGGCCGCGGAAGGCCGGTCCGTAGTGGTACCCCCTGACCGCGAGGTCCTCGTACAGCCCGGCCACCGGCAGCGGGACGGCGCCGGCCGGCGGCCACGCGCCGCCGGGCCGTTCGCCGCCCGGGCCGGTTCGGCCGTCCGGCGCCGGACTGTGGGAACCGTTCACCCGCGCGGGGACGGCGGGGGCGAGGAAGCCGGTCGCATGGGCGGTCCAGGGAGGACCGAGGGGATCGGCCGCGAAATCGGCCACGGGACCGGCCACGGAATCGGACGCGAAATCGGCCGCGAAATCGGCCGCGAAATCGGCCACGAAATCGGCCACGGAATCGGACGCGGCGGTGGCCGGGCCGGGCGCGGGCCGGGCGTGCAGAGCGATCTCGCGGCGGCCGTCCGGCTCGGCCGGCCCGACCGTCACCTGGATCTCCGCCGCGCCGGACGGCTCCAGGACGAGCGGCCGGGTCAGCGTCAGCTCGTCCACGCGTGGCACCCCGGCCGACTCTCCCGCGAAGGCGGCCAGCTCGGCGAGCACCGCGCCGGGCACCAGAACGGCGCCGTCCACGGCGTGGCCGGCCAGCCAGGGGTGGTCGTCGAGGCCGACCCTGCCGAGGAGCAGCACGCGGTCCTCGCCCGCCGGCCGGACCACGGTGTCCAGCAGCGGATGGTGCGGACGGCCGGTCCCGCGGGCCCTCGGCGCCGCGGCCGGTCTCGCGGGCTCCAGCCAGTGGCGGCGGCGGTCGAACGCGTAGGTCGGCAGGGTGGGGATCCGCCGGGGCGTCCGGACCCGCCGCGCGATGGGCGGATGCGCGGCCCAGTCGACCGGCACGCCGTTCACCCACGCCTCGGCGACCGAGACGAGCACCCGGCCGAGACCACCGTCCTCCCGCCGCAGGGTTCCGACGACGGCCGTCGAGCGGTCCTCCGCGGCCGCCTCCAGGATCTCCTGGACGCCCATGCCGAGCACCGGATGCGGGCTGACCTCGATGAAGACCTCGTGCCCGGCCGCGAGGGCGGCCTCCACGGCGGACTGCAGCAACACGGGGCTGCGCAGGTTGCGGTACCAGTACGCGGGCCGCCCGAACCCCGTCTCCCCGCCGGGCTCGACCCGCCCCCCGGTCACCGTGGAGAACACGTCGGCCGTGTACTCGGGCAGCGGCGCGGGCTCGGGCAGCACCTCCAGCAGTTCGGCCTCCAGCGGCTCCACCTGCGGGGAGTGGGACGCGTAGTCCACCTCGACGAGCCGGACGCGTACTCCCCGCTCACGCAGCGCCCGCTCCAGCCGGTGCACCGCCCCGGCCTCTCCCGCGACGACGGTGGCGGCGGGCCCGTTGATAGCGGCGACCGCGATCCTCGTCCCGTCGCCCGCCGCCTCGACTGCCGCGCGCACCGTGTCCGCCGGGGCGGCGATCGAGAGCATCGCGCCCTGTCCGGACAACGCCAGCAGCGCCCGGCTGCGCAGCGCCACCACCGCCGCCGACTCCTCCAGCGACAGCGCGCCGGCCGCCAGCGCGGCGGCGATCTCGCCCTGGGAGTGCCCGACGACCGCGGCGGGCCGTACGCCGAAGGACTCCCAGACGGCGGTCAGGCCGGTCATCGTGGCCCACAGGACGGGCTGCACGACGTCGACCCTCCCCAGGTCGGCGCCGCCGAGCAGGGCCTCCCGCAGGGACCGGCCGGTGACCGGGTCCAGGGCGGCGGCGCACTCGGCGATCCGCGCGGCGAAGGCGGGCGACTCCTCCAGCAGCGCGCGGGCCATGCCGTCCCACTGCGTTCCCTGCCCCGGGTAGACGAAGACCGGCCGGCGTGCCTGCCGCGCGTGTCCGGTGACGACGGTCGCGGAGGGCGTCCCGCCGGCGACGGCGGCGAGCCCCTCGATCGCCTCCTCCCTGCCGGTGGCCACCACGACCGCGCGGTGCCCGAACTCGGCCCTGGTGCGCACCAGCTCCGCCGCGACGTCGGCGAGCGGGACGCCGGGGTGCCGTTCCAGGTATTCGCCGAGCCGCCGCGCCTCACCGCGCAGCGCCCCGGCCGACTTGGCGGAAAGGACCAGCGGAACCGCGACGGCCGGCTCCGGCTCGACGTCCGAATCGGGGTCCGGGTCGATGCCCGGGGCGAGGTCCGGCGCGGGCGGCTCCTCGACGATCACGTGGGCGTTGGTGCCGCTCATCCCGAACGCCGAGACGCCGAACCGCCGCGGCCGATCCCCGGACGGCCAGGGCACGGCCTCGGTGACCAGTTCGAGCCCGCCGCCGTCCCAGTCCACATGGCGGGAGGGCGCGTCGACGTGCAGCGTGCGCGGCAGCGTCTCGTGCCGCAGCGCCAGGATCATCTTGATGAGGCCGCCGGCCCCGGCCGCCGCCTGGGTGTGGCCGATGTTCGACTTGAGCGAGCCCAGCCGCAGCGGCGGCCGGTCGCCCCTGGCCGCGCCGTACGTGCGGAGCAGGGCCCGCGCCTCCACCGGGTCGCCGAGGGTGGTGCCCGTGCCGTGGGCTTCGACCGCGTCCACGTCGGCGGGGGCGAGGCCGGCGGCGCGCAGCGCTTCGGCGATCACCCGCTCCTGGGCGGGGCCGTTCGGGGCGGTGAGGCCGTTGCTCGCGCCGTCCTGGTTGACCGCCGTCCCCTTCACGACGGCCAGCACCGGGTGGCCCTCGCGGCGGGCGTCCGACAGCCGCTCCACCAGCAGCAGGCCGACGCCCTCGCTGAAGCCCGTCCCGTCGGCCGCGTCGGCGAACGCGCGGCACCTGCCGTCGGGCGACAGCCCCCGCTGGCGGCTGAACTCCACGAACGTCGCGGGCGTGGCCATCAGCGTCGCCCCGCCGACCAGGGCCAGGTCGCACTCCCCGGCCCGCAGCGCCCGTACGGCGAGGTGGAGGGCGACGAGCGAGGACGAGCACGCGGTGTCGACCGTGATGGCCGGCCCCTCCAGGCCGAAGGTGTAGGCGATCCGGCCGGACGCCACGCTCCCGGCGCTGCCGGTGCCGAGGTAACCGCCGTGCTCGCGGGGGTCGTCCTGGGCCCGCGCGCCGTACTCGGTGTAGATGAGGCCGACGTAGACGCCGGTGCGCGAGCCGCGCAGCCGTGTGGGGTCGATCCCGGCGCGCTGGAACGCCTCCCACGACGTCTCCAGCAGCAGCCGCTGCTGCGGGTCGGCCGCCCGTGCCTCCCGGGGGTTCATCTCGAAGAAGTCCGCGTCGAAGTCGGCGGCGTCGTGGATGAAGCCTCCGTGGCGTGCGTAGGACGTGCCGGGCGTGTCCGGGTCGTCGTCGAACAGCGTCGCGAGGTCCCAGCCGCGGTCGGCCGGGAACTCCCCGATCGCGTCGCCGCCCGCCTCCAGCAACTCCCACAACTCCTCGGGGGTGGTGACGCCCCCGGGGTAGCGGCAGGCCATGGACACGATCACGACGGGGTCCTCCGCGTCGTCGCGCGCCTGCGGGACGGCCGGGGCGGCGCCCGTCTCAGCCACCGTCTCAGCCACCGTCTCGGAGCCCGCCACGGACTCGGACAGGTGGCGGGCCAGGGCCCGCGGGGTCGGGTGGTCGAACACCAGCGTGCTGGGCAGGCGCAGGCCGAGCGCGCGCCCCAGGTGGTCGCGCAGTTGCACGCCGGTCAGGGAGTCGAGCCCCAGGTCCCGGAAGGGCCGGTCGGGCCGGACCTCCCCCGCGGAGTCGTACCCGAGGAGGCCCGCGATCCCCCGGGACACCAGGTCGAGGAGGCGTTCCTCCCGTTCCCGCGCGGTCAGCCCCTTCAGTTCGGCGTGGGCCCCGGCGTGACCGCCGTCGCCGGCCGCGAGTGTGACGGCCGGTCCGCCCGCCTCTCCCGGGTGGTGCCCGGCGAGCGCGCGCTTCCGCGGCGGCCGCAGGCGCAGGGCCGGGCCCGGGTGCGGGTGCAGGTGCGGGTGGGGATGTGGCCTGTCCTCGTACGCGTCCGGGGCTTCCGGCCGCTCCGGCCGCCCGGCCTCCGGCGCGGGCACCGGCCGTACGCGGACCTCGTCGGCCGTCAGCACGACCCGGCCGTCCGGCGTGGTGAGGAGCAGGGCGTAGGTGTCGGGACCGGTGCGGGTCACCCGGGCCCGGAGGGGCCCGGCCGGGGGCGTGTGCGCCCGCACGCCGCTCCAGGCGAAGGGGACGACCGGCTCGGGCGGGCCGTCGTCCCCGGCCCGCAGCACGCGGTCGAGGAAGGCGGCCTGGACCGCGCCGTCCAGTGCGGCGGGGTGGATCGCGTACCCGTCCCCCTCCGTTGCCGGGCCCGTCGCGTGCCCGCCCGGCCCGGCCACCCGGGCGGCCGGATCGGTGACCGGATTCGTGACCGGATTCGTGGCCGAGTCGGCGACCACCTCGGCGAACACCTCGCCGTCCCGGGCCCACGCGGCACGCACCGCGCGCAGGGCCGGGCCGTAGTGTGCCCCCGCCTCGGCCAGCCGTCCGTACCCGGCCTCGACGTCGAGGGACTCCGCGCCCTCCGGCGGCCATTCGCCCGGGGGTCCGGCCGCGTCGCCGTCGCCGTCGCCGTCGCTGTCGCCGGGAAGAACACCGGAAAGGTCTCCGGAAACGTCGCCGGGAAGGTCGTTGGGACCGTCGCCCGGAAGATCGCCCGGGGCCAGGGAGCCGGACGCGTGGAGCCGCCACGGACCTGCGGCGTCCCCCTCCCCCGTCCTGGCGTGGATCGCGAACGTCGCGCCGCCCGGCGCGGCCTCCACCTCGACCTGCAGACGGACGGCGGCCTCCGCCACCTCCACGGGGGCCAGGAGCGTCACGTCCTCGATCCGGGACAGGCCGACGCGCTCCCCCGCCGCCAGCGCCAGCTCGGCCAGCCCGCTCCCGGGGAGCAACCGGCGCTCCCCCAGCCGGTGCTGCCGCGACCACCCCTCCGCCGGCAGGACGCCGGAGAACAGCACCCGCCGGCCACCGGTGTCCTCGACGGCGACGCCGAGCACGGGATGGCCCGCCGACGGGAGCCCGGACGGGCCGGGGGCGGCGGGCGGCGCGGCGGTGACGGTGTCCAGCCAGAACCGCCGCTCCTGGAAGGCGTAGGTGGGAAGATCGACCCTGCTTCCGGCGGTGAACGAGCCCCACTCCACGGGAACACCGGCGGCGAACAACGCCCCGGCGGAGGTGAGCAGCCGGTCGAGCCCACCGTCGTCGCGACGGAGCGTGCCCACGACGTGCGCGGCGGCCCCCGCCTCCTCGGCCGTGTCGCGCAGCGGCGCCGTCAGCACGGGATGCGGGCTGACCTCCAGGAAACACCGGTGTCCCGCCTCGACCAGGGCGGCGACGGTCTCGCCGAGGCGCACCGGCTCGCGTAGGTTGTCGTACCAGTACGCGGCGTCGAGCGCGGCGCCGTCCACCTCACCGGCCAGTACGGTCGAGTGGAAGGGGACGTGACCCGGCCTGGGCCGGATCCCCGCCAGCCGGGCGAGCAGCGGTTCGCGCAGCGGCTCCACGGCCGGTGAGTGGGACGCGTAGTCCACGGGCACGAGCCGCGCCCGCACGCCCTCCGCCTCACACCGGCTGACGAGCTCGCGCACCGCGCCCGCCTCTCCCGAGACGACGGTCGCGGCGGGCCCGTTCACCGCCGCCACGGCGATGCCGTCCACGTCGCCGAACCGGCGGCGCAGCTCGGCGGCGGCCAGCTCGACCGACGCCATGGCCCCGCCGCCCGCGATGTCCGCGATCGCTCGGCTGCGCCGGGCCACCAGGGCGGCCGCGTCGGCCAGGTCCAGGATGCCCGCGGCGTACGCCGCGGCGATCTCCCCCTGGGAGTGCCCCACGACGGCGGCCGGTTCGACGCCGAGGGAGCGCCACGCGGCGGTCAGCGACGCCATCACGGCGAACAGTGCGGGCTGCACCACGTCGACCCGGTCCAGCAGGGCGCCGGTCGTGCCGCCTGCGGGCGCGGTCACCACCTCGACCAGGTCCCATTCGACGTGCGGGGCGAGGGCGGCGGCGCACTTGAGCATCTCCTCGCGGAACGGCTCCCAGGAGGCGAAGAGCTCGCGCGCCATGCCGGCCCACTGCGACCCCTGGCCCGGGAAGACGAACACCGGCCGCGCCGGGGCCCCCGCCTCCCCCGACGCCGCGTACGGAGACGGGAGTCCCTCCTCCAGTGCCGCGAGCGCCCCGGTGAGTCCCGGCAGGTCCGTCCCGACCGCGACCGCGCGGTGGAGGAGATCGGCGCGGCCGGTGCGGAGCGTGTGGGCCACGTCGGCCGGGCGGGTGTCCGGATGGCCGTTCACCCACTCGCGCAGCCGGGTGAGCTGGTCACGCAGGGCCTGCTCCGTGTCGCCCGACACCGTCCAGACCACCGGCCGCCCGTCCGGGTGCTCCTGGCCTTCCGGATGCTCCCCGCTCTCCTGGTCCGCCTCCGCGGGGGGCTGCTCGATGACGACGTGGGCGTTGGTGCCGCTGATGCCGAACGAGGAGACCGCGGCGCGGCGGGCGCGGTCCCGCTCGGGCCAGGGGCGGGCGGCGGTGAGCGGGGCGAGGCCGCCCGCGGCCCAGTCGACGTGCGGCGTGGGGGCGTCGATGTGCAGGCTCGCCGGGAGCACGCCGTGCCGCATGGCCAGGACCATCTTGATGACCCCGCCGACGCCCGCGGCGGCCTGCGTGTGCCCGATGTTCGACTTGAGCGAGCCCAGCCACACCGGGTCGCCGGCGGGACGCGCGCCGCCGTACACCTCCATCAGCGCGTTCGCCTCGATCGGGTCGCCGAGGCCGGTGCCGGTGCCGTGCCCCTCCACGGCGTCCACCTCGCCGGGGTCGAGACCGGCGTCGGCGAGCGCCGCCCGGACGACCCGCTGCTGGGCCGCGCCGTTCGGAGCGGACAGGCGGCTGCTCGCGCCGTCCGAGTTGACCGCGCTGCCGCGCAGCACCGCGACGACCGGATGGCCCTTCCGCCGCGCCTCCGACAGCCGTTCCACGAGCACCAGGCCGACGCCCTCCGCCCAGCCGGTGCCGTCGGCCGCCGCGGCGTACGCCTTGCACCGGCCGTCCGGGGACAGCCCCCGCTGGCGGCTGAACTCGACGAAGGTCGCCGGTGTCGCCATGACCGTGGCGCCGCCCGCGACGGCCATCTCGCAGTCGCCCCGCCGTACGGCCTGGGCCGCGTAGTGCAGGGCGACGAGCGACGACGAGCACGCCGTGTCCAGCGTGACCGCCGGCCCCTGCAGGCCGAAGGTGTACGCGATGCGGCCGGAGGCGATACTCCCGGCGCTGCCGGTGCCGACGAACCCTTCGAGGCCCTCGGGGGCGCGGGCGTGCCGGGACGCGTAGTCGGAGTACATGACCCCGACGAACACCCCGACCCGCTCGCCCGTCAGCCCGCGCGGGTTCAGCCCGGCCCGTTCGAACACCTCCCAGGTGGCCTGCAGAAGCAGCCGCTGCTGGGGGTCGACGGCCGGCGCCTCACGGGGGCTGATGCCGAACAGCTCAGGATCGAACCCGGCGGCGTCGTGCAGGAACCCGCCCTCCGTGGCGTAGCTGGTGCCCTCACGGTCCGGGTCGGGGTCGTACAGCTCGTCGAGGGGCCAGCCGCGGTCGCGCGGGAACGGGGTGATCGCGTCGGTTCCGGACTCGACCAGCCGCCACAGATCCTCCGGGGTGCGCACCCCGCCGGGGTAGCGGCAGGCCATTGCGACGATCGCCAGCGGCTCGCGCGCGGCCTGTTCCAGCCGTTCCAGGTCCGCCCGGGCGCGCAGCAGGTCGGCCGTGGTCCGCCGGAGGTAGTCGCGCAGCCTGTCTTCATTCGCCATCGATGAACCGCTCTCCGTTGTCATCCTGAAAGGGCCGTTCGTGATCCGTCCGCGACTGTGCGGTCACTCGCTCAGCTCCCGGTCGAGCAGCCCGAACAGCTCGTCGTCCGAGGCCGCCTCGACCCCGTCGAGGGAGCCGTCCAGGGATCCCACGGGGTCGTGGCCGTTCCCGCCGTTGCCTCCGTTGCCGCCGTACGCGCCCCGCGTCGCGCCCAGGGCGGTCAGCGCGCCTCGCAGCGCGCGCACGAGCCCGGCCCGCCGGCCGTCGTCCGCCATGAGGTCCGCGGCGGCCGACACCCACCCGTCCAGCGCCGCCGGGTCGAACACCTCCCGCTCCGGGCGCAGCCGCTCCAGCAGATGCGCGGTCAGCTCCCGCACGGTCGGGTGGTCGAACAGCACGGTCGCGGGGAGCCGGTCCCCGATCTCCTCGCCCAGCCGGTTGCGCAGCTCGATGGCCGTGAGCGAGTCGAGACCGAGGTCGAACAGCCCGCGGTCGTCCGGCACGCGCGCCCCGCCGGCGAGGCCCAGCACCTCCGCGACCCGGCCGGCGACGACGTCCCGCACCAGGGCCCGCGCCGCGTCCTCCGCCAGCCCGTCCAATCGCCGCGACAGCGGCAGGGCCCGTACGGCGGGCCTGGCCGGCGCCAGGTCGGCGAGCACCTCGGGCAGGTCGCCGGGCCGCCGGGCGAGCGCTCCGCGGTCGAACCGGGCCGGCACCAGCACCGCCCGGCCGGCCCCCAGCGCGTCGTCGAGCAGGCCGAGCGCCTCCTCGGTGGTCAGGGCGCGCACGCCCATCCGGGCGAGCCTGCTTTGGGCGGCCTCGCTCAGCTCCCCGGCCATGCCCCGGCCCGGCCCCGTGTCCCACAGGCCCCAGGCGAGGGACAGGCCCGCCAGCCCGGCCGCCCGCCGCCGCTCGGCGAGCGCGTCCAGGAACGCGTTGGCCGCGGCGTAGCCCGCCTGCCCCGCGTTGCCCAGCACGCCCGCGACCGACGAGAACAGCATGAAGGCCCGCAGCGGCAGCCTCGCAGTGAGCCTGTGGAGGTTCCAGGCGCCGTCGACCTTGGGACGCAGCACCCGGTCGATCCGCTCGGGGGTCGCGTTCTCCAGCACCGCGTCGTCCAGGGCGCCCGCGACGTGGAACACGGCGGCCAGGGAACCGGCCACCTCGCCGACCAGGGCGCCGGCCGCGGCGGGGTCGGCCACGTCGCAGGCGGCCGTACGGACCTCGACGCCGTCCCGGGCGGCCAGTTCGCCGGCCAGGGCGCGCAGGGCCGGGTCGGCGTCACCGCGCCGGCTGACGAGCAGGAGACTGCGGACGCCGTGCCGGGTGACCAGGTGGCGGGTCACCTCCGCGCCGAGCGCGCCGCCGGCGCCGGTGACCAGGACGGTGCCCGCACCGAGGTCCGGCGGGGCGTCCGGGGCGCCGGTCACCGGGCGCAGGCGGGGGCGCAGCGTCTCGCCGTGGCGGAGGGCGAGCTGGCCGGGCTCGGCCGCCAGCACGCGGGGCAGGAGTGCCAGGGACTCGGGGTGGGCGTCGACGTCGACCACGCCGATCCGGCCGGGGAACTCCAGCCGGGCCGTCCGGACCAGCCCCCACAGCGCCGCCCCCACAAGCCCGGCCCGACCGACGCGGCCGGTCTCGTCGGTGTGGTGGTGGTTTGTGAGATCGGCGGGGTCGGCGGGGACCGCTCCCTGGGTCACCACCACGAGACGGCCGTCGGCGGGCAGCCCGAGGATGGCCTCGCGCGCCCGGCGCAGCGCCTCCCGGACCGCGCCCGCCACGTCGTCCGCTCCACCGGCGTCCACTCCGCTGGCGTCCGCTCGATCGGCGTCCAATTCGTCGGCGTCCGCTTCGCTGGGGGCGCCGCCCGTCCCGGCCGGGTATGCCAGCACCGGGAAGGGCCCGTCGGCGAGTAGCCCGTCGGGGGCCAGGACAACCAGGTCTCCAGAGCCCGCGGTCGGGTCCGCGAGCGCGTCCGGCCGCGCGTCCGCCGGCTCATCCGGCGGCGCGGAGACCCACACCACCTCGTACGGCCGCGTGGCCGCCCCGGCCGCGCCCAGCAGTGCGCGCTCCTCGACCGGGCGCACCCGGGCCTCCGCCACGGACAGCACCGGGCTCCCCTGGGCGTCCACCGCGTCGAGCGCGAACGTCTCCTCGCCGGTGTGCCGGATCCGGACCAGCAGCCGTCCGGCGGGCACGGCGTGCAGGCGCACCCCCCGGAAGGCGTACGGGACGGGGATGTGCCCCTCGGGAGGGTCCTGCGCGGCGGCGATCCAGGGGTGGAAGGCGGCGTCGAGCAGCCCCGGCGTCAGGCCGGCGCCGGTCTCGACCTCCGCGTACAGCTCGTCCCCGGCCCGCCACAGGGCCCGCAGCCCCTGGAAGGCCGGGCCGTAGCCGTAACCGCGGGCGGCGAAGAGTTCGTACGCCCCCGTCACGTCCACGGGCTCGGCCGCCGGGGGCCGGTGGCCGGACCAGACCGGCGCGGCGGCGTCGCCGTCGAGCGCCGCCTCGGCGTGCTGGATCCACTCCTCGGTCCCCGCGGGACGGCCGTGCACGCGGACCCGGGCGCCGTCGACCGTGATCCTCAGGTGGACCTCCCGCTCCGCCGGGATCGTCACCGGGGAGCGCAGCTCCAGTTCCCGGACCGCGCGGCCGCCGTGCCGGTCGGCGAGCCAGGAGGTCACGTCGAGGAGGGCGGCCGCCGGGAGCACCGGGACACCGGCCAGGAGGTGGTCGGCCAGCCAGGGCTGCCGCGCGGCCGAGAGCACCCCGGTGTAGACGGTCTGCCCGCCGTCCGGGACGGCGACGGCGGCCATGAGCAGCGGGTGATCGGGTTTCTCCGCGCCGACACCGGCCGCGGACCCGTCCTCGCCCGGTGCCGCGAGCCACAGGCGCTCGCGGCGGAACGGGTAGGTGGGGAGCGGCACGACGGTCCCGCCGCCGAGCAGCGCCCGCCAGTCCCAGGCGACCCCGGCCACGAAGGCGCGGGCCACGAACGACCACAGCGCGGCCGCCTCGTCGTCCCCGCGGCCGAGCGCCGCCGCCGCGACGGCGTCCTCACCCAGGTCGCACTGCCGGACCATCGCGGTCAGCGCCGCGTCGGGGCCGATCTCCAGGAAGCGGACGGCGCCGAGCCCGCGCAGCCGCGCGACCGCGTCCGCGAACAGGACGGTTCCCCTGACCTGCTCCGCCCAGTGCTCCGCCGATCCCAGGACGTCCGCGCCGGCCTCCTCGGCGGTGAGCGTCGACACGAGCGTGCGCCGCGGGGGCGCCGCGGACAGACCGGCGATCTCCGCGCGGAACGGCGCCAGCATCGGCTCCATCAGCGCGGAGTGGAAGGCATGGCTCACGGTGAGCCGCTTCACCCGGTGCCCGAGCCCGGCGAGGTGGGTGGTCAGCCGCTCCACGGGACCGGCTTCGCCGGAGATCACCACCGAACCGGGGGCGTTGACCGCGGCCACGTCCACCCGCACACCCGTCTCACGCGCCAGCAGCTCCACCGTCGCCCGGTCGGCCTGCACGGCCGCCATCAGCCCGCCCTCGGGCAGCTCCTGCATGAGCCGCCCCCGCGCCGCCACGAGCGCCGCCGCGTCGGGGAGGGTCAGCGCTCCGGCGACGTGCGCGGCGGCGACTTCGCCGACCGAGTGCCCGGCGAGGGCGTCGACCGGCAGGCCCCACGACTCCAGCAGCCGGAAGAGGGCCACCTCCAGGGCGAACAGCGACGCCTGGGTGTAGCGGGTCCGGTGGATGAGCCCCGGCTCGCCCTCCCCCGCGACCACGGCCGCCACGTCGACGCCGTCGGCGCGGCGCAGCTGCTCGCACACCTCGTCGAACGCCCTCGCGTAGGCCGGGAACGTCCGGTACAGCTCCGTGCCCATGCCGGTCCGCTGGCCGCCCTGCCCGGCGAACAGGACGGCGGTCCGGCCGCGCACCGCCGTACCGGTGACGACGGCGGGGAAGGCGCCGGGCGGCGGCGTGGTACCCGCGATCAGGTGATCGAGCCCGGCGATCAGCTCGGCGCGGTCCCGGCCGAGGACGACGGCCCGCCGGTCGAACGCGGTCCGGGTGACGCCGAGCGACAGGGCGACGTCGGCGATCCGCAGGCCGGGGTCGGCCGCCACGTGCCGCCTCAGGCGTGCCGCCTGCTCGCGCAGCCCTTCGTCGGTGCGCGCGCTCAGCACCCACGGCACGACCGGCGTCGCCTCGTCCGGTGCGGGGCCCTCCACCCGGGGCTCGTCACCCATCTCCAGGATGACGTGCGCGTTGGTGCCGCTGATCCCGAACGACGAGACCGCCGCCCGGCGCGGGCCGGGAGTGCCGGGCCAGGGCACCGCCTCGGCGGGCACGGCCACCGCGCCGCCGGACCAGTCCACGTGCTCGGTCGGCCGGCTCAGGTGCAGGGTCGCGGGCACCCGCCCGTGCCGCATGGCGAGCACCATCTTCATGATCCCGGCCACCCCGGCGGCGGCCTGGGTGTGCCCGATGTTCGACTTGAGCGAGCCCATCAGCAGCGGTGCGCGCCCGTCCCGGTCCTGTCCGTACGTGCCGAGCACCGCGCCCGCCTCGATCGGGTCGCCCAGCCGGGTGCCGGTGCCGTGGGCCTCCAGCACGTCGACGTCGGCCGGCCGCAGCCCCGCGCTGCGCAGGGCGGCCCGGATGACCCGCTCCTGGGCGGGGCCGTTCGGCGCGGTGAGGCCGTTGCTCGCGCCGTCCTGGTTGACGGCGGACCCGCGGACCAGGGCGAGCACGCGGTGCCCGTTGCGGCGCGCGTCGGCCAGGCGCTCCAGCACGAGCAGCCCCACCCCCTCGCCCCAGGCCGTGCCGTCCGCGTCCGCCGAGAAGGGCTTGCAGCGGCCGTCGGGGGCCAGCCCTCGCTGGCGGCTGAACTCGACGAACGTGGCCGGGCTCGCCATCACGGTCGAGCCCCCGGCGAGGGCCAGCCCGCACTCGCCCAGCCGCAGCGCCTGCACCGCCTGGTGGACGGCGACCAGGGAGGAGGAGCAGGCGGTGTCCACCGTCACGGCCGGGCCCTCCAGGCCGAGGGTGTAGGAGATGCGGCCGGAGGCGACGCTTCCCGCGCTGCCGCTCACCAGGTAGCCCTCCAGATCGCGGGCCGCGCCGCGCCGCTGGTGGACCCGCGCGCCGTAGTCGGAGTACATGACGCCGACGAACACCCCGCTCTGGGATCCGCGCAGCGTCGCCGGGTCGATCCCGGCGTCCTCGACCGCCTCCCACGCGGTCTGCAGCAGCAGCCTCTGCTGGGGGTCGACGGCCAGCGCCTCGCGGGGGCTGATCCCGAAGAACTCGGGGTCGAACTCGGCCGCGTCGTGCAGGAAGCCGCCGTGCCGGGTGATCGACGTGCCCGGGTGCTCCGGATCGGGATCGAACAGGTCGGGGTCCCAGCCGCGGTCCGCGGGGAACTCGGTGATCGCGTCCGTGCCCGAGACGAGCAGCTCCCACAGCTCGGCCGGGGTGCGCGCGCCGCCGGGGAACCGGCACGCCATGCCCACGATCGCGACGGCGTCGCCGTCCGGGTCGTACGGCTCCCGCTCCCGCGCGCCCGCGCCGGGGCGGGCGTCGCCGTCCGGCGCTCCCGTCAGATCCTCGGAAGGATCGCCGGCCAGGGCGTCGAGGAGCCCGATCAGGGCGGCCGGGGTGGGGTGGTCGAAGACGACGGTGGCGGGCAGGCGCACACCGAGTTCGTCGCCCAGCCGGTTGCGCAGCTCCAGGGCGGTCAGCGAGTCGACCCCGAGGTCGGTGAACGGCCGGTCCGGGTCGATCTCCGCGCCGTCGGCGTGGCCCAGGACCGCGGCGACCGCGTCGAGGACCAGCCGGGCGGTGTCCCGGCGGCCGGGCCCTGCGACGATCGGAACAGCCGGAGTGGCGGCCGAGGCGGGGGCGGGCGTCGCGGCCCGCGGGCGGTGCCGGGCCGCCGCGACGGCGAGGTCGAGGCTGCCGGCCACCACGACCGGGACGTCCGACCGC
This sequence comes from Microbispora sp. H10670, assembly GCF_014161385.1. Taxonomy (NCBI): domain Bacteria; kingdom Bacillati; phylum Actinomycetota; class Actinomycetes; order Streptosporangiales; family Streptosporangiaceae; genus Microbispora; species Microbispora sp. H10670. The sequence goes on along the minus strand of NZ_JABBWW010000026.1, from coordinate 4,228 downwards.
AGGGCGTCGTCGAACAGGCCCAGTCCGTCGGCCGGGGCCATGGGGCGGATGCCCGCCCGTCCGAGCCGGGCGACGTCCACGTCTCCCAGGGCGCCGCTCATGCCTTCGCCGAGGTCCCACAGGCCCCAGTGAACGGTCACGGCGGGCCGGCCGGCCCGCCGCCGTCGCCGCGCCACCGCGTCGAGGGCGGCGTTCGCGGCGGCGTACGCGCCCTGCCCGGCGGTGCCGAGGACGCCCGCCACGGAACCGAACAGCACGAACGCGTCGAGGTCCGCGTCGCGGGTGGCCTCGTCGAGGTTGCGGGCGCCGGTGAGCTTCGCGTCGAGCGCCCGCCGCAGGGCCGCCCCGGTGAGCCGTTCCAGGGTGGCGTCCTCGGCGACGCCCGCCGCGTGGACGACGCCCGTCAGCGGAGCGTCCAGGCCGCCGAGCAGGGCGGTGAGAGCCTCCGCGTCCGCCGGGTCGCAGGCCCGCACGGTGACCGCGGCGCCGAGGGCGGCCAGCTCCGCCTGGGCCGCGCCGGAATCCGGATGGTGCTCACCCCGGCGGCTCACCAGCAGCAGGTTCCGTACGCCGTGACGGGTGACGAGGTGGGCGGCGATCCGCCGGCCGAGTGCGCCGAGCCCGCCGGTGACGAGCACCGTGCCGCCCGCGGCGCTGCGCGGCCACAGCGGTCCGGACGACGACGGCGCCGCGGGTGCGGGGCCGAGACGCGGCACCAGCGGCGCTCCCGACCGGATCGCGGCCTCGGGGAACGCCGCACCCGCAGCCGCGAGCAGCTCCGGATCCTCCGGCCCGTCCTCCGGGCCGATGTCGAGCAGGGCGAACCGGCCGGGGTGCTCGGCCCGGGCCGCCCTGACCAGGCCCCACAGGGCGGCCGTGGACGGCCGGGCGGACTCGGCGTCGTCCACCGCGAGGCCCCGGGTCAGCACCACCAGGCGCCCGCCGTCACCGGCCGCCCACCGCCGCAGGACCTCGCGGGCCTCGTCCAGCGCGGTGTACGGGTCGTCGTCGCGGTCGAGCCCGTGCAGCAGCGCGAGCGACGGAGGCCGTTCGAGAAGGTCCGCCACGGCGGCGACGCCGGCGAGGACGGCGCCCGCCGCCGGCTCGGGCCGGGGCCTCGCCTCCCAGTGCAGGCCGTACACGGCGGCGGCGGACGGGAGCGGCCGCAGCCGCAGCCGCTCCACGGTCAGGACCTCCCGGCCGTCGTCGCCGATGAGGTCGGCCCGGTAGGCGTCGGTGCCGAGCGGGGTGAACCGGGCGCGGATCCGGGTGAGGTGCGGCGGCCGTCCTCCGGACGCGGGCGCCGCGTGCGCCCGGACGCCGCTCAGCGCGTACGGCACGCGACGCGGGCCGTCGATCCCGTCCAGCGACAGGGCGTGCAGGGCCGCGTCCAGCAGGGCGGGCCGGGCCGCGTGACGCGCGGCGTCGCCGCGGAGCGACGGCGGCGACGCCACCTCGGCGTACAGGTCGTCGCCGTCCCGCCAGGCGGACAGCAGCCCCTGGAACGCCGGGCCGTACTCGTACCCGTGCTCGGCGAGCAGACGGTAGGTGGCCTCGGGCGTTCCGGGGTCGACGCGATGGCCGGGACCGGACCCGACGGGGGCACCGGGCGCGACCTCCTCCCGCGTGAGCGTGGCGGTGGCGTTGACGGTCCACTCCGCCGCCTCTCGCGCCCGGCTGCGCACGGTGAGCTCACCGTCCGGGGACAGGGCCGCCTGGAGCCGGACCTCCCCCGGGCCGTCCAGTTCGAGCGGCGCGCGCATCACGAACTCGCCCAGCGTCGGCAGGCCGGCCTCCACGCCCACCGCCAATGCCAGGTCGGCCAGGGCCATGGCCGGGACCAGCACGCGGCCGCCGATCCGGTGGTCGGCCAGCCACGGCTGGCGGCGGGTGGACAGCACGCCGGTGAACAGCCGGCTCCCCCCGGGCAGCTCGGCCGTCCCGGCCAGCAGCGGATGCGGCGGGGCGTCCAGCCCGAACGCCGCCGGAGGGCCGTCGTCCGCGGCGGGCAGCAGCCAGTAGCGCCTGGTCTCGAAGGGGTACGTCGGCAGGTCCGTGAGCCGGCCGCCCGCGACGAGCGGCCCGAAGTCGACCGGCACGCCGGCCACGTGCAGCCGGGCGAGCGCGGCCCGCACCGCCGCCGCGTCCGGGCGGCCCGTCCGGAGCAGCGGCACGGCGACCACCTCGGCGGCGACCACCTTCGCTGCGACGACCTCCCCGGCTTCGCCCTTCGCGGCCTCTCCCTTCGCGCCGTCTCCCCCCGCCGTGCCGCCTCTTGCGGTGTCGCCTCTCGCGGTGTCTCCCTGCGCACCCTCTCCGTCCACGGCGTCCCTCCTCGCCGCGTCTCCCCCCGCCGTGCCGCCTCTCGCGGTGTCTCTCTGCGCGGCGTCTCTCTGCGCAGTGTCCCTCTGCGCGGTGCACGTCTCCTGGGCGTGCGCGGCGAGCGACCCGTCGGGGCCCAGCTCGGCGAAGCGGGTCACGCCCGCCTCCCGCGCCGCGTTGACCGCGTCGGCGAACCGCACGGTGCCGCGCAACTGCGCCACCCAGTAGTCCGGGCCGGACATCTCGCGCTCGCCCGCGAGCGCCCCGGTCGCCGTCGAGACGATGGGCAGCCGGGCGGGGGCGAACGTCAGCCCGGCCACCACCTGGCGGAACTCCTCCAGCACGCCGTCCATGTGCGCCGAGTGGAAGGCGTGACTCACCTTCAGCCGGGTGGCCTTGCGGCCCTCGTCCTTCCATCGGGCGACGAGCCGGTCGATCTCGTCCGCGTCGCCCGACAGCACGACCGACGCCGGGCCGTTGACCGCGGCCACCTCGACGGTCCCGCCCGCCGAAGCGGCCAGCCCGGCCGCCTCCTCCGGGGTGGCGGCGAACGCGGCCATCGCGCCGTCGTCCCGGGCGGCCTGCATCAGGCGGCCCCGGGCCGCGACCAGCGCACAGGCGGAAGGGAGGTCGAGCACGCCCGCCACGTGCGCGGCGGCAAGCTCCCCGACCGAGTGGCCGATCAGGAAGTCGGGCCGCAGGCCGTACGACTCGGCGAGCCGGTAGAGCGCGACCTCCACGGCGAACAGCGCCGGCTGGGCGTAAAGCGTCTGTCCCAGGCGCTCCGGGTCGGCGAGCAGGTCACGCAGTCTCGTGCCTATGTGGGGCTCCAGCAACGTGGAAATCTCGTCGAAGGCGGCGGCATACACCGTGGAGGTCTCCAGCAGGCCCGCGCCCATCCCGGCCCGCTGCGCGCCCTGCCCGGAGAACAGGAACGCGAGCCGCTGGTCCGGCAGGGCGCGTCCGGTGACGACGGCCGAGTGGCGCACGCCGTCGCGGAGGGCGGCCAGAGCCCGCACCGGGTCCCCGAGCGCGGTGTCCACCACGGCCCGGCGCTCCAGCCGCGACCGGCGAGTGAGGGTGAACGCGACGTCCCTCGGCGCGGCGGACCCGCCGGCGAGGACGTCGTGCAGGAGGCCCGCCTGCGCGCGCAGCGCGGTCTCCGTCTTCGCCGACAGGACGAACGGCACGCCCTCCTCCGTCGAGGGGCCCGCAGTCGTCGTGGTGACGGACGGCGTGGTGACGGACGTCGCGTCGGGGTCCTGGCCGGTGGAGGGGTCGTCGCCGGTGGCGGGTGGTTGTCCGAGGGCGGTGGCGGGTGGTTGCTGGAGGATGACGTGGGCGTTGGTGCCGCTGATCCCGAACGACGACACCCCCGCCCGGCGCGGCCGTTCCCCTTCCGGCCAGGCAACCGGACCGGTCAGCAACGCCAGCCCCGAACCCTCCCAATCCACATGCGGCGTCGGCTCATCCACATGCAACGTCGCCGGCAACACCCCATGCCGCAACGCCATCACCATCTTGATGACCCCGCCCACCCCCGCCGCCGCCTGAGCATGACCGATGTTCGACTTCAACGACCCCACCCACAACGGCGCCACCCGACCACGCCCATAAGCCGCACCCAACGCCCGCGCCTCGATCGGATCCCCCAACCGCGTCCCCGTCCCGTGCGCCTCCACCACATCCACATCACCCGGACCCAGCCCCGCCTCCGCCAGCGCCCGCCCGATCACCTGCTCCTGCGCCCGCCCATTCGGCGCCGTCAACCCATTACTGGCCCCATCGGAATTGACCGCCGACCCCGCCACCACCGCCAACACCCGATGCCCCGCCCGCCGCGCCGCCGACAACCGCTCCACCACCACCACACCCACACCCTCGGCCCACCCCGTCCCATCAGCCG
>NZ_JABBWW010000025.1:0-121964 GCF_014161385.1 Microbispora sp. H10670 | reverse complement strand
GTGGCGGCGTCGCCAGTTGCTCACCGCCGCACGGCCCACACCGGCCATGCGCGCGATGTCTGCCGGCCCGCCGCGGCGGAGGTGCGGGTGGACACCACCCTGCGCGGCCACACCGAGAAGATGTCGCGCCTGCGGCAGACCATCGCCAAGCGCATGGTGGAGTCGCTGCAGGTCTCGGCCCAGCTCACCACCGTGGTCGAGGTCGACGTCACCCGCATCGCCCGCCTGCGCGACCAGGCCAAGGGCGAGTTCCTGCGGCGCGAGGGCGTCAAGCTGTCGTTCATGCCGTTCTTCGCGATCGCCGCGATCGAGGCGCTCAAGCAGCACCCGAAGCTGAACGCCACGATCAACAGCGAGACCAACGAGGTCACCTACTTCGACGTCGAGCACCTCGGCTTCGCGACCGACACCGAGCGCGGCCTGCTCGTCCCGGTCATCAAGAACGCGGGCGACCTCAACATCGCCGGGCTCGCCCGTAAGATCGCCGACCTCGCCGAGCGCACCCGCACCAACAAGGTGAGCCCGGACGAGATCACCGGCGGCACGTTCACGCTGACCAACACCGGCAGCCGGGGCGCGCTGTTCGACACGCCGATCCTCAACCAGCCGCAGGTCGGCATGCTGGGCACCGGCGCGGTCGTCAAGCGCCCGGTCGTCGTGGACACCCCGGAGGGCGAGGTCATCGCGGTCCGCTCGATGGTGTACCTCGCGCTGAGCTACGACCACCGCCTGGTGGACGGCGCCGACGCCGCCCGCTTCCTCACGACGATCAAGCGTCGTCTCGAGGAGGGCCGCTTCGAGGCCCAGCTCGGCCTGGCCTAGTATCCGGCGACACCGCGAAGCCGTCCCGCATCCCGCGGGGCGGCTTCCGGCGTATAAGGGGCTGTGGAGACGATGACGACTGTGGTGACCGGTGCGTCCGGTCTGCTCGGCTCGGCCCTGGTGAGCGCGCTGCGGGACGACGGGCACGAGGTGCGCCGCCTGGTGCGGCGCGAGCCGGCGGCGCCCGACGAGCGCTTCTGGGACCCGGCGGGCGGGGTTCTCGACCCGGCCGCCCTGGAGGGCGCCGACGCCGTCGTCCATCTCGCCGGGGCGGGGATCGGCGACCGCCGGTGGTCCGACGCGTACAAGCGGGAGCTGGTGGAGAGCCGGGTCTCCGGCACGCGGACGCTCGCCGAGGCGCTGGCCCGCGCGGACGGCGGGCCCCGTGTCCTGCTGTCCTCCTCGGCGATCGGCTTCTACGGCGACACGGGCGACCGGGCGGTGGACGAGTCCGCCCCGCCGGGAGAGGGCTTCCTGGCCGACCTGGTGCGCGCCTGGGAGGACGCCACGGCGCCCGCCGCCGAGGCCGGCCTCCGGGTGGCGCGGCTGCGCACCGGGATGGTGCTCAGCGGCCGGGGCGGCGCGCTCGCCCGGATGCTGCCGATCTTCAGGATGGGCGCGGGGGCCGTCCTCGGCAGCGGCAGGCAGTACGTGTCGTGGATCTCGCTGCCCGACTGGGTGGACGCGGTCCGCTTCCTGCTCTCCCGCGAGGACCTGTCCGGGCCGGTCAACCTGACGGCGCCCGGGCCGGTGACGAACGCGGACTACACCGCCGCGCTCGCGAAGGCGCTGAAGCGGCCGGTGATGCCGGTCCCGGCCCCGCGCCTCGCGCTGCGCCTGGCGCTCGGCGAGTTCGCCGACGAGGCCCTGCTCGCGGGCCAGCGGGTGCTCCCCCGGCGGCTCCTCGACGCAGGTCACCGGTTCGCCCATCCCGCCATCGGCGACGCCCTGGCCGCCGTACTCTGAAGAGTCAGTCGATCCGGACACGGAAGTGGTGGGGCATGAGCCGCATCGGGCAGTCGCACATCGTCGCCATCGGGGGCGGCTCGTTCCGGCAGTCGGAGCGGTACGGGTTCATCGAGCCGACCGCGCTGCTGCGCTACGTCCTCGACCTGACCGGGCAGGACCGGCCCAAGCTCGGGCTGCTCGCCACCGCCACGGGCGACGACGCCGACTGGCTGCTGAAGATGTACGGCGCGTTCGCCCGGTGGGACGTCGAGGTCAGCCACCTGACGGTGTTCCCGATGCCGAACGTCGCCGACCCCCGTGAGTGGATCCTGGAGCAGGACGCGATCTACGTGAGCGGCGGCAGCGTCGCCAACCTCGCCGCGTTGTGGCGGCTGCACGGCCTCGACGAGGCGTTCGCCGAGGCCTGGCGGGCGGGCGTGGTGCTGTCCGGGCAGAGCGCGGGGGCGCTGTGCTGGCACGTCGGGGGCAACACCGACTCGTTCGGGCCGAGGCTGCGGCCCTGGTCCGAGGGCCTGGCCCTGCTGCCGTACTCGTGCGGCGTCCACTACAACTCCGACCCGCAGCGGCGCTCGCTGCTGCACGAGTCGATCGCCTCGGGCGAACTGCCGGAGGGGTACGCCGCCGACGAGGGCGTGGCGCTGCACTACGTCGGCACGGAGTTCATCCAGGCCGTGACCACCGACCCCCGGGGGTACGCGTACCGGATCGAGCGCGACGGGCCCGCCGTCAAGGAGCTGCGGGTCGAGCCCCGGCTGCTGACCTCCACTACCCTGTCAGCGTGAAGGGCTTGGCCATCGTCCGCCTGGGAGTGGACGTTCCGTACGAGCAGGCCTGGGCCCTGCAGCGGCGGCTGCACGCCCGCCGCGCGGCCGGCGAGATCTCCGACCTGTGCCTGATGCTGGAGCACGCCCCGGTCTACACCGCGGGCAAGCGGACGCTGCCGCAGGAGCGGCCGGCCGACGGCACCCCGGTCATCGACGTGGACCGGGGCGGGAAGATCACCTGGCATGGCCCGGGCCAGCTGGTCTGCTACCCGATCATCCGGATCACCGACGTCGCCTCCTACCTCCGGCTGCTGGAGGAGGTCCTGATCCAGGTCTGCGCCGACTTCGGGCTGACCGCGCGTCGGGTCGAGGGGCGCGGCGGGCTGTGGGTCCCCGGCGACCCGTCCCACGGGCTGCCCGACCGCAGGCTCGGCACGATCGGGATCCGGGTCACCGGCGGGGTGACCATGCACGGCTTCGCGCTCAACTGCGTGAACGACCTGAGCTGGTACAACCGCATCACCGGAGACCCCACCGGGGACGACGCGGGGGTCACCTCGCTGTCGGCGGAGACCGGCAGGCGCATCACGGTCGACGAGGTCATCCCCTTCGCCGGAAAGCGCCTCGCCGAGGCTCTCGGCGAGGAGCCGTACGACCTGTACGAGGAGGACCTGGGCGAGGCGGGCGGGCACGCGCCGGGCGAGGTCGGGGCGGGTAATAAGCTGGAATGGTGACGGTCGCTCCGGAAGGTCGAAAGCTCCTCCGCCTGGAGGTGCGCAACAGCCAGGTCCCCATCGAGAAGAAGCCGCCGTGGATCAAGACGCGGCTGCGCAACGGCCCGAACTTCACCGAGATCAAATCGCTGGTGAAGGGCGCGGGGCTGCACACCGTGTGCCAGGAGGCGGGCTGCCCCAACATCTCCGAGTGCTGGGAGGACCGCGAGGCCACCTTCCTCATCGGGGGTGACCAGTGCACCCGGCGCTGCGACTTCTGCCAGATCGACACCGGTAAGCCCGCGGAGTACGACAGGGACGAGCCGCGCCGCGTCGCCGAGTCGGTCCTCCAGATGGGGCTGCGCTACGCCACGGTGACCGGCGTCGCCCGCGACGACCTGCCCGACGGCGGCTCCTGGCTGTACGCCGAGACCGCCCGGCGGATCCACGAGATGGTCCCCGGCTGCGGCGTCGAACTGCTGGCGCCCGACTTCAACGGCGACCGCGGCCAGCTGGAGGAGGTCTTCTCCGCCCGGCCCGAGGTCTTCGCGCACAACATCGAGACCGTGCCGCGGATCTTCAAGCGGATCCGCCCGGCGTTCCGCTACGAGCGGTCGCTCGCGGTGATCACCATGGCCCGCGAGGCGGGACTGGTCACCAAGTCGAACCTCATCCTCGGCATGGGCGAGGAGCGCGAGGAGATCCTCCAGGCGCTGCGCGACCTCCACGAGGCCGGCTGCGACCTGGTGACGATCACGCAGTACCTGCGCCCCACCCCGCGCCACCACCCCGTGGACCGCTGGGTCAAGCCCGAGGAGTTCGTCGAGCTCCAGCGTGCGGCCGAGGAGATCGGCTTCGCCGGCGTCATGTCCGGCCCGCTGGTCCGCTCGTCCTACCGGGCCGGACGGCTCTACCAGCAGGCGATCGCCGCCCGTGCGTGAGTCTCGTTTTCATTAAGTCAGCTCGGCGTTTGTATCCTTCAGGACATGGCCAAAGACGCAGCGGCTCCGGGACGCCTCAAGCAGATCCGGATGGTCGCACAGATCATTCAACAGGCGAATCCGAAGGGCATGCCGATCGTCTACGCGTCGGCTGCGGGGACACTCGCCCTGTTCGTCGTCATCGGCGTGATCTTCGGCTGGACGTGGATCGTCTTCGGCGTCTTCGCCGCCGTCCTCGTGGGCATGCTCGTCTTCAGCCGGTTCGCGCAGAAGTCGCAGTACTCCATGCTGCACGGCCAGCCGGGCGCGTCGTACGCGATCCTGCAGAGCCTGCGCGGCACGTGGTATGTCGAGGAGAAGCCGGTCGCGGTCAACCGCGACCAGGACATGGTCTTCCGGGTGGTCGGCTTCCCGGGGGTCATCCTGGTCTCCGAGGGCCCGCCGAACCGGGTCCAGCGGATGCTCGTCGCGGAGAAGAAGCGCGTGCAGCGGGTCGCGATCGACGTGCCGGTCTACGACATCCAGTGCGGTGACGCCGAGGGGCAGGTCCCCCTGGCCAAGCTCCAGCGGCACATGATGAAGCTGCCCCGCAACCTCAAGAAGGGCGCGGTGTCCGAGGTCAACAACCGGATGCGCGCGCTCACCCCCGCCGTGCCGATGCCCAAGGGGCCGATCCCGAAGGGCATGCGCATGCCGCGCGGCCCGAAGATGCGCTGACCCGGCCGGAAGACTCGTTCGGAAGACGGCGACACATGGACGTCGGACGGCGGCCGGTCTCCCGGTCGCAGACCTCCCGGGCCAACCGGGGCTGGTGGGACGGCGCGGCCGACGACTACCAGGCCGAGCACGGCGGATTCCTGCGCGACGACGGCTTCGTCTGGTGCCCGGAGGGGCTGGACGAGGCGGGCGCGCGCCTGCTGGGCGAGGTCGCCGGCCGCCGGATCCTGGAGATCGGGTGCGGCGCCGGGCAGTGCGGCCGGTGGCTGCTCGGGCAGGGCGCGACGGTCGTCGGCGCCGACCTGTCCCACCGGCAGTTGCAGCACTCCCGGCGCATCGACATGGCGGCCGGGGTGCGGCTGCCCGTCGTGCAGGCCGACGCCGAGACGCTGCCGTTCGCGGACGGCTCGTTCGACCTCGCGTGCTCCGCCTACGGCGCGCTGCCGTTCGTCGCGGACGCCGCGGCGGTGCTGGCCGAGGTGCGCCGGGTGCTGCGCCCCGGCGGCCGGTTCGTGTTCTCCGTCAGCCACCCTGTCCGGTGGGCGTTTCCCGACGATCCCGGGCCGCGCGGCCTGACCGCCGACCGCCCCTACTTCGACCGGTCGCCGTACGTCGAGTACTCCGACGAGGGCGAGCCGTCGTACGTGGAGCACCACCGGACGATGGGCGACTGGGTCGGCCTGATCACCGGCGCCGGCCTGACGCTGACCGGCCTGACCGAACCCGAGTGGCCGCCCGGCCACGACCGCGCCTGGGGCGGGTGGAGCCCGCTGCGCGGGCGCCTGCTGCCCGGCACGGCGATCTTCCAGTGCACCGCGTCCTTCTGAGCACCGCGTCCTTCCAGCGCTCCGCGTCGTGAGCGGGGAACGTCAGAGGAAGTAACGCAGCCAGACGTAGACCCAGGCCATCGTGATGCTCAGCACGGTGACCAGGATGCCGTACCTGGTGAACTGCCAGAAGCCGATGCGGTGGCCGGTCCGGGCGGCGATGCCGACGGCCACGACGTTGGCGCTCGCCGCCACCGCGGTGCCGTTGCCGCTGAAGTCGGCCCCCAGGGCGAAGGACCACCACAGCGCCTGTCCGGTCTGCCCGTCCGGCGCCTGGGCGACCATCTCCTCCACGACCGGCACCATCGTGGCGACGTAGGGGATGTTGTCGAAGAACGCGCCCAGCACCCCGGAGCCGAACAGCAGCGCCGTGGCCGCGAGGAAGTAGTCGTCGCCGAGCGCGCCGACCGCCCAACCGCCGATCGTCGCGATGACGCCGGTGTGCACCAGCCCGGCGACCATGACGAACAGGCCCATGAAGAAGACCAGCGTGCTCCACTCGACCTCGCCCAGGACCTCCGGCACGTCGGCGCGGGACACCAGCAGCATCACCCCGGCGCCCACCAGGGCGACGATCGACGGCTCCACGTGCACCACGGCGTGCAGGCAGAACCCGGCGACGACCCCGGCCAGCACGATCAGGCACCGCAGGAGCAGGCGGGGGTCGGTGATGGCCCGCCGTTCCTGCAGCGCCATCACGGCGGCCACGCGCTCGGGGTCGTAGCGGAACGACCTGCGGAAGAGCACGCGGGTGAGCAGCACGAACACCACGAAGACGACGACCACGACCGGCGCCATGTGCGCCAGGAAGTCGTTGAACGTCAGCCCGGCGCGGCTGCCGATGATGATGTTGGGGGGATCGCCGATGAGCGTCGCCGCGCCGCCGATGTTGGACGCCAGGACCTCGGCGATCAGGTACGGCTGGGCCGGGATGCGGAGCCGGTCGCAGACGACCACGGTGACCGGCGCGACGAGCATGATCGTGGTGACGTTGTCCAGGAACGGCGAGGCGACGGCGGTGATGACCATCAGCATCACCATCAGCCGGTAGGGCCTGCCCCTGGATCTCTTCGCCGCCCAGATGGCGAGGTAGTCGAAGACGCCCGTCTGCTTGACGACGCCGACGATGATCATCATGCCGAGCAGCAGGAAGACGACGTTCCAGTCGATGCCGGCGGTCTCGGAGAAGAACACCTCGTCGCCGGGGATCAGCCCCAGGACGGCCATCGCGCCCGCGGCGACGAGGACCACCTTGACCTTGTGCACCTTCTCGGACGCGATGAGGGCGAAGGCCGCCAGGAAGATCGAGAAAGAGGCGACGGCGCTCACGTACGGCGCCCCGGGGGTCCGGCGACGCTCGCGAGGCCGGTGCGGGCGTGATCGGCGGAGGCCCGGCACGGTGTCCCGGCGGGTGGGCGCGACGAGGACGGCGACGGCATGGCGAAGCGGTGGATGACGGAACCTCCGGAGCAGGGACACGCCGCACGGCGCGACGCGACAGCGGGAAGCGACATGACGGCAGGAATCAAGGTGACAGGAAAGCGCGCGGAAGGCGGGACGGCGACGCGGCAGGCGACGTGACAGCCGGGGAAGCCGGAGGCGGCCCCCGCGGCCCGGGGGCTCCGGCCGCGGGGGCCAGGGGCGCCGCCGAACCCGGCGCTTCGCCGGGCGCGGCGGCCCGTTCGTGGCGGTCAGTCGCCCGGCGGGACGAGCGCCAGGCTGGTGAGCAGCCGCTCCAGCGTGATCGCCCCGGCCAGGGCGCCGTCCCGGTCGACGACCGCGACGATGGGACTGCGCAGCCGGGTCATGAGGGCGGCCACTTCGAGCAGGGTCGCGTCGAGCGGCACCGTCACCGGCCTGGGCGGCTGGGGCGGCAGGCAGTCTCCCACCGTGATGCCGGCCAGTTCCTGCCAGAAGCGGTCGGCGTGGGCCTCGTCGATCGCCCGGGCGAGCGCCGCGTCCTCCTGGTAGGCCCCGGGGACCGTGAGACGCAGCACCTGCGTGCCGGGCAGCACCCAGCCCGGCCGTCTCCTGTCGTCCACGACGATCAGTCCCGGCATCCGGTTCAGCACCATGATCCGTACGGCCCGGGCGACGGGGTCGTGGACGGTCACCGTCGGCAGGTTCACGACGACTTCGCGCGCTTGCATCAGGTCATCACATCGATCGGGGAGACGGAGGTTCCTTGCGATGGTCATCGGGCCGCCTTGGTGAACGCCGCCTGGGCGAACGCCGCCTCGGCGAACTCGGTGAAACGGCGTTCGAGATCGGCGAGCCGATCGAGGACGGGCCTGCTGTGCAGGATGTCGGCGAGCTGGTCGGCCTCGCACTGCTCCAGGCTGATCGCCTGCAGCACGGTGTCGGGCTCGGCGGGGTCGTAGAAGAGGAGCCGCCGGCGGCCGGACTTCTCGACGAGCACCCCGAAGCACCGGCCGTCACGGGTGACGCACTGGTGCACGGTCGCGACGCCGGGCAGGGTGGCGCTGGTCACGTCCATCTCGGATACCTCCCGTCCGTCGTTGCCTGCTGTTCCAGTCTTCGGAACACCCCGGCCGGGGACCATCGGGTCCAGCACCCATATCGGGAGAGGTATGACATGTAGCGGCCCCCACGAGATGGGGAGCACCCCGCATGGACACCCACGCACGAGAACGAGCAGGCTGTGAGACGTGAACGAGCCCACTGACCGGCGCACCGACCGGCGCGATGACCGGGGCGACGACCGGCGGACCGGCCGGCCGCCGGCGGCGCCGCGGTCGCGGCGCCCGGCCCGGGCCCTGTTCTGGCGGCTGTTCGCGATCAACGGACTGGTCTTCACCGCCGGGACGCTGGTGCTCGCGCTCTCCCCCGCCACGGTGTCCTCACCGGTCCTGCTCACCGAGGTACCGGTCCTGACCGTGGGGCTGGCCCTGATCATCACGGCCAACGCGCTGCTGATCCGCAGGAGCCTGGCCCCGCTCGACGCGCTCACCACGCTCATGCGGCGGGTCGACCTGCTGCGGGCGGGCGACCGGCTCACCGACAGCGGCAACGGCGACCTCGCCCAGGTCATCGGCACGTTCAACGAGATGCTCGAACGGCTCGAAGCCGAGCGCAGCGCGAGCAGCGCGCACGCGCTGGCCGCGCAGGAGGGGGAACGGCGGCGGATCGCACGGGAACTGCACGACGAGATCGGCCAGAGCCTCACAGTGGCGCTGCTGGAGCTCAAGCGCGTCGTGGACCGCGCGCCCGAGGATCTCCGGGAGGAACTGCGCTCCGCGCAGGAGACGGTGCGGGCCAGCCTGGACGAGGTGCGGCAGGTCGCCAGGCGGCTGCGTCCGGGCGTCCTGGACGACCTCGGCCTGCACAGCGCGCTGAGCGCGCTCGGCAGCGACTTCTCCCAGGCGAGCGGGATCCGGATCACCCGCGACATCGATTCCCGGCTGCCCGCGCTCAGCGAGGAGGTCGAGCTCGTCCTCTACCGGATCGCGCAGGAAGGACTGACGAACGTGGCCAGGCACTCCCGCGCCCGCCGGGCGGAGCTGTCACTCACCGAGGAGGACGGGCGGCTCACCCTGCGCATCGCCGACGACGGGCGCGGTGGCGCCCGGACCGAGGGCGCCGGCATCCGCGGGATGCGCGAGCGCGCCCTGCTCATCGGCGCCCGGCTGACCGTCGACTCCCCGCCCGGCGGCGGCACGGACGTGCGTCTCGTCGTCCCCCCACGCGTCCCCCCTCTCTCGTCGTCCCCCCACACGTCGTCCTCCCCACACGCGGTGAAGGAGAGCTGAGCCGTGGAGAGCGCCAAGACCCGCATCCTGCTGGCGGACGACCACGCGCTGGTCCGCCGCGGACTGCGGCTGATCCTCGACGCCGAGCCCGACCTCATGGTGGTCGCGGAGGCCTCCGACGGCGCCGAGGCGGTCGAGGCCGCCCGCTCCGAGACGATCGACCTCGCCATCCTGGACATCGCGATGCCCCGCATGACCGGGATCCAGGCCGCACGTGAGATCTCACGGCGCGCTCCCGGCATCCGCATCCTGATCCTGTCGATGTACGACAACGAGCAGTACTTCTTCGAGGCGCTCAAGGCCGGGGCGTCGGGCTACGTGCTCAAGTCGGTCGCCGACCAGGACCTGCTGGAGGCCTGCCGGGCGGCGATGCGCGGAGAGCCCTTCCTCTACCCCGGCGCGGTCACCGCCCTCATCCGCGACTACCTCCAGCGCGCCCGGCAGGGCGAGCGGGTGCCGGACAGCATCCTGACTACCCGCGAGGAGGAGATCGTCAAGCTCATCGCCGAGGGCAACTCCGCCAAGGAGATCGCGGAGACACTCTACATCAGCGCGAAGACCGTCGACCGGCACCGCGCGAACATCCTGCAGAAGCTCGGCATGCGCGACCGGCTCGACCTGACCCGTTACGCCATCCGGGCCGGCCTCGTCGAACCGTGATCACGAGCCGCGCCGGGTCCCTCGTACGGACCGTCAGAGGGTGACGACCACCGTGCCGGACGCGCGGTCGTGCAGGCCGCGCCGGTCGCGGTCCCAGATCAGGGCGGGTACGGCGAGGCACAGCAGGAGCGTGCGGACCAGCACGCCGAGGAAGCGCGGCCGGCCGCCGTCCAGCGCGGCCACCCGGATGCCGAACAGCCGCATTCCCAGGGTCAGGCCGATCGTGCCGAGCAGCAGTACGTACTCCGCGGCGAACACGCCGAGGCCGACCGCGCTGACGTCGGCGCCGCGAACGCGGAGCAGGCCACCGGCGATGGCCCAGGTGCACAGGAGCCAGTCCACGACGACCGCGCCGAGCCTGCGCCCCCAGCCCGCGACCGCGCCGGGGCCGTGCTCGGGCAGGCCGAGCCGCTCGCCGGGGTAGCCGAGGTCGATCCCGGCGGCGCGGGTGCCGCCGAGCCAGGTCTGCGTCCAACGCGGCTGCCGGTCACTCATGGTTCACCAGCGTATCGGGGAGGGTCACCGGTCTGGCGTGCGGCCGCGAAGCCGTCCATGATGGGGCAGGTCGAACCCATCAAATGCCCTGTATGGTGGGCCATTTACGACTTAGGCGTTTGGAGGGAACCGTGCGGCCGGCGGACCCCGATGACATCGACGCGCGTTTCGAGGCGCTGGTCGCGCAGTTCGACGAGGACGAGATCCGCAGCATGATCACGGCGGCGGAGCGGGACCCCCTCACCCGCCGGAGGACGCGGCGCCGCCTGCCGGCCGTGCTGGTGGCGATCGCCGCCGCCGTCCTGGTCGCGGGGCTCGTCGTCACCGTACGGCCCGACGCCCTGGAGCGGCTGGGCGTCGGCGGCCAGGCGTCCGGCGACGAGGACCGGTTCGTCACCGGCGCGGTGGTCGCCCGGCCCGGTCCCGTGCTGACGCCGATCCCCGACGGCGAGGAGGGCCTCGCCGACCTCGACCCGGCGCCCGCCGGTCCGTTCACGGGCACCCCGGCCGCCGGGTTCGCGGACGGCGAGGAAGGGCTGGTCATGCCGCCCGCGCGGAAGCTGGGCGGGCTCAGCGAGGACGAGGTCGGCCGCGCCCTGCTGCGGGTGAAGCTGCTGCTGTCGGCCGCGCACCTCGACTCCGCGACGGTCCGCGGCGGCCGGCCGGAGCGGTTCGCCGCGCTGCTGCACCCCCGGCAACGTGAGTCGTTCCTGGGCGGTCTGGACGAGAGCGGCCCGTCCGGCACCCGCTCGTGGGTGTTCAGCCTCGCGCCCGGCGCGGCCCAGCCGGCCGGGAACGTCGTGAAGGTCTCCGGGGCGACGACGGTCGGCGCACGGACCGGCGGAGGCGTCACGATCGAGGCCGACTACCTGTTCGTCCATCCCGTCACCCGGCCCGGCGACCCCCTGACCGTGACGAGGGTCGTCGAGCACCACAGGAGCGAGTTCGCCGCCTACCGGGAGGGAGGGAAGCTGGTCGTCTGGCTGGACGGCGACCGGTCGGCGCTGTTCGGCGCGAGCTGCGACACGGGCGACGGGTTCGTCCATCCGTACTTCCCCGGCGACCCGCGCGAGGCGCGGCCCTCCGGCGAGCCCGTCAACCCGTACGACCGCGCCTCCGCGGTCTCACGGCGACCGGCATGTCCGGCCGCGTATGCCACCTGACCTGCGAGAAGGCCGTACGATGGAGGCCGGGGACGAGCGAGGCCGGTGTTAACGCGGCGGCCGCCCGGGTAGCGCTTTCCCTTAACACGCGCGAAACAATCGAGACATGGGGCGGAAACGGCATCGGCCTATTTTCGGGTTGCGCTAGCCCGTGCCCCTGGGAGGTTCGAGAGTGTTCAACTCCGCCGATGACGTCCTCAATTTCATCCGGGACGAGGGTGTGCAGTTCGTTGACGTCAGGTTCACGGACCTGCCGGGCACGACGCACCACTTCACCTTCCCGTCTGAGAACTTCGGTTCGAATGTCTTCACCGACGGCCTGATGTTCGACGGATCGTCGATCCGTGGTTTCCAGGCCATCCACGAGTCGGACATGCTGCTGCTGCCCGACCCCACGACGGCCGTGATCGACCCGTTCCGTCAGCACAAGACGCTGAACATCAACTTCTTCGTGCACGACCCGCTGACCGGCGAGGCCTACAGCCGCGACCCGCGCAACGTCGCCCGCAAGGCCGAGGAGTACCTCAAGGGCACGGGCATCGCGGACACGGTCTACTTCGGTCCCGAGGCCGAGTTCTACATCTTCGACGACGTCCGCTTCGAGACGCGGCAGAACGCCGGTTACTACTACATCGACTCCATCGAAGGCGCCTGGAACACCGGCAAGGCCTCCGAGGGCGGCAACCTGGGTTACAAGCCCCGCTACAAGGGCGGCTACTTCCCGGTCCCGCCGATGGACCACTTCACCGACCTGCGCTCCGAGATGGTCCGCAACCTCATCGAGGCCGGCATCGAGACCGAGATGCAGCACCACGAGGTGGGCACCGCCGGCCAGGCCGAGATCGACTTCCGGTTCGGCACGCTGCTCGAGACGGCCGACAAGCTGATGCTGTACAAGTACATCATCAAGAGCACGGCCATCCAGGCGGGCCGCACGGTCACGTTCATGCCCAAGCCGATCTTCGGTGACAACGGCTCCGGCATGCACTGCCACCAGTCGCTGTGGAAGGACGGCGAGCCGCTGTTCTACGACGAGGTCGGCTACGCCGGTCTGTCGGACACCGCGCGCTACTACATCGGCGGCCTGCTCAAGCACGCCCCGTCGCTGCTGGCCTTCACCAACCCGACGGTGAACTCCTACCACCGCCTGGTGCCCGGCTACGAGGCCCCGGTCAACCTGGTCTACTCCCAGCGCAACCGCTCGGCCTGCGTCCGCATCCCGATCACCGGGTCGAACCCCAAGGCCAAGCGCATCGAGTTCCGGGTGCCGGACCCGTCCTGCAACCCGTACTTCGCCTTCGCCGCCATGCTGATGGCCGGCATCGACGGCATCCGCAACAAGATCGAGCCGCCGGAGCCGGTCGACAAGGACCTGTACGAGCTTCCGCCCGAGGAGGCCCGCAACATCCCGCAGGTGCCGGGCTCGCTGGAGAAGGTGCTCGACGCGCTCGAGGCCGACCACGACTACCTGCTGGAGGGCGGCGTCTTCACGCCGGACCTCATCGAGACCTGGATCTCCTACAAGCGCGAGAACGAGGTCGACCCGATCCGCCTCCGCCCGCACCCGCACGAGTTCGAGCTCTACTACGACGTGTGATCCGCTGAGCCGCCGACCCCGGCGGAAAGGGCCGTACGGCCTCTGCCAGGGTCACGGCCGGCGCACTCGCGTCCGCAGGAACGGCCATCGGCCGGCGCCCCACCACGGCGCCGGCCGATGGCCGTTCTCATGCCCGCCGGTGCCATCATGATCGGGTGCATCAGGCGTGGAACGCGTGGGGGCCCGTCGTCGTGGCGGCTGTCGTGGCCCTGCCTGCCGCGGCTCTCCTCGCGTTCGTGCTCGCACGCCTCCGGGACCGGAGGGGGCATCCCTTCCCCCGCCGCACGGCCGTCGCGGATGTCGCCATCGTCGCCGGAACCGCTCCGTGGATCTGGATGATCCTCACGCCCGGAGCGGGACAGGGCGTGCAGTTGGTTCCCCTCCTCGACCTCGTGGACCAGATCACGCGGATGTCACCCGGGGCGGCGTTCGTACAGATCGTGGGCAATCTCCTGGTGTTCGCGGCACTCGGTGCGATGCTTCCCGTCCGCTCGGCGCGCTTCGCCTCGCTCACCGCGGTCGCCGCCGTCACGGCCACCGCCTCGCTCACCGTCGAGATCCTCCAGCACGCCCTGCGGCTCGGGCGGGTGAGCTCCGTGGACGACGTCATCCTGAACACGGCCGGAGCCGTGCTCGCGGCCCTCGCCACCCGCCGATGGTGGATGCCGAAGCGAACGGCGGAAGAGAGCGCGGTCAGGCCGCCTGGTCCGGGAGGCGGTAGACGGACACGTGGGAGGGCGACTCGGCGGTGAACTCGGCGCCGGCCCAGTCCGCGTGCCTGGACTCCAGCTCGAAGCCGGCCAGTTGGGCCATGAGGTCGAGCTCGGCCGGCCAGATGTAGCGGTGCGGGCTGCGGAACAGGGTGGCCTGCCTGCTCTCGTCGAAGGTGAAGTGATGCGACACGAGGTGCTGGCGCAGTAGGTCGTAGGTGTCCAGCCCGATGTAGCCGGGCTCCGAATGCCACACCACGGCCTGCCGCCCCGGTGGGAGCGCGCGTAGCTCGGGCACCCCGAGCTCGATCACGAACCGCCCGCCGGGCACGAGGTGACGGGCGGCGTTGCGGAAGCACGCGACCTGCTCGGCCTGGGTGAGCAGGTTCGAGATGGTGTTGTAGACGAGGTAGACGAGCGAGTACTCCCCCGGCGCGACGGCCGTCGCCATGTCGCCGACGATCACCGGGATGGCTGCCTCGTCCGCCTTCGTCCGCAGTTGCCCGATCATCGGAGGGGACAGTTCGATGCCGGTGACGGGCACTCCCCGCCCGGCGAGCGGGACGGCCACGCGCCCGGTCCCGATCGCGAACTCAAGGGCCCGTCCGTCTCCCGCGAGCTCGGCGAGACGGTCCACCGCCGGCCCCAGGACCTCGGGCGCGAACATCCCCCGGCCCGGCGTGTCGTAGCGTCCGGCGGCCTCGGCATCCCAGATCTGCTCTTGACGCATGCGCTCCACCATCGTCCTGGGATATTCGTACCGTCCACTGATTTTCCGGGCCGCTGAGAAAGGACGACGTGCGGGCGACGGTGCGGCAGGACACGGAAACGGGCGGCGACCGTACGCGCTGGTGGCCCTCGACGTACCGATGAAGGCGGCCTTCCTGGTCTCCGAACCCGCCCTCACGAGATACGTCGAGTCCGTGCCCGGCGAGAAGCGCTGGGAGAGCAGGCGCGATCACGTCGGGCTGTTCACCGTGAGCCGATTCCTGCGGCAGGACGGCGTGACCGAGCTGGTGACGGCCGATTCCGGCGGCTTTCTGGAGGAATGCGGATTCGCCTATGTCCCACAGCGAGGCGCCAGGCTTTCCGACTTCTCCAGCGTCGACCGCCTGACCGACAGGTGGTACGCCGTGTGCACCGACTTCGACTGACCCGGCGCCGCCGCGGGCGGTCAGGTGGGCTGGCCGATGGGCCGCACGACGACCGTGTTGACGTCGACGCCGCCCGGCTGCGCGACGGCCCACACGATGGCGTCGGCGATCTGGTCGGCGGTGAGGAGGTTCCCCTCGGGCAGAGCGCCCAGCCCATCCCAGAACGGGGTCTCCACGCGGCCTGGAGCGATCAGGGTGACGCCCACACCGTCGGCGGTCACCATGCGCCGGGTGTTCTCGGCCAGGCCCGTCACCGCCCACTTGGTCGCGCCGTAGATGTTGCCCGGGGTGTTGACGAACCCCGCGACGCTGCCGACGAGGACGATCCGGCCCTTCGACCGCTTCAGTTCGGGTAGCGCGGCCCTGATCAGCAGGGCGGGCCCGAGCACGTTGGTCAGCACCATCTCCCGCCACCCGGCCGGGTCGCCGTCGGCCAGGGTGTCGTGGGTGGCGAAGCCCGCGTTGGCGATGGCGGTGTCCAGCCGCCCGAACTCCTTCACCGTCGTCTCGACGGCGGACAGGACCGCGTCGTGGTCGGCCGCGTCGGCCGGGATCGTCAGCAGGCGGCCGGGGTCGCCGATCGACTCGGCGAAACGCCTCAGACGGCCCTCGTCACGGCCGGTGACGCTCACTCGGTGCCCCCGGTCGAGCAGGCGCCGGGCGGTCGCCGCCCCGATGCCGCTACCGCCCCCGGTGATGAAAGCGACAGGAGAGTCCGTCATCCGTGCCCCCATGGTGATCGATGCGTCGCGAGCGTGTTCGCGCCCGATCCGGCATTCCATAACCTGGAGCCCGCTCCAGGTCAACTCCTCACGAAAGGACGCTCGTGTCGCGGTAGGTCCACATCTCGGCGAGCAGGCCGTCCTGAACGCGGACGAGCCAGACGAGCCGGGTGCTCGCCGCCTCCTGACCGGCGGTTCCGGCGACGGCCACCAGATCGCCGTCTCCGAGCACGGCGTCGATCGTGAACCGGAGATCGGGCCGCGCCTGGCGGATCCGCCCGACGGCCTGCCGGACACCGTCGGGCCCGGCCACTTCGGGGTGAGCGTGGTCGACCCAGGCAGGGCTCAGGATCTCGTCGGCCGCCGACGCGTCCCCCGTGTTCCACATCTCGAAGTAGCGCGTCACGAGCCATCGGGCAGAGCGGGTGACGTCGGCGCCCATCGGCGATTCGTCCTCCTTCGAGTCGGGGAAGATCAGCCGGACGAGCCCTGGGATCGGCTGCGCATGCCGCTGACGCGGCGCAGGATGTCCCACCAGAACGGCGCGCCGAACAGCACGGCGACGAGGGTGAGCAGCAGGCCCGGCCAGTGGCCCGGGGTCGTGAGACGCCGCCACCAGTCCTCGCCGTGCCACTCCCAGACCGGGCCGCCGGCGTCCATGCTGACGCTGACCGGGGCGTGCGTGAAGATCTTGACGAACGCCGGGGTGCTCAGCACGTCGGTCACGCACGCGTAGGTGTCCTGGGCGGGCGCGCACCTCTCACGCAGCGGCTCCAGCGCCTCCGGGCCCGACTGGGCGAAGGCGGTCACCTCGCTGCGGTAGGCGTTGTCCTGCAGCAGCGTCTTGCCGTACTCCAGGGAGTCCAGGCCGAACAGCAGCGTGACGAGGAGGCCGAGCGCGGCGATGACCCAGCGCACGTAGCGGCGGTAGAGCAGGGTGAGCCGCTCCATCTCCCCGTCGAACCAGTCCTCCACCCCGCGCCGGAACGCCTCCAGGTCGTGGCTGGCCCTGTTCCACACCGCCTTCAGCGGCCGGGAGAGCGGGCTGTTGAGCGCGTCGAGGTCGCGCATGAGGGCCTCGACGCCGCCGTGCTCGGTGGCGATCTCCAGGACGGCGACGGCGAAGCGCGCCGGAGGGATGTCGGCGATGCTCGTCCGGCCGCGCTTGGCGTGATCGATCTCCTGCAGGCGCTCGTGGAGCAGTTCGGCCATCGACTTGCCCTCGCCGGGCAACGCCACTCCGCCCACCGCCGCGTCACCCGCCACCGCATCGGCCATCCCGCCGACGGCGGCCCCGTCCGCCACGCCCGCGGCCATCTCACTCGCGTCCAGGGTGAGTACGGCCCGCTCCAGGGGATCGGCCTGCTCGGCGGAGTGCGCGGGGTCCACCGTCGCACCCGCAGAACCCGCAGCGCCACCTGCAGTGCCGCCCACCGTGCCAGCGACCGTGCCCGCCGCCGGGCCGCCGTCCGACGGCGCGGTGGTGGCCTGCTGTACGACCGTCTGGTCGGCGGCCGCCTGCTCCGCGGCCATCATCTGCTCGGCGGCGACCGTCCCGGTCGCGGGGGCGAGCGGCGGGCTCTGCGCGGGCGGCGGCTCCTGGCTGAAGGCGGGGCGCGGGTCGCGGCCGAACGGCAGCCGCGCGAACACCCCCAGCACGGTCGCCGGCAGGCGCGAGCGCCCCTCCCCCGGCGACGGCGCCGCCGTGAGCGGCGTGCTGATCCGGCGCACGAGCCTCTTCAGGAGGTCCACGATCCGGTCGAGCCGGGAGGTCCCGTCGGCCGTCTCCGCGCCGTCGAGCGTGTCGCGGAGGTAGGCCCACAGGAACTTGCTGCGGATGCCGAGCAGCCTGACGATGCCCTCGTTGATGCCGCTGACGAGAAGCGACAGCAGCAGGAAGGCCAGGATCAACCCGATGGCGAGATCGGCGTAATACGAGATCAAAGAGATCACCCGTCCCCGTTGATACACCGTCACGGGCTGCGATGGCAACGCTCCGATGCGCACACATATGGGTCATATCGCCGCAAGCATCGCCTGAGGGCGGTAATCCCCTACTGCGGGCGCGTAGCCGCCGAGGTGCCCCATAGCCGTGGCGGTACCCCCGCCCCCTGTGATCTCCCTGTGATCCCCGCGGACCGCACACGCCCGCCGTGATCCGGCCGTCAGGTCGCACGCCTGCGGCCGTACGCGCGGATACGCGCCCCCGGAGACGGCCGCGCCGGCGCCGAGGAGCGGATTGCCCAGGCGCCGGCGCGGATTGTGAGATCAGGAGGCGGTGCAGGTCAGGGATGCCGGAGCGCCGTTGCTCCCGCTGGAGGAGCCGGTGAAGCCGAACGTGGTCGAGGCTCCGGCCCCGAGGGCGCCGTTGTAGGAGACGTTGCTCACCGAGACCGAGGACCCGCTCTGGGACAGGGTGCCGTTCCAGACCTGGGTGATGGTCTGGCCGCTGGGGAACGTCCAGCTCACCGACCACGAGGTGGTGGCGGCGGCGCCGGTGTTCCGCACCGTCACCTCGGCCTGGAATCCGCCGGGCCACTCGTTGACGACCCGGTAGGCGGCGGCGCACCCCCTGCCGCCAGGCGACTGGCTCGGAGACTGGCTGGGAGACTGGCTCGGCGACTCACTCGGAGACGGACTTGGAGACGGACTCGGAGACTGACTCGGCGAGGACGAGGGAGAGGCCGACGGCGACGGCGACGGCGACGGCGACGGCGACGGAACGGTCTCGTTCTTGATGTCCTGGTAGGCCGCCTCAAGCCCGGCGGCGGACATGACGGACCGCGCGCCGGTCGGCCAGTTGCCGTTGGTGACCGTTGTGTTGCCGTAGACGGTGTTGCCGCGGTCGCCGTTCGTCACGTCGGTGGAGCTGCTGGACGCCCAGTTGTTGGTGACCGTCAGGGCTCCGGTGTTGTTGCCGCCCTGGTAGTTGCCATGGGCGAACATCCACCAGCTGCCGTCGAAGACGTTGTTCGTCGCCGTGATGGAGCGGGATCCCTCGTCGAAGTACAGGCCGAACTGGCCCGTGCCCGCCCTCAGGCAGTAGTTGCCGCCGATCTGACCGCCGGGGTTGGCCGACAGTGTGTAGACGCACGCCCCGTCGTTCATCTGCTGCATGACGTCGTGCACGTAGTTCTGCGTGATCTTGTTGTTCGACGCGGTGGTCGCCGTCGAGTACCGCGGCTGGTAGTTGTACAGGCCCCGGTTGGTGTAGTCGGAGCTGCCGCCCGCATCGTTGGAGCCCCATCCGTACCCGAAGGCGACCCCCAGGTACGGCATGTTGTAGATCTCGTTGTGCGAGATCGTGGCGTTGGTGACATAGGTGGGCAGGAACGAGGTGATGCCCCGGTAGTCCACGCCGATGTCGTGCACCAGGTTGTTGGTGAAGCTGAGGTCGCGGTTGACCATCCGGGAGTCGCTCGGATGGTGCGCGTCGGCCTGCACCCCGCCCGCGACCACCGCACCCGCCGCGCTGTACGCGAACACGTTGCCCGTCACCGTGATCGAGCTTGCCCCCAGGCCCACGCCGGACGCGTGGGCGTTGGCGTCGTTGCCGATGCCCAGCGCGGTCTGGCCCAGGTTCAGGAACCGGTCGCGGACGAAGCTGATCGTGTTGGCCGCCGACACCTGGACGGCCGCGGGCATCTGGTTCCAGTGCGGACGCACCGACTCGAACTGGGTGCACCCATACTGACAGGACGACAGCGCGTTGCTCGGCCAGTTCCAGTCGCCCGAGATGTACGCCCCCGTCTGCTGGTCGGCGTACCCCTGGTTGCTGCTGGGCCCCAACCAGCTCGTCCCCGCGAACGTGATGCCGGAGAAGGTGATGTGGTGCGCGGGCGCGGCGTAGGTGCCGCCGAGCTGCACCAGCGACTGCAGGAGGGGAAGCTCCACGTCCGCGGTGCTCATGTTCTTCCCGGACGGCGGGATGTAGTACAGCACCCCCGTGCCGGTGTTCAGGTACCACTCGCCGGGCGAGTCCAGGAACTCGTACGCGTTCTCCAGGTACATCGGTCCCTTGCGGTAGGGGTTGACGATGGTGTCGTACCCGAAGGTGTTGTTGTTCCAGGCCGGCTGCTTCATCGTGATGAAGTTGCCGGAGATGCTCTGCACGGGCACGTACCGGTCGGTGAACGAGCCGATGCCCTGCAGCTCGATCCGGCTCTGGCCGGCCAGGTTGTTCAGGTAGCTCAGCGCGCTGTTGCTGAATCGCAGGCCGGTGCCGGTGGCGGTGAAGTCGGCCCGGTTCACCGTGGTACGGGCCCGGGTGGCCATCCGGCCGTCGACGTACAGCTGCCGGGTGTCGATCCCGGTGCCGACGCTCGCCTTCCAGATGTTCTTCCCGGAGTCGGCGACGGTCCATCCGGTGACCTGCCTGGCGCCGCTGATGACCGGGCGCCCCCCCGGCTCCGCCTGCCAGACGACCCGGTAGCCGTTGCTTCCGGAGTCGGCGGCGGTGAACCTGAGCGGCGAGGTGCGCCGGTACACGCCGTCGGCGAGCTGCACGACGACGTCGCCGGACATGGAGCCGTTCTGCGACCGGACCGCCGTCTGCGCCGCGTCCAGGGAGCACGGCTCGGCGGAGGAGCAGGCGCTGCCGGTTCCGGAGGGCGACACGTACAGGGTCGTCGTGGCGGCGATCCCCGTCACGAGCGGTCTCAGCACCGCTGCCCGAGGGGAGAAGCCATGTCGGCGCGGCTTGTCACGATGGTTCACGTGTTCTCCAGGGAGTGCTCGACGCGTCTCGTGATGGGCCGAGGACGCCGGACAGGCCGGCCAGGCGAGTACGCGCGAAGCTTCCGCCCGCGGTCGCCGTCCTGGCCGGGCCACGGGGGGCCCAGTGGCTTGAGTACTAATTACCGTGTGATCAGCGAAGTCAGTCAAGGCGCTTGTGCATGCCTATTCTCGGCACCGCACGCGAGGCGTGCGGCTCGGACGCGCTCTACCTCCACCGATATCGCGATCCACCTCAGCGTTCGTCCCCCCGGTTCGCCACTGGCAGACGATGAGTCGTACTCACCGAGGCTCCCAGCCGGGGATTCCGGTATGAAAGAAACCTGAAACGAAGCCGCAGTCGTGCGGTGCCACGGCATGCCGGACCGCCGAAGCCGGGCCGCGCACGCCGGCCCGGCGGGAGAGCGGGCCGAGAAGGACCCGGAGAGTCGCCAGGAATCTGGACAAGCGCGACCGCGCCCGGCGGGTCCCGGGAGACGGGGGACCAGCCGGGCGGCGGGGGGTCAGTCAGCAGCGAGGGGTCAGCCCTCGTAGAAGACGCGCTCCACGACGGTCCTGGCCCGCCGGGTGGCGCGCCGGTAGTCCTCCACGAAGTCCTCGGTGCCCTCCGGCGGGTAGCCGAGGGCCCGCGCGAGCAGCAGCCGCTCCTTGACCAGGGTGGGGATGCTGTCGGCGGCCCGGCCGCGCACCAGCATCAGCGCGTCGCGGATGCGCGAGGCGAACAGCCACGCCTCCGCGAGCACCGCCTCGTCGGCCGGGTCGAGCAGGTGCTCCGCCGCAGCGGCGCGCAGCGCGTCCAGCGTGCGGGTGGTGCGCAGCGCCGGTACGGCGCCCGCGTGCCGCAACTGGATGAGCTGGGCCACCCACTCCACGTCGGTCAGCCCGCCCCTGCCGAGCTTGGTGTGCAGGGCGGGATCGGCGCCGCGGGGCAGGCGTTCGGCCTCCATCCTGGCCTTGAGCTTGCGGATCTCCCGTACGGCGTCGACCGATATGCCGCCCTCCGGGTAGCGCATCGGATCGACGAGGGCCGTGAACTCCCGGCCGAGGTCGGCGTCACCCGCGCAGAACCGGGCGCGCAGCAGCGCCTGCGCCTCCCAGTGCGAGGCCCAGCGGTCGTAGTAGGCCTTGTAGGAGGCGATCGTGCGGACGAGCGGCCCCTGCCGTCCCTCCGGCCGCAGCCCGGCGTCGATCTGCAGCGGCGGGTCGGGGGCGGGCCGCGCGAGCAGCCTGCGCGTCTCCTCGGCCACCGCGTGGGCCGCGTCGGTGGCGTCCCGCTCGGCCACGCCGGGCAGCGGCGCGTGCACGAACATCACGTCGGCGTCGCTGGCGTAGGAGCTCTCCAGGCCGCCGAGGCGGCCCATGGCGATCACGGCGACGCGGGTCGGGAACGGCTCGCGCCGCTCCAGCGTGACCTTGTTGATCGCCGCGGTCAGCGCCGCCTGGATCGTCACGTCGTTGAGCGACGAGAGCGCCTGGCCGACCTCCTCGATGTCGATCAGGCCGGACAGGTCGGCGCAGGCCGTACGGAGCAGCTCCCGGCGGCGCAGCGCGCGGGCGGCGGCGACGGCGGTCTCGGCGTCCTCCGCGTAGCGGCCCACCGCCGCGGCGGCCTCGCCGGCCAGCGTCGCGGCCGGCCGTACGGCGAGCTCGGCGGGCGAGCCCAGCATGCCGACCGCGTCCGGGGCGTGCAGCAGCAGGCCGGTCACGTACTTGCTGGTGCCGAGCAGGTGGGCGAGGCGCTCGGCCACGGCGGTCTCGTCCCGCAGCAGGCGCAGATACCACGGCGTGCTGCCGAGCTTGTCGCTCACCTGGCGGAACCCGAGCAGTCCGGCGTCCGGGTCGGGGGCATTGGCGAACCAGCCGAGCATGACCGGCAGCAGCGTGCGCTGGATGGCCGCGCGGCGGGAGACGCCGCTGGTGAGAGCGGCGATGTGCCGTAAAGCGCCCTCGGGGTCGGCGTACCCGAGCGCCTGGAGCCGCGCGGTGGCGGCGGCCGCGGACAGACGGGTCTCGGTCTCCGGCAGGCGGGCGACGGCCTGCAGCAGCGGCCGGTAGAACAGCTTCTCGTGCAGCCTCCGCACCTCCAGCGCGTGCCGCTTCCAGGTGGTGGTGAACTCTCCCACCGGGTCGGTGATCATGCCGAGCCCGCGGCCGATCCGCCGCAGGTCGGCGGTGTCCGACGGCACCACGTGCGTGCGGCGCAGCCGGTGCAGCTGGAGCATGTGCTCGACCTGCCGCAGGAAGGTGTACGCCTCGGCGAGGGCCTTGGCGTCGTCCCGTCCGACGTAGCCGCCCCGCGACAGGGCGGCGAGGGCCGACAGCGTCGCCCTGCGGCGCAGCAGCGGGTCGGAGCGGCCGTGCACGAGTTGCAGGAGCTGGACGGCGAACTCGATGTCCCGCAGCCCGCCGGGCCCCAGCTTGATCTGCCGGTCGGCCTCGCTCACCGGCACGTGCGCCTCGACCCGGCGGCGCATGGACTGCACGTCCTCGACGAAGTTGGGCCGCGCCGCGGCCTGCCACACCAGGTCGTTGACCGCGGCGACGTACTCCTGGCCGAGGTCCAGGTCGCCGGCGACCGGCCGGGACTTCAGCAGCGCCTGGAACTCCCAGGTCTTGGCCCAGCGGCGATAGTAGGCCAGGTGGCTTTCCATGCTGCGGACGAGCGGGCCCATCTTGCCCTCGGGACGCAGGTTGGCGTCCACCTCCCACAGCGCGCCCTCGCGGGTGCTCGCCGAGCAGGCCCGCATCATGCCCTGCGCGAGCCGCGTCGCGATCTGCAGCGCCTTGGTCTCGTCGACGCCCTCCTTCGGCTCGGCCACGAAGACGACGTCGACGTCGGAGATGTAGTTCAGCTCGCGCGCCCCGCACTTGCCCATGCCGATGACGGCGAGCCGCACGTCGCCGGCGTCCACCACCTCCGCCCTGGCGATGGCGAGGGCCGCGTCGAGCGCCGCGGCGGCCAGGTCGGCCAGCGCGGCGGCGGTCTCCGCGAGCGTGCACTCGCCGGTCACGTCCCGCGCGGCCAGGTCGAGCAGCCTGGTCCGGTGGGCGACGCGCAGCGCGTCCATCGCCTGGGCGGCCACGCCCGGTTCGGCCGCGCCCGCCGTGGCCCCGCCGGCCACCGGCTCGGCGGCGTCCGGGTCCGCCCCGACCGCCAGCAGCAACTCCTCGCACAGCTCACGGGCGACGGGCCACTGCGGCGACCCGGCCACCGTCAGGCAGTCCGGGTGCCGTACGACGTGCTCGCCGAGCGCCGCGCTGATCCCGAACACACCGAGCAGCCTGCGGCGCAGCGCTGGATCGGCGCGGAACGTGCCGAGCACGCTCGGATCCCGCTCGACCAGGCGGCTCAACGTGGTGAGCGCGAGATCGGGGTCGGCCGCCCTGACCAGGTCGTCGAGCAGCGCGAAGTCGCCGACCGCCTCGGGGCCGAGGTCGTCCAGCAACCGTTCGGCCCGCGCGCCGTCGGCGAATCCCAGTGCGGCCAGGCGCCCAGCCGTCGTCTGTATCCGCGGCGCCGCGTTCACCGTTCCTTCCTCCACCCCGACGTCGATCACGTCGGTCCCCCGAGACATGCCTTCCCAGTAACCGTACACAGGGATGGACGCCTCCTCGCAGAGATCGGTCCCCCCTCGGGACCCGATTCCCGAACGGACGCCTCCCGGCGTCCACTGATGTCGCAGCTCGGCGCGTGCCGGGCTCGCGCACACGGTAACCCGGTGGGTTGTGCGGCGTCCTTAGCGGTTTCTCTGCGTAATCGGCGCATCACGCGGTTTGCCCGCGCCCCTTTCCCATGCCTCCCGCACGGCGGGACGGCAGGTCAGAGCCGTGTCACCTGGGCCGCGAACGCCTCGGCCAGCGGCCTCCAGGTCTGTTCGAGCTCCCGCCCTGCGGCCGTGACCTGCGTGGTCAGCTCCGCCGCCGCCTCGGGCGCGAGCTCGCCGCTCCCGGCCCAGGAGGCGAAGATCTCGGGCGTGGCCTCGGGGTGGAACTGCACCGCCCAGGCGTGGTCACCGAGCCGGTAGGCCTGGTTGGCGTACCGCGCGCCGGTCGCGAGGCGCACCGCGCCGGGCGGCAGGGTGGTCATCGCGTCGTAGTGGTACTGCACCGTCCGCAGAGGCACCGATCGCAAGGGCTCAGATCGCAGGGGTACCGTCCCGCCGGGCGGCGCGGACAGGAGCGGGTCGTCCGCCGCCTCGGGCAGCGGTTCGATCTCGCAGAGGCCGATCTCCGGGCCAGCGTCGCCGCGCTCGACGGTCCCGCCGCAGGCCAGGGTCATGAGCTGGGCGCCGAGGCAGATGCCGAGAACCGGGACACCGCCGTCCACCGCGCGCGCGAGCAGGTCCCTGGTGGCGGGCAGCCACGGATACCCCTCGTCGTCCCACGCGGCGGCGGCGCCGCCGAGGACGAGCAGCCCGCCGCCCGCGGTCGCGGGCACCGCCTCTCCCTTGTACGGCCGGACGACCTCGACGGCGACGCCGGCGGCCTCCAGCCAGCCGGCGAAGTAGCCCAGACCGGCCTCGGCCTCGTGCTCGATGACGAGCAGACGTTCATCCATGCGCGCAGCTTAAAGACACATATCAGGACATGCGATACCTGGGTCGCGCGCGCACAGCCGCCGTACCCAGATGGCCACGGCGGGGTCGTCGCCCGGCCGCACGACCGCGGGCGCGGGGAGTAACGGCCGGTCCCAAGATGAGTAGTGACTGCTCTATCCGTACGTGCCGGAGGGCCCCGACGCTGATGCGTGCAGACCCCGAGCCGTCCGAGATGAGGCAGAAGTGTCCGAGAACGACGATGTCAAGGTCCCTCAGCCGGGACAGAACCAGGCGCCCTTTCCGCCGGTCGTGCCCATCGGCGCGAACCACAACGAGATCGCGATCGAGGCGTGATCCGCCGCGGAGGAGCGATCGGACCCTCCGGTGACGGAGATCCGATGAAGCGGAAGAGACTGACCCGGCGCGACTTCGGCCGGGTGGCGGGGCTGGCCGGGCTCGGAGTGGCCGGAGGCGTCCTCCTGCCCGGGGCTCGGGGGACGGCACGCGCCGACACCTTCGAGCCCGAGTTCCCCAGGCCCGTCTTCAAGGTGACCGGCTCGACCGATCCCGGGCTGGACGCCTTCAACCAGGCCATGAGCAGGTTCATGCAGGACCGGAACATCTCCGCCGGTTCCCTGGCCGTCAGCCGCAACGGCAAGCTGGTGCTGGCCCGCGGATACAGCTTCTCGCGCAACCTGCATTTCACGGTCGAACCGACCGCGCTGTTCCGGCTCGCCAGCGTCAGCAAGCCGATCACCGCGGCGGCCGTGCTCAAGCTGGTGCAGGCCGGAAAGCTCAGCCTCGACGACAAGCTGACCGACCGGCTCACGCTGACACCGCCGCCGGGCAAGACCGCCGACGCCCGGCTGGGGAACGTGACCGTGCGCAGGCTCCTCCAGCACCTGGGCGGCTGGGACAGAGCCCTCACGCCGGACCCTATGTTCCTCGATTCCGTCATCGCGAGCGAGCTCGGCGTGCCGCTCCCGATCAGCCGGTCCAACATCATGCGGCGCACGACCGGCGTACGGCTGGACTTCGACCCCGGGGCCAGGTACGCCTACAGCAACTACGGCTACATGCTGCTCGGCCGGATCATCGAGAAGGCCGGGGGGATGCCGTACGCCACCTATGTCCAGGAGAAGATCCTCAATCCCCGGGGCATCACCAGGATGCGCCAGGGCCGCTCCCTGCCCGAATACGCCGCCCCCGGTGAGGTCTCCTACGAATCGAAGCGGGAGGCGGTCTACGTCTTCGACTCCTCCGGCAGTCTGGTGCCGTCCCCCGACGGCGGCTTCAACCTGGAGAACATGGACGCCCACGGCGGCTGGCTGGGCAGCGCGGTCGACGTCGTTCGGTTCGGCGACCTGTTCGACCAGCGCGGGATCAGGTACGACCCCGTCCTGGACAAAATCACCTTCCCGACGCTGGAAGGCGACTCGATCGACCAGGCGTTCGCCCAGCCGGAGATCGGGGTCCAGCCGGGCGGGTGGTGGTACGGGTGCGGCTGGGTCGTCCGCAACGCCGGAGGCGGCATCGACGCCGCCCACAACGGCAGCCTGCCCGGCACGACCACCCTGCTCGTACGCCGCCACGACGGCCTCAACTGGGCCGCCCTGTTCAACCGGAGGCGTGACGACGACACCGAGCTCGACTTCGACGCGTCCATCGACAACGCCCTGCGCCAGGCGGCCAACGCCGTGACGTCGTGGCCCTCCGTCAACCTGTACCGGGACTACCTCTGACCGGTGCCCCTACCGGCTCTGTGCCCGGCCGGGTCCGCCACCGAGCGAGGAGGCGAACCTGCCGGGGCACGCCCCCGGCCTCAGGCGCCCGGGTCAGGCGCGGCATGCGCGGTTCCGTACAGTCCGTTCCATGAAGTTCGACGAAGTCGCCGTCCCCGGCGGGCGGCTGCGGATCGCCCGGTTCGGCGACGGCCCGCGCCTGATCATCGCGGCGCACGGCATCAGCGCCTCCCTCATGGCCTGGCGGGCGGTGGGCGACGCGCTGCCGCCCGGCTGGTCGCTGGTCGCCGCCGACCTGCGCGGCCGCGGCCACAGCGCCGGCCTGCCCGGCCCGTACGGCCTGGACCGGCACGCGGAGGACCTGGAACTGGTGGCCCGGCACGTCGGCGCGGACGGCACCAGCGTGCTCACCGGGCATTCGATGGGCGCCTACGTCGCCGCCCTGCACGCCGCCGCTCGAACCGGGGCCGCGCGGGATGGAGGGTGGCGCTATGCCCGGGTCGTGCTGGTGGACGGCGGCCTGCCGCTGCCGCTGCCGCCGGGCGCGGACCCCGACGAGGTGATGGCGGCGACGCTCGGCCCCGCCATCGCCCGGCTCTCCCGGACCTTCCCGGACGTGGAGGCGTATCTCGACCTGTTCCGCGCCCACCCCGCGCTGGCCGGCGACTGGTCCCCGGTCGTCGAGGAGTACGTCCGCTACGACGCCACCGGACCGGACGGCGCCGTACGGTCGCGCGTCCGCGAGGAGGCCGTACGGCAGGACGGCCGCTGGCCCCTGACGAGACACGCGGAGCTCGGCGCGGCGCTCAAGGCGATCGAGCCCGCGCCGCTGCTGCTCCGCGCGCCCAGAGGGCTGCTGAACCAGGACATCGGGCTGCAGCCCGACGATCTCACCGCGCGGTGGAAGGCGGAGCTGCCGGGGCTGCGCGACGAGGTCGTCCCCGACTGCAACCACTACACGATCCTGTTCGATCCCCGCTGCGCCGCGCTCGTCGCCGCCCGCCTCACCGCCGGCTGATCACTTGGGGATGATCCAGGTCGCCTGGGCGGCGGCCACCAGCGTGCCGTCCACCTCGTAGACCGCGCTGGTGCCGAAGATCTTGCGGCCCTCGCGGCCGGTCGCACGGGCGACGACGGAGTACCTGCCCATCGGATAGACCCGGCGGAACACCTGCCCGGTGAGCCGCCCGAGGAGCGGAGGCCGGGCGGGCTCGGCGCCGGTGAACGAGCGGTGGTGCGCCCACCCGGTGGCGCAGTCGAGCGCCGCCCAGACGATCGAGCCGGGGACCACGCCCTGCTCGTCGGTGACGTTGAACGGCACCCGCCATCCGGCGGCCACCAGGTCGGTGCCGTCCACCGGACCGGGGAAGATCCGCAGGCCGTCGCCAGGCTCGCGCAGCCCGCAGGCGAAGCAGCCGGCGATGGCGTGGCCGTGCAGTCCGGGGAAGCCCGCCTCCGCCCGCGCCGCGTCGGTGAACGACACGAACGGCGGCGGCGTCAGCGGCTCCGCGACGGGGATGGCCTCGGCGAGATGGCTCTCGCCGACGCTCAGGACGACGGCGTTGCCGACCTGTTCGAGCGTCAGCCCGGTTTCAAGCGGGACCGGTCTGCGGAGGGTGACCTCCACCGGAGATTCATGACCGGCCCCCGTCAGCGTGCCGGCGAGGGTGCCCGCGATCCATCCGCCGTTGGCGGTGCCCTCGGGCCCCCGGAAGCGCTTCGGTACGGTCAGAACGGTCTGCAGTCCCGCAGCCGCCGTCATATGGCCACGTCCTCCCTGAGTCACGTCGATACGGCTCACCCGTAAGGGTCGCAACAAGTGCGCCGATTTTACTGTTCCGGCATACGAAACAGTTAAACGGACGGGAGTGTCAGGAAGATTTGCAACCTGTAACGTCGCCGTGACGCCGGGACGGCGCGGCGGCTACAGCACCGGCAGGTAGCGGCCGAGCTCGTACTCGGTCACCTGGCGGCGGTACTCCTGCCACTCCGAGCGCTTGTTGCGCAGGAAGTAGTCGAAGACGTGCTCACCGAGGGTCTCGGCGACGAGCTCGCTGTGCTCCATCGCCGCGATCGCCTCGTCGAGCGACTGGGGCAGCGGCTGGATGCCGAGCGCCCGCCGCTCCGAGCTGGTGAGCGCCCACACGTCGTCCTCGGCCCCCGGCGGCATCTCGTACCCCTCCTCGATGCCCTTGAGCCCGGCCGCCAGGATGACGGCGAAGGCGAGGTAGGGGTTGCAGGAGGAGTCGAGCGACCGGAACTCGATGCGGGTGGAGCCGCCCTTGTGCGGCTTGTACATCGGCACCCGCACGAGCGCCGAGCGGTTGTTGTGGCCCCAGCAGATGTACGCGGGGGCCTCGCCGCCGGCTCCGGCGATCGCCTCGGCGCCGCCCCACAGCCGCTTGTAGGAGTTCACCCACTGGTTGCACACGGCGGTGATCTCCGCGGCGTGCCGGAGCAGGCCGCCGATGAACGACCGGCCAATCTTGGAGAGCTGGTAGTCGGATCCGGGCTCGTAGAAGGCGTTGCGGTCGCCCTCGAACAGCGACATGTGCGTGTGCATGCCGGAGCCGGGGAAGTCGGTGAACGGCTTGGGCATGAACGAGGCCCACACGCCCTGCTCCAGCGCCACCTCCTTCATCACCAGCCGGAACGTCATGATGTTGTCGGCGGTGGTGAGCGCGTCGGCGTACCGCAGGTCGATCTCCTGCTGGCCCGGCGCGCCCTCGTGGTGGCTGTACTCCACCGAGATGCCCATCGACTCCAGCATCATGATCGCGTTGCGGCGGAAGTCGTGGCCCGCGCTGTGCGGGGTGTGGTCGAAGTAGCCGCCCTCGTCTATCGGCTCGGGCCTGCTGCCCTTCTCCGGCCGGTTGCGCAGCAGGAAGAACTCGACCTCGGGGTGGGTGTAGAAGGTGAACCCCATGTCGGCCGCCTTGGCCAGCGTCCGCTTCAGCACGAAACGCGGGTCGGCGTGCGACGGCGAGCCGTCCGGCATCAGGATGTCGCAGAACATGCGGGCGGCGCCCGGTGTCTCGCTGCGCCACGGCAGGATCTGGAACGTCGAGGGGTCGGGCTTGGCCAGCATGTCCGACTCGTAGACCCGCGAGAAGCCCTCGATCGCCGAGCCGTCGAACCCGATGCCCTCGGCGAAGGCGCCCTCCAGCTCGGCCGGCGCGATCGCCACCGACTTCAGGAAACCGAGCACGTCGGTGAACCACAGCCGGATGAACCGGATGTCTCGCTCTTCGAGCGTGCGGAGGACGAATTCCTGCTGGCGGTCCAAGGCGTACCTCTCGGAGTTACAGAACGGCGTGTCTACCAGTTTGCCTCGTTCGTGTTTCACAGGGGTTACGAGGGGGTGTGAGAGCGAACCAACCGCCCCCGCGCGTAGTCGTTGCTCATTGATCCGGCGTTGATCCGTCGTCCAGTGAGCATCGACCCGCGCGTTCTACGGTCCCCGCATGCCGGTGCACGACCAGAAGGAGTTCCCGCCCGTGGCACGACCGCCGCTCGACACGCGCGCCCGCGACTGGTCCGGCCGGGTGCGGGCGTACGGCCCGGCCGTCGCGGTGGCCATCGCGTGCGCGGCGATCGCCCTGGAGATCGGCGACATCTGGGTGACCGCGCAACTGCCGCCGTCCCCCTACAACCCGCTGCCGTTCGCTCCGGAGGACGTGGCCGGCACCACGTTCCCGATCTTCGGGGCGCTGCTGGTGATCTCCCGGCCCCGGCTGCTGCTCGGCTGGCTGCTGTGCCTCGGCGGCCTGGGCTCGGCCGCCAACATCCTGGCGGCCAACACGGCGGCCCTGCTCGTCCTGAACGGGGGGCATCCGCTGGTCCACCCGCTCTGGGTGTTCGCCGACGGGGTGTGGAACCTCACGACGTACGCGCTGGGCGTGCTGCTGCCGTTGCTGTATCCGACCGGGCGGATCCTGTCCAAGCGCTGGTGCGTGCCCGGGGCGATCACCGCGACGGCCCTCGGCCTCGACTGGCTGTGCTCGTGGATCGCCCCGTCGAGCGTCCGCACCGGCGGCAACGCGCTGGAGGTGGCGGCCTTCGCGCCGTACTACGCGCAGACCCGGCAGGGCCTGCACATGGTCGTCGCGGTGGGCATGGCGCTGGCGTTCTCCTCGCTCGTCGTGCGGTTCCACCGGGCCGACGGGATAGAGCGCCGGCAGATCCTCTGGCCGCTGGTCGCCATGGCCGGCCTGGTCGTCCCGTGGGTGATCGGATATCCGGTCTGGTGGACGGCCACGCTGACGCTGCCCCTGGTGCCGGCCGCGATCGCGGTCGCCGTGCTGCGCTACCGGCTCTACGGCATCGACACGCTGATCAGCCGCGCCCTCGTCGGCGCCGGCCTGGTCGGCGTGGTCGCCGCCGTCTACGTGCTCGTGGGCGCGGGCTCCAGCCTGGTCCTGTCCGGCGTCGACCGGTTCGCCGGGCTGGCCGCGGCCCTGTTCGCCGGGGCGTTCTTCCATCCGATCCGCCGCGGGCTCCAGCGCCTGGCCGACCACGCGTTGTACGGCAGGGGCGGCGACCCGCACGCGCTGGCCGCCGGGCTGCGGCGGCGGCTGCCGCACACCGACCCCGCGCACGCCCTGCTCGCCGCCCTGGAGGTGCTCCGCGACGGCCTGTCGGTCACCGGCATCGCGGTGGAGATCGACGGGAAGACCACGACCAGCGGCCGGGTGGGCCCGGTGGCCCGCGAGATGCCGCTGGTGTGGCACGGCGAGCCCGTGGGCCGCATGCTGATCGGGCCGCCGGGCCGCCGCCGGTTCCCCGCCGCCCACGACGAGCGGGTGATCGCGGTGCTGGCGCCGTACGTCGCGGACGCGGCGCACACGGTCCTGCTGACCACCGCGCTGCAGCGCTCCCGCGAGCGCATCCTGACCGCCGGGGAGGAGGAGCGGCGGCGGCTGCGCCGCGACCTGCACGACGGGCTCGGGCAGACGCTGGCGTCGATGGCGATGACGGTCAACGCGGCGCGGCTCAGCCTGGAACGCTCCCCCGACGCCGCCGACACGCTGCTCCGCGACCTGCGCGAGGGCATGGACACCGTCACCGCCGACGTCCGCCAGCTCGTGTACGGCCTGCGTCCCCCCGCGCTCGACGACCTCGGGCTGGCGGGAGCCGTACGGGCCCTGGTCGAGGAGGCCCGGCCGGGCCTGGCGGCCGGGGCGGAGTCGGCCGCCGAGGTCGAGGTGACCGGCGACCTGGCCGGGCTGCCCGCCGCCGTGGAGGTGGCGGCCTACCGGATCGTGCAGGAGGCGCTGACCAACGTGCGCAAGCACGCGCGGGCGCGGCGCGTGCGGGTGGTCCTGCATCGGAACGGCGAGCTGCGGGTGACGGTGGCCGACGACGGCGTGGGGCTCCCGGCGAACCGCAGGGCGGGCGTCGGCCTGTGCTCGATGGCGGAGCGGGCGGCCGAGCTGGGCGGCACCTGTGCCGTCGCCTCCGAGCCCGGCCACGGTACGACCGTCACGGCCCGCCTGCCGGCCGTACCCGGGCCGTCCCTCGGCGGCGCGTGGTCCTGACGGCCGCGCCGAACCGGCGGCACCAGAGCGGCCCCAGACTGGCGGACACAGACCGGCGGGCACAGACCGGCGGAGCCGGGTCAGCGGAGCCGGATCAGCGGGCGGCGGTCAGCGCGTCCCCGACCGGCGTCCGCCGGTAGAGCACCTCGCGGCCGAGCCGCTGTCGCGTCACGAGCCCGCCGCCCGACAGCACGGTGAGGTGCTGACTGACCGCGCCGGGCGTGAGGCCGAGCCGCCGGGCGAGCGCGGTGGTGGTACCGGGCTCGGCCAGCGCGGTCAGCACCTGGGCCCGGGTGCGGCCGATGAGCGCGGCCAGTTCCGGGGCGCAGGGCACGCCGGCCGACCACAGCGTGCCCACCCCGCGCGCCGGGTAGCACAGCATGGGCCGGTACGGCTCGTACATGACGGCGACGCCCGGCGAGGAGAAGGCGCTCGGCACCAGGACGAGGCCGTCACCGCCGAGGTCGCCGTCGTAGGCGCATCTCCTGGCCGTTACCAGACGGTCGCCGTGCCAGGCGACGTCGGGGTGCAGGTCCGCGAACAGCTCACGCACTCCCCCGGCCGCGAGCCTGCGGGCGCGCCACATCACGTCCGCCTCCAGCAGCGCGCGGACCGCCGGCCAGAACTCCTCCAGGGCGACCGTCCAGTACCGCCCGAGCAGGTTCGCCACCCGCCGTACGCCCGCGGCGGGGTCGGCCGTGAACCGCGAGAGGGCCGCGGGGTCGGGCGTCTGCACCCACGCCGCCTCCTCGTACGCCGTGCCGGGAGGCGTGGCGCGGACCCGCTCCAGCTCGCCGAGGAAGTCGGGCAGCGGCGTGTCCGGCGGCGGCGTGAGGAAATCGGGCAGATAGCCGCTCAACGGCACCAGCGCGAACAGGTCGGTGAGGTCGAGCCCCCAAAGGCGCGGCTGTACGGCCCGCAGCCACGGCAGGTGCGGCGAGTGGCGGGCGGGGGCCCGCAACACCCGGAGGCTCGCCACGAGCTCCCACATCGGGGAGAAGGCGAACCGCAGCCGCGCCACGTCGTCCGGCGTGAACCGCCACTCCACCGGCACCGCGCCCCCATGTTTCAGCCAGGCCTAAAACATTCGCACGGCGGACTCCGGATGTCCAACAGTGATCGGCGTGACAACCGTTTCCGGCAGGGCGGACAGGACAGGCGGGACGGGGTTCCTCCGGTCGAGGGCCGGCGGCCTGCCCCGGCCGTTCTGGGTGCTGTTCGGCGGCTCGTTCGTGAACCGTCTCGGCACGATGGTGGAGCCGTTCATCGGCGTCTACCTCACGCAGGCGCGCGGCGTGCCGCTGGCCACCGCCGGACTGGTGATGACCATGTTCGGCGTGGGGTCGCTGCTGGCGCAGCCGGTCGCCGGGTGGCTGAGCGACCGCTTCGGGCGCCGGGTCACCCTGACGGGCGGGATGGTCGCGACGGCCGTCACCATGCTCGCGCTCGGCTACACCACGAGCGTGCCGGGGCTCGTCGCGGGGATGCTCGTGCTGGGGATCGTGGTCGACGCCTACCGCCCGGCGTCGCAGGCGATCGTCGCCGACCTGGTGCCGCCGGAGGACCGGCCCCGGGCCTTCGGGCTGCTGTTCTGGGCCGTCAACCTCGGGTTCGCGGTGGCGATGGTGGCGGGCGGCTGGCTCGCCCGCTCGGGCTTCACGGTGTTGTTCTGGGTGGACGCCGTCACCTGCCTGGTCTTCGGCGTCCTCGTGTGGCGAGCGATCCCCGAGACCCGCCCGGCCCGTGAAGACGCGCCGCCCGGCCGGTTCGCCGACGTGCTGCGCGACCGGGTCATGCTGGCCTTCGTGCTGGCCAACCTGGCGTACGCGCTGGTCTACCTGCAGGCCTACAGCACACTGCCGCTCGCGATGACCGGGCAGGGCCTGCCGACCAGCGCGTACGGCATGGCGATGGCCGTGAACGGCCTGCTGATCGTGGTCGTGCAGCCGGTGACGACCACCTGGCTGGCCCGGTTCGACCCGTCCAGGGTGCTGGCGGCCGGGTTCGCGCTCGTCGGGCTCGGGTTCGCGCTGACCTCCCTGGTGTCGTCGGGAGCCGGGCACGCGGCGACCGTGGCCGTCTGGACGCTCGGCGAGGCGCTGACCGCCGGGATCCCGGGAGCCATCGTCGCGACGCTCGCCCCCGCCCATCTGCGGGGACGTTACTCCGGCCTGTACGGACTGTCGTGGTCGGCCGGCGCGCTGCTCGCGCCCCTCGTCGGCACCCGGCTGCTGGCGGAGGCGCCGGGCCTGGTCTGGCCGGTGCTGGGCGGCCTCGGCCTGCTCGCGGCGGGAGCCCAGCTTCTCCTCGGCCGCGCGGTCCGCCGCCGCTCCGCCGCCTGACGAAAGGGCCCGCGTCCCGGCCGGCGGCGTCCCGGTTTTCTGTTCCAGGGCGGAACGGGACAGGTCATAATTCGGTCCAGAATGGACGAGAACCCCCCTGCCTTCCCCGCGCGCACGATGGCGTACGCGATGGCGGCCGCCGCGCTCGGACTGACTCTCCTGGGGGTCGTGGTCCAGCTCCGGCTCCCCGCCGAATGGCAGCCGCATCCGGCGATCCCGCCCGACGCCGGCATCGCCCTCACGTTCCCGGCCACGGGGGCGTTCCTGGTGTCCCGGCGGCCCCGGCTCATCATGGCCTGGCTGATGTGCGCCGGCGGCCTGCTGGGGTCGGTGAACGTCGCCTTCACCGCGTTCTCGTTCTACTGGGCCTCGCAAGGTGAGATGGGCGCGGCCATCGCCGCCCGCGCGGTGTACCTCGTGGGCTGGGCGGTGGCGGGCCTGATGCTCGCGGTCCTGCTTCCGCTCTACTCCCCCGACGGCCGGCTCCCCTCACGCGGGTGGCGGGCCGTCGTCGTGGTGGGCGTCCTCACCACCGTCTTCCTGATCGTCATGGGCCTGGTGCGGCCCGATCCGGATCCCGCGGACTACCCCTGGCCGGAAGTGATCCACAATCCGCTGGAGATCAGGGCTCTCGCCCCCTACTACCAGTCGCTCTGGTTAGCGCCGCAGGTGCTCGTCCAGGTCTGCGTGGTCGCGGCGCTCGCCTCGCTCGCGCTGCGGATGCGGCGGGCCGACCCGGCGACGCGGCGGCAGATCGCCTGGCCGCTCCTGTTCTTCGCCGTGTACGTCCTGTTGTACCTGCTGGGAGCGTCGGCCTCGGTCGTGGCCACCCTGTGGACGGCGCTGATCCCGCCGTCGATCCTCTTCGCGGTCCTGCGCTACCGGCTGTACGGCATCGACACCCTCATCAGCCGGACGTTCGTCAGCGTCGGGCTGCTCGTCGTGGTCGGCGCGGTGTACTTCGGCGTCGGAGCCGCCTCCAGCCTGTTCGTCTCCGGATACCACCAGGTGGCCGGGCTCGCGGCGGCGCTGTTCGCGGGCGCGTTCTTCCAGCCGCTGCGCCGCGCCCTGCAAGGCGTCGTGGACCGCGCGCTGTACGGGCCGGTGGGCGACCCGGCGCTGCTCGCCGAGCGGCTGACTCAGGAGGTGCGGCGGGCCGACCCCGCCGACGCGCTCGCCTCGGTGGTGGCGGTCGTGCGGGACGGCCTCGCCGTGGAAGGGGTCGCCGTCGAGATCGCCGACGGCAGTCCGAGGTACGTCGAGAGCGGCCACGTGGGGCCCGAGCCCCGCGAGGTCCCGCTGGTCTGGCACGGCGAACCGGTGGGCCGGCTGCTGGTCGGCCCGCCGGGCGCCCGGAGGTTCGCCGCCGCGCACGACGAGCGGGTGCTCGCCACCCTGCTCCCCTACGTGGCCGACGTGGCCCACGCCGTACGCATGGCCGCCGACCTGCAGCGGTCGCGGGAGCGCATCCTGGCCGCCCGCGAGGAGGAGCGCCGGCGGCTGCGCCGCGACCTGCACGACGGGCTCGGCCAGACCCTCGGGGCCATGGCGATGACGATCAACATCGCGCGGATGAGCCTCACCCGGTCGCCCTCCGCCGCCGACGGCCTGCTGCGGGACCTGCGGGTGGGCATGGACGCCGTGGCCGGCGACATCCGCGAGCTCGTGTACGGTCTGCGTCCCCCCGCCCTCGACGACCTCGGGCTGGCGGGTGCCGTACGCGCCCTCGCGGCGGAGACGCTGCCCGCCGGCGGCTCCGGGGACGAGGAGGACGCTCCGGCGCCGGTGGGCGTCGCGGTGCGGGCCGAGGGCGACCTCGCCGGGCTGCCGGCCGCCGTGGAGGTCGCGGTCTACCGCATCGTGCAGGAGGCGCTGAACAACGTGCGCCGCCACGCGCGCGCCACCCGGGTCCAGGTCGAGATCACCCGGACCGGAGCGGTGGCGGAGACGGGACCTGGAGCAGAGGCGAAGGCAGGAGCGGGGACGGGGACGGGGGCGGGACCTGGAGCCGCGGCGGCAGAGGTGGAGGTAGGAGCGGGGGCGGGGCCTGGAGCGGAGGCAGAAGCGAGGGCGGAGGACGGCGGCGGCGAGCTGCGGGTGCGGATCACCGACGACGGCATCGGCCTGCCCGCCCACCTGCGCGCGGGAGTGGGCATGTCCTCGATGCGCGAACGCGCGGCGGAACTCGGCGGAAGCTGCACCGTCACCGCCCCGGACATCGGCGGCACGGTCGTCGAGGCCCGCTTCCCCCTCACCTCCTGACCCCCCGAACCGCCTGATTCCCCGCGTTGCCCGCATCGCCTGCCCCGCACTGCCGGGCTCTCGTGCACGTCCGCTCCCGCCGCACCGCCTGAACCTCATGCCCGGCGACGGAAGTCCCCCGGGTGCCCTCCGCCTCCAGTGCCTGCATCCGGCGTTCCGGGGGGTGTGAGCAGGCATGTCATGACCTCGTGACACAACCGAAAGGCGCGCGGCGCGTCTTCGGGGGTCGCTGCCCTTACGCTTACCCGTGCGATGGTGATTTTTCGTGCTCTGGGGCCGTTCGAGGCTATTTCCGATGGCGAGACGCTCGATCTGGGCGGGCAACGGCAGCAGGCCGTGCTCGCCCGGCTACTCGTGGCCGGAGGGCGCGCGGTGCCGGTGAGCGCGCTCATCGACGAGCTGTGGCCCGGCGAGCCGCCCGCCCAGGCGCTGTCCACCATCCAGGGGTACGTCTCGCGGCTGCGGCGGGCGCTCGAACCCGGCCGCGCGCCGCGCGAGGAGGCGGGCATCCTGGTCTCGGCTCCCCCGGGCTACGCGCTGCGCGCCGGTGTCCAGGACGTGGACTCCTGGCACTTCGAGCACCTGGTCAAGAGCGACCACGACGGACCGGCCGCGACACTGGAGCGGATGGAGACGGCCCTCGGCCTCTGGCGGGGGCCCGCGCTCGCCGGGTTCCAGGAGCTGATGTGGGCGCAGGCCGAGGCGATGCGGCTGGACGAGCTGCGTCTTCTCGCCGTGGAGCGCCGCGCGGACGCCGCCCTGCGGCTCGGTCGCACCGGCGCCCTGATCCCGGACCTGGAGGCGCACGCCTCCGCGCACCCGCTGCGGGAGGAGGCCTGGCGGCTGCTCGCGCTCGCGCTCTACCGCGCCGGGCGGCAGGGCGACGCGCTCGGCGCGCTGCGGCGGGCCAGGGAGGCGCTGCGCGACGAGCTCGGCCTCGACCTCGGCCCCACCCTGCAGCGTCTGGAGCAGGACATCCTCGCGCAGGCGGGGCACCTCGACGCCCCCGAGGCGGGCCCGGCCTCCGGCGCGTCGCCCGGAGCGCGGGTCGCTCCTCCCGCGCCCGACACGCCGCGCGGAACCGAGCCGGCGCGGGCCGGCGCGCGTGCCCTGCGCGTGCTGATCGCCGACGACCAGGCGCTGGTGCGCACCGGCCTCAAGGTGATCCTCGACAGCGAGCCGGGGCTCGACCTCGTCGGGGAGGCGGAGAACGGCGAGCAGGCCATCGCACTCGTCCGCGACGCGCGGCCCGACGTGGTGCTCATGGACATCCAGATGCCGCGCCTGGACGGCCTGGCGGCGGCCCGGCGGATCCTCGCGGCGGAGGCCCCGCCGAAGGTGATCATGATGACCACCTTCGGCACCGACGAGAACCTGTACGCGGCGCTGCGGGCCGGGGTGAGCGGTTTCGTGCTGAAGACCTCGGCGCCCGAGCAGCTCATCGCGGCGGTCCGGGCGGCCGTCGCGGGGGACGCCCTGCTGGACCCGGCGGTCACGACCCATCTCATCTCCGCCTTCGCCGGGCGGCGCGACCCGTCGGCGCCGGAGGGCCTGTCCGACGCCGACGTCGACCTCATCAAACTCGTCGCCCGGGGATTCACCAACCGGCAGATCGCGATGACCCTCGACGTGCCGGAAGGCGAGGTCGCCGGCGACGTGACGGCACTGCTGCGCGCGCTGGGGCTGGTCGACCGCGCCCAGCTGGTGGTCCTCGCGTACGAGAGGGGTCTGGTCAGCCCGGGAACGCCCGGCGCCTGAACTACTTATCGTCAGTTTGACGACAAAAAACCGGACACCTTAGGGTGGGGGCGTGGCTCAACTGCGTATCGCTCTCGCCCAGACCAATCCCGTCGTCGGAAACATCGCCGGCAACGCGGAGACCCTCGTCGAGTGGACCCGCCGGGCCGCCGGGCGCGGCGCGCACCTCGTCGTCTTCCCCGAGATGTTCCTGACCGGCTACCCGGCCGAGGACCTGGTGCTCCGCTCCTCGTTCGCCGAGGCGTCGATCGCGACGCTGTCCGAGGTGGCGGCGCGGCTCGCCGACGAAGGGCTCGGAGACCTCCCCGTCGTAGTGGGATACCTCGACCGCGCCGACCTCGCTCCCCGCGTCGGGCAGCCGAAGGGCGCCCCGCTCGACGCCGCCGCCGTGCTGCACCGGGGCCGGGTCGTGGCGAAGTCGGCCAAGCACCACCTGCCCAACTACGGGGTGTTCGACGAGTACCGCTACTTCGTCCGCGGCGACCGGCTGCCGATCTTCCGGCTGCACGGCGTGGACGTCGCGGTGGCCCTGTGCGAGGACCTGTGGCAGGAGGGCGGGCCGGTCTCGGTGGTCGCCGAGGCGGGCGCCGGGCTGCTCGTCGTGCCCAACGGCTCGCCGTACGAGACCAACAAGGACGACGTGCGGCTGGAACTGTGCGCGCGGCGGGCCCGCGAGGCGGGCTGCGCCCTCGCGTACGTGAACATGGTCGGCGGCCAGGACGAGCTGGTCTTCGACGGCGACTCCCTCGTCGTGGACGCCTCCGGCGCGCTCGTCGCCCGCGCGTCCCAGTTCCGCGAGGAGCTGTTCGTCACCGACCTGGAGCTCCCGGAGGCCGCGGTCGAGCTCGGCGAGCCGAGCCATGACTCCTACGACGCCCACGACGGGACGGTCATCACGGTCGAGCGGGTGCTGCTGTCGGCCGACCCGGTAGAGCCGTACGAGCCCGAGCCCCCGGTCGTCGCCGAGCGGCTGGACGACCTCGCGGAGATCTACCACGCGCTGGTGACCGGAGTGCGCGACTACGTGCGGAAGAACGGCTTCAAGTCCGTCATCCTCGGCCTCTCCGGCGGCATCGACTCGGCCCTGACCGCCACGATCGCGGCCGACGCCATCGGGCCCGAGCGGGTCCACACGGTGCTGATGCCGTCGCGGTACTCCTCGGACCACTCGATCACCGACGCCGAGGAGCTGGTGCGCCGCCAGGGGGTGAACGCGCAGGTCGTGCCGATCGCCGACATCGTCTCGGCGTTCGAGAAGGAGATCGCTCTGACCGGCCTTGCCGCGGAGAACCTGCAGGCCCGGGTGCGCGGCATGCTGCTGATGAGCCTGTCGAACGAGCACGGCCACCTCGTGCTGACCACCGGCAACAAGAGCGAGCTCGCCACCGGCTACTCCACCCTGTACGGCGACTCGGCGGGCGGCTACGCGCCGATCAAGGACGTGCTGAAGAGCGTCGTCTGGAAGCTCGCGGAGTGGCGCAACGCCCAGCCGGGGGTGCCGCCGATCCCGGAGAACTCCATCACCAAGGAGCCGAGCGCGGAGCTGCGGCCCGACCAGCGCGACACCGACTCGCTGCCGCAGTACGAGGTGCTCGACAGCCTGCTGCGCGACTACGTGGAGCGGGACATGGGGCGGGACGAACTGATCGCGGCCGGGCACGATCCCGAGCTGG
Organism: Microbispora sp. H10670; assembly: GCF_014161385.1. Taxonomy (NCBI): domain Bacteria; kingdom Bacillati; phylum Actinomycetota; class Actinomycetes; order Streptosporangiales; family Streptosporangiaceae; genus Microbispora; species Microbispora sp. H10670. Next base: position 81,354 of record NZ_JABBWW010000025.1, on the reverse strand, counting down.
TGACCAAGGTGATCCGCATGGTGGACCTGGCCGAGTACAAGCGCCGCCAGTACCCGCCGGGGCCGAAGATCACGCCCAAGAACTTCGGCCGCGACCGCCGCCTGCCCATCACCAACCGCTGGCGCGAGCGCCTCTAGTCACCCGCCGCGCGCCTCGCGGGTCCGCGGCGGCAGGCCGGCATGCACGCGTTCCGTGAACGTTCAGCCGTCCATCACGCCAGGATCACGCACCAGGCCGGCTCCCGGAATAGCGTCGCGCCGTCACCGTGAACCGTCCGGAGCCGAGGTCTCTTCATGTTCGTACGTCATGTCCTGGCGACCCTGACCGTGCTGCCCGCGCTCATCGCGTTCGCGCCCGATGCCGCTTCCGCGTCAACGACCGGCGATCCCGGTGTCGCGCTGCCGCAGAAGACCCATTTCGACCTGCAGGCCCACCGGGGTGGCATCGGCATGACGACCGAGGAGTCACTGGAGGGCTTCGCCAAGGCGATGCGCCTTGGAGTCAGCACGCTGGAGCTGGACACCCACGTCACCAGGGACGAGAAGGTCGTCGTCAACCACGACCGGCAGATCAGCGCCCAGAAGTGCCGCGACACCGGGCCGATCACGCCGGGCGCGCGCTGAAGGAGATGCACCGGCTCGCGCCCGCCTGGCCGCTTGTGGCGCTGACGAACTACGACTTCCTCCAGGTCGGCAAGCCCGGGGCCTCCCCCTGGCTCGGCGGCCTCGACGCCGACGACTTCGGTGGCGACTTCGTCAGGGCCGCCGCCACCATCCCCGGTGTCGCCGCACTGTCGCCCGTCTACGGCTTCCCCCAGGACGGAAAGATCAGCGACCCGGCGTTCCGCTTCTACGTGACCGAGGACATGGTGTCGGAGGCGCATGCCCTCGGCCTGAAGGTCGTCCCCTGGACCTGCGACGACCCGGCCACCATCGAGGCCCTGATGGATATGGGCATCGACGGCGTCATCACGAACTACCCGAACCGCGTGCGGCAGATCATGGCCGACCGCGGCATGCGGCTGCCGAAGGCGTACGAGCCGCGGCGGCCTCCGGGGGCGATGGTCCTCCCGGCGATGCCGGACAGGGTGTCGTCGCCGCCGATGTCGGACGGAGGCGGCCGAATGGTGCCCGGCCGCCGTTCCGCGCGGCCGGCCGCGCGGGGGTTCACTCAGCGGGTCGTCCGGCGGATCACTCGGCGGGGCGGGGGCGGAAGCCCTTCAGCGCCTCGTCGACGATCCGCTCGGGCAGGTCGGCCGGGGAGTGCCCGTCGGACCACTTCGTGAGCCACACCATGGCGCCGCTGAGGAGCGCCAGCGCCATGTCGACGTCGAGGTCGGCCCGCAGCTCACCGGTGTCCATGCCACGGCGCAGGACGGCCGCCACCACCGCTCTGCGCGGCTCCACGGCCAGCTCGCGGAACCGCTCCGCCAGCCGGGGATGCCGCTCGGAGTCGCTCATGGCGATGTTCATGATGCAGCGGGTGCGGAGGTGGCGGGTCTCCTCCTGGATCACCCGGAGGTAGGTCACCAGGTCGTCCCGGACCGTCCCGCCCTGGGGCAGCGGGATCGGCGGCTTGAGCGTCGCCAGGGCGTCCACCACGAGGTCTTCCTTGTTGGACCACCTGCGGTAGATCGTGGTCTTCCCGACACCGGCGCGGCTCGCGATCGACTCGATGGACAGCTCCGACACGCCGATGCCCTCGCCGAGCAGGTCGAGGGTGGCCTCGATGATCGACCGTTCCGCCTTCTCGCTGCGCGGGCGGCCCGCCGGGCGGGCCGCCCCCTCAGCCGTCTGCTGCGTATTCATGGCCTGTTCAGACTACCGCCGCTTCCTTTTCGGTCCCGGCCTTGTCGGCCGCGACGTCGACCCGGGTCTTACCCGGCATCCAGCGGGCCACCACGAGGGTGCCGAGGAGGGCGACGAGGGCCGAGCCGAGAGCCGCCCAGTGGATGCCGGTGACGAACGCGGCGTTGGCCGTGTCGAGCAGGCCCGCGCCCCGCACGCCCAGGTGTCCGGCGACCCCCGCCGCGCCCGAGATGGACTCGGTGACGACGTGCCGGAGCTCTTCCGGCAGCGCGGTGACCTTGTCCTGCATGTCGTTGCGGTAGCTCGCGGACAGGACCGCGCCCAGGATGGCGATGCCGAGCGTGCCGCCGACCTGCCGGACGACGTTGCTCATCGAGGAGCCCACACCGGCCTTCTCCCGCGGCAGCGCGTTCATGATGGCCGTGGTCGCCGGGGGCATGATGTTGGCCATCGCCACGCCCTGGACGAACATGATGACGAGCAGCAGCCAGACCGGGGTGTCCACCTGCACGAAGGCGTAGGCGGCGAGGGCGAGCGTGATGACCAGCATCGCGACCGTCCCGACGGCCCGCGCGCCGTACCTCTGGACCATGCGCGCGCTCTGCGGCGCGAAGATCAGCTGGGCCGCGGCGAACGGGAGCACGAGCGCGCCGGACTGCAGCGGGGAGTATCCGCGCACGATCTGCCAGTAGAAGGCCAGGAAGAACATGACGCCCATGGCCGAGAAGAACACGAGGCCGACGCTCGCGATCGCGGTGGAGAACCCCGCGTTGCGGAAGTTCCGCACATCGAACGCCGGGTGCTCGATGCGGCTCTCGTACCACACGAACGCGGCGAGGATCGCGAGCCCCAGCAGCGACGGCGCGATGACCGAGACGTCCGCGACGGTGCCGAGGTCGCTGATCCGGACGATGCCGTAGACGAGGCTGATCAGACCGGCGATGGACAGCAGCACGCCGACCGGGTCGAGGCTGTTCTTGCTCGGGTCCCTGGAGTCGGGGACGAGCGCGGCGATCAGCACGAGGCCGAGGATGACGATCGGCACGTTGACGAGGAAGACCGAGCCCCACCAGAAGTGCTCCAGCAGCACGCCCCCGGTGATCGGGCCGATCGCGACGGCGATGCCGACGCCGCCCGCCCAGATCCCGATCGCCTTGCCCCGCTCGTGGATCGGGAAGACGTTCGAGATGACCGCCAGCGTGGCCGGCATGATGGCCGCGCCCCCGAGGCCCATCAGCGCCCTCGCCGCGATGAGCTGCATCGGGTCCTGGGCGTACGCGCTGGCCAGGGAGGCCAGGCCGAACAGGACCATGCCGACGAGGAGCATGCGCTTACGCCCGTAGCGGTCGCCCAGGACCCCGAAGGTGAACAACAGGCCGGCGAACACCAGCGTGTAGGAGTTCATCGCCCATTCGAGCTCGCTCTGGGTCGCGCCCAGGCCGTGGACGGGATCGGCGATCGTCTTGATCGCCACGTTGAGGATGGTGTTGTCGAGGACGACGGCCAGCAGGCTGAACACCATCACGCCGAGGATCTGCCATCGGCGTGGATGACCGGTATGCGCTTCCAAGGAATCCCCCATGACTGCGGTACGCATGATTTCGATACGATTGAGTTTCGCAACGCTAGCGTAGCGCTAGGCGGTTCCGATACGCAACGGCACCGTTTCGTAATCGCCCGATGCCTCCGTACCAAGCACCCGGGGGCGGGTTCTATTCCCCGTCGGACGCGCGCAGGGAGGCGGCGGCCTCCGCCCCCGCGACGGCGCCGCCGGCGCCGGGGACCTCCAGGGCGGCTCCCGCTTCCGGAACCGCCGCCTCCGGAACGGCCGCGCCCGGAACCGTCGCGCCCGGAACCGTCGCGCCGGTGGCGGAGACCGGCGCCCTGCGCCAGACCAGCACGGCGATCACGGCCGGCACGAGACCGGCCACTCCGGACGCGGCGAACGCCCAGGCGGGGCCGTAGGCGTCGAGGATCCCGCCGGCGATCGGCCCGGCCAGGGCCCCGCCGATCGTCAGCGAGGTGCCGTGCAGGCCCATCGCCTCTCCCCTGGCCGCCGCCGGGACGCGCCGGTTGACCGCGTCCACCGTGGACGACAGCGCCGGGGCGCACAGCAGCCCGGACGGCAGCAGCGCCAGGCACAGCCACCACCAGCCGCCGCCGACCAGGCCGACGGGCACGGTCAGCGCGCACAGGCCGCCCGCGAGCAGCACGGGCGACAGCCCTCGCGGCAGCCCGCCGTACACGAAGCCGCCGACCAGCGAGTAGGCGCACCACAGCGCGACGACCAGCCCGGTCCAGGCGGTCGCGTCACCGGCCTTCAGCATCGCGACGACGGCCAGCTCGGTCGTCGTGAGCACGAAGGTGAGCCCCGTCACCATCCCGAACAGGGCGAACAACGCGGGCCGCAGCCACTGCCGCCGGGGGACGGCCTCCTCGTGCCCCGCGGCCTCCTCTGCGGATCGTGTGGGCGGGTCGAGCAGGTAGAACGCCACTCCCGCGCCGACGAGGCCGGCCGCCACGCCGTACATCGTCGCGGTGCTGCCGAACGCCGTCACGCACGTGACCGCGAGAGCCGGCCCGACCATGTACGACAGCTCCACGCCCATAGAGTCGAGGGCGAAGCCGGTCTGGTGGTTCTCCTTGGGCACCATCGCGGCGATGCACTGCCGCACCGCCCCGAAGACGGGCTGGCTGAACAGCCCGCCGACGAGCGCGCCCGGCAGCAGCACGGCGTACGGCATCGCCGGCGCGGCGCACCACAGGCACAGCTGCACCACCGTCGTGACCGCCATCACGGGGCGCAGCCCGCGCCGGTCGACGAACCTTCCGACGAGCGGCGAGCCGATCGCGGCGCCCGCCATGGACGCCGCGCCGATGAGGCCGGCCTGGAGGAAACCCAGCTTCTGGTGGTTCACCACGTGCAGGGTGAGGGTCATTCCGGTGCCGGTCAGGGGGATTCTCGCGATCATGCCGACCAGCAGCAGTGCCCGCACGCCCGGCAGGGCGAGCACCCGCCGGTAACGATCAAAAGCCATTGTGGTTGCTTACCTCCGCAGGCATTGTGCCTGGTGGGTCCGACAAATTCGCCGCCGGGGCCCCAGGCGCCCCACTGGTCGCACCCCTGGATTACGCCGCCGATCCGGGGTGTTCCATGCCATGTCGACATGCAATGATCGGACTGTCCGGGGACGCCACAGGGGCGCCACGAGGCCAGGAGGTAGCCATGTCCTCTGTTTCCGCTGTGTCCACTTCCGCCTTGTACGGCGGCGCCGCGGGTCGCAGGGTCACCGTCCGCGACATCGCGGCCGCCAAGGAGCGGCACGAGAAGTGGCCGATGGTCACGGCGTACGACGCCATGACGGCGAGGGTGTTCGACGAGGCCGGGATCCCGGTGCTGCTCGTCGGCGACTCCGCCGCGATGGTCGTGTACGGCTACGACTCGACGCTGCCGGTCACCGTCGACGACCTGATCCCCCTCACTGCGGCCGTGGTGCGCGGCTCCTCACGCGCGATGGTCGTGGCCGACCTTCCGTTCGGCTCCTACCAGGCCTCGCCGCAGCAGGCGCTGGAGACCGCCGCCCGCTTCATGAAGGAGGCCGGCGCCCACGCCGTCAAGCTGGAGGGCGGCCACCGCGTGCTCCCGCAGGTGGAGATGCTCGTGTCGGCCGGCATCCCGGTCATGGCCCACCTCGGCCTGACCCCGCAGTCGGTCAACGCCTTCGGCGGCTATCGCGTGCAGGGCCGCGGCCAGGCGGGTGACGAGCTGATGGCCGACGCCAAGGCGCTGGAGCACGCGGGCGCCTTCGCCGTCGTGCTGGAGTGCGTGCCGAGCGACCTCGCCGCGCGGGTCACCACCTCGCTGAGCATTCCCACGGTCGGCATCGGCGCCGGGCCCTGCACGGACGCGCAGGTGCTCGTCTGGCAGGACCTGATGGGCCTCACCCCCCAGCCGGCCAAGTTCGTGAAGAAGTACTTCGACCTCGCGGGCGAGATGGACCGCGCCGTACGCGCCTACGCCGACGAGGTCGTCTCCGGCGTGTTCCCCACGCCGGAGCACAGCTACCGGTAATCCCCCGCGAGCCGCCTCACGGGGCGCCTCGCGAGCCGTTTCACGAGCCGGTCAGACGGCGTCGAGCGCCTGGGCGAAGTCGGCCCACAGGTCCTCCGGGTGCTCGATGCCGACGGCCACCCGCACCGTACCCTCGCCGATGCCGGCCGCGGCCAGTCCCGCGGCGTCCACGGTGCGGTGCGAGGTGGTGGCCGGGTGGAGGATCAGCGTCTCGACGCCGCCGAGCGACGGCGCGAGCAGCGCGAGCCGTACGTTCCGCATGAACGCCTCGCCGGCGGCGCGTCCTCCGGCGAGGTCGAAGGAGAACACCCCGCCGAAGTCGGGCAGGAGCTTGGCCGCGAGGTCGTACGACGGATGCGACGGCAGGCCCGGCCAGTGGACCGCGGCCACGGCCGGGTGGCCGGCGAGCCGCGTCGCGAGCACGCGGGCGTTGGCGCAGTGCCGCTCCATGCGCAGCGGCAACGTCTGGATCCCCCGTAGGGTGAGCCACGCGGCGAACGGGTCGGCCGTCGCGCCGAGTTCCACGGCGTACGACCACACCCCGCGGTGCAGGTCGTGGTCGGCGAAGACGGCGATCCCGCCGAGGACGTCGGTGTGCCCGGACAGGTACTTCGTAACGGAGTGCACGACGACGTCCGCGCCGTGCTCGATGGGCCGGCACAGGATCGGCGAGGCGAAGGTGTTGTCGACGACGGTCAGGATCCCGGCCTCGCGCGCCGCCGCGCACATGCCCGGCAGGTCGGCCACCTGCGTCATCGGGTTGGCGATGGTCTCCAGGTACAGCAGCCGCGTCGTCGGCCGTACGGCGGCGCGCACGGCGGCGGGGTCGTCCTGCGGCACGTGGGTCACCTCCACGCCGAAGCGCCGCGCGAGGTCGGCCAGCGCCTGGGCGGTGGCCCCGTAGAGCGCCGACTGGGCGATCACGTGGTCGCCCGACTTCAGCAGGCCGAGCAGCACGGCGTTGATGGCGCCCATGCCGGAGCCGGTGGCCACGGCGGCGACGCCGCCCTCCAGACCGGCCACCGCCTCCTCCAGGGCCCGCACGGTGGGGTTGGAGAGCCTGCCGTAGACGTACGCCCCGTCGGGCCGCCCCATGCCGTCGGCGAAGACGGCCGGGTCGTCGAAGACGAACCCCGAGGTCTGGTAGATCGGCATGGAGATCGGAGTGCTGCCCTCGGGCACGGGCCGGGGCAGGTGGACGACACGCGTTTCCGGATGCAGGGAGCTCATGTCGTCCAGAATGACCCACAAAAGCCACTCTTGTCAGTTTGGCCCGCTGACGACCGGTTAAGCGGCGAGCGGAGTCCGATCCCGTCGCCGCCGCCCTCGGCGAGGATGAGGGAATGGACATCAGCTTCCTCCTGGTGCACAGCCCCTCCGTCGGTCCCTCGACCTGGGCACCGGTCGCCGAGGCCCTCCGGGCGCGGGGCCACCTCGCGGTCGTGCCGCCGCTGACGGACGTGACGGCCGGCCCGCCGCCGTACTGGCCGGGCCTGGTGCGGCAGGTGACGGCGAGCGCGCCGCGCGGGCCGCTGGCGGTCGTGGCGCACAGCAACGCCGGGCTGTTCGTGCCGCTGATCGCCCAGGCGCTCGCCGGGCAGGTCGCCGCGTGCCTGTTCGTGGACGCCGCCCTGCCGCCGCGCGACGGCACGTGCCGTGCGGCGGAGCCGGAGCACCTCGGCTTCCTGCGCTCCCTCGCCGACGACGCGGGCGTCCTGCCGCAGTGGACCGACTGGTGGCCCGAGGAGGACGTCGCCGCCCTCCTGCCCGACCCCGTGACGCGCCAGGTGGTCGTGGCCGAGCAGCCGCGCCTGCCGCTCGCGTACTACCAGGAGGAGATCCCCGTGCCCGCCCGCTGGGACCACGTCAGGAGTGGTTACCTGTGGTTCGGGGACGCATACGCCGCCCTGGCCGGGGAGGCCGGCGAGCGCGGCTGGCCGGTCGCGCGCATCCCCGGCGAGCACCTGCACCAGCTCGTCGCCCCCGAGGCGGTGGCCGACTGGCTCGTCGCCACCGCCGTTTGACGGGCGGGCGCCTCCAGCGGGCGCCCTCAGCGGGCGCCGAGCGCGCGAGGGAGCCGGATGACGACGAGGCGGTTCGGCACGCCGCTGTCCACCAGCCTGCCGTCGGGGCCGAAGTCGCCGAGGCCGAAGTCGTTGTCGTTGGCCAGGGCGATCGTGTGGGGGTCGAGCACGGCCAGCCCCTCGATCTTGCCGGGCAGCGACGGCACCAGCGCGTTCGGCTCCAGCACGAGCGACTTGGCGGGCAGCCTGAGATCGGGCGCGCCCGCCCCCTCCTCCAGCGACGGGCTGGTCTTCGGGTCGTCGTAGGGCCCGCCGAGCAGGTTCGCGGCCCTGGCCAGGTCGATCGAGTACACCCGCGCCACGTTGTCGGTGCGCTCGTCCACGAGCAGGCGGCCCCGGCCGGCGTACGCCAGGCCGGAGATCTTCATCTCGCTCTGGTCGCCGTTCACCTTCGGGTCGAAGGTCGTGACGTCCTCGAACCGGTACGGATACTCCCCGGTCACCTTTCGGTGGCGCAGGTCGAAGGTGAGGATGCGCCCGATCCGCGACTTCTTGGCGGCCTTCTTGTCGGGGTTGGCCAGCGGGCTCTGCACGGCCAGGTAGAGCGTGCGCTCGTCGGACGAGATCGCGAGACCCTCGAAGCCGCGGTTCTGCTGCCGGCTCGCCAGGATCGCGGGCAGCGTCTCCTTCACCGGATAGTCCGCGCCGGTCAGTCCGAGCCCCGCCGGAACGTGGCGCTCCAGCACCCGGCCGTCGCGCGACACCCGCACCAGCGACGGGCCGTACTCGTCGACCAGCCAGAAGTCGCCGTCCCGGGTGCGCACCAGGTCCTCGACGTCCAGGCCGCTCGGGTTGTACGGCAGGGCCGTGCGGCCGTCCCAGGTGTACGGCGTCTCGTCGTGCCCCGCCTGGTTCGACAGGCCGGTCACGGGCCTGCCCGAGGCGCCGACGATCGGGATGTACTGCTTGATCGTGGCCGTGCCGCGCGCGAGGGCGACCCGGACGATCGCCGGCGTGAACTCGGGCACCGGGAAGGTGCGGCGCTTCTCTCCGTCCACGGTCGGCTGGCCGTTCGGCCCGCGGTCCGTGACGAGCCAGAACTCACCGGCCCGGCCGGCCGGGAACAGGCCGCTGCCGGCCCCGCCGAACCGCACGCCGTGGTCGTCCGCGATGGACGGCTGCACCCGCTTCAGCGCGGGAGCGGGCAGCGTGACGTCGGTGACGACCACGGGGCCCCTGGCCGGGGTGGCGGCGACCGTACCGGTGGCGGTGAGGGTGAGCGCGGCGGCGACGGCCAGACCGGCGAAGAGGTGACGTGGCACTGGAGACCTTTCAGACAGCGATGACAGCGCCCGAAGGTAGTGAACGACGACGTCTCCGCCGTGAAGATCAGATGACGCCCGGATGGCTATACGTCGGTGACCCGGATGCCGGCGTGGGCCTTGTACCTGCGGTTGACCGAGATGAGATTCGCGGTCAGCGCCTCGATCTGGTGGGCGTTCCGCAGCCGTCCCGCGTAGACCCCGCGTGCGCCGGGGATGCGGGCGGCGAGCGCCCGCACGACGTCGGTGGCCTCCCGGTCGTCGCCGAGCACGAGGACGTCGAGGTCGATCTCCTCCACCGAGGGGTCGAGCAGCAGCACCGCCGACACGTGGTGGAACGCCGCGACCACGCGGCTGCCGGTCAGCACGGCCGCCGCCTGCTGGGCCGCGCTCCCCTCCTCCACGGGCAGCGCGTACGCCCCCTGCTTGTCGAAGCCGAGCGGGTTCACGCAGTCGACCACGATCTTGCCGGTGAGCGGCTCGCGCAGCGACTCCAGCAGGGCCCGGTGCCCCTCCCAGGGCACCGCGACGATCACGACGTCGGCCTCGGCCGCCACGTCGGCGTTCGCGGCCCCCCGCACGCCGATCTCCCGGGCCGCCTCCCCCGCGCGCTCGGCGCTGCGCGAGCCGATCAGCACGGTGTGACCGGCGAGGGAGAACCGGCGGGCCAGCCCCTTGCCCTGGTCTCCGGTGCCGCCCAGGATGCCGATGGTCAGCCCGGACACGTCGGGAACATCTGTGGTCTGCTCTGCCATGAGTCAGATCATGCCAGCATGCCGGTGCCGGGAACCGCCCGGGCGGAGCGCGTCCGGGGACGTGGACCTGCTCAGCAGTCGCCGATGGCGGGCAGCCCGGCCACCCGGGTCGCCAGCCAGGCCACCGCCAGCGGGGCGCCCTCCACCGCGCCGAGCACGTGACTGCCGGCCGGCAGGCCGGTCCACAGGACGTTCGCCCCACGCGCGCAGTACTCCCGCCGCAGCGTCCGGCCCAGCTCGTACGGGATGATCTCGTCGCCCTTCGCGTGGTACAGGAACAGCGGCGCCTTCGGCGCGGACGCGCCGAGGCGGTTCTCGGCGAGGCGGGCCCGCCACTCGGGCAGGTCCAGCACGTCGGTCGTGGTCAGCTCCGACAGGCGCCGTCCGCCGAGCTTCGCCCGCAGGTCGCCCACGCAGTCGTCCCGCGCGTCGCCGAACAGCGCGGCGCCCTCGGGGGTGAGACGACTCTCCAGGCGCAGCTCCGGGTAGGCGGCGTCCAGCCCGAGGCCCGCCGCGGCGGCCAGCCCGAAGTCTCCCGTGCCGTCCAGGTGATCGGCCACCGCCCGCAGGTCGGCCGGGACCCCGCCCGCGGCGACTCCCCTGAGCCGCAGTTCGGGCGCGTACGACGGCTGGAGCTGGGCCGCCCACGCCGCCGACGAGCCGCCCTGCGAGTAGCCCATCACCACGACCGGCGCGGCGGCGGACAGGTTCGCGTCCGGCACCCGGACCGCGGCCCTGATCACGTCGAGCACGGCGTGCCCCTGGGAGAGGCCCGCCATGAACGTGTGGTCGCCCGGCGTGCCGAGGCCCTCGTAGTCGGTCACCGCGACGGCCCAGCCCTTGAGCAGCATCAGGCTCATGATCGCGAGCTCGGCCTCGGTGCCGCCCGCCATCGCGGCGGACGGGGCGCACCGGTCGCCCAGGCCGTGCGTCCCGACGGCGTAGCCCACGACGGGCCGCCGGCCCAGCGGATAGGGGGCGGCCGGCACGAGGAGGGTGCCCGAGACGACGTTCGGCTCACCCGTCGCGGAGGTGGATCGGTACCGGAGGTGCCACGCCTTCACCGGCACCTCCAGCAGCCTGCCCGGGGCGAGGTAGACGGTGGTCGCGCGGGCCTCGACGACGTCCCCGGCGGAGGTCGCGCGAGCGGTGCCGCCCAGCGCGGGCAGCAGGAGGAAGACCCCGATCATCGACACGAGGGCGCGCACGCGCAGGTTCATCGAGCCGCCTTCCGGTGGGGTGTGCACAGGACGATCTCAGCGCCGTGGGCTGATCGTCATCCTCCGGTAACGGTGTGTCAAGAACCGGATCGGCGGGACTTCACTCGTGTCTGTCAGGCACCATGACGGTCATGGACGCCGCATCGGTGAATCTGCTGCGGGAGGTGCTCGCCTCCACCGGCTGGCTGGAACGCACTCGTGAGCTCGGCCTCGCCCTCCGGGCCACCAGGTCGCCCGGAGGGCTCCTGGTCGTCGGCACCCCCGATGACGAGCCGTGGCACGTCACCGCCCATCTCGCCGACGAGGCCCGGCTGTCGGGCCTCGCCCAGCTCTCCCCCACGCTCGTCCGCTGGGCGCCGCCGCCCGGCGCTCCCCCTCATCTGCGCGTCGGGATGGACCGGCTGCGGAGCGCGGGGCGGGGCGAGACGCTCTTCGTGGTCGCCGAGGAGCGGGCGCCCGTGCCGCTGCTGGAGCGCGTGGACGACGCCCGCCGCACCGGCGCCACGATCCTCGCCGTCGACGGAGGAGACCCGGAGCTGGAGTCGCTCGCCCACGACGCGATCGCCGTGCCGCCCGAGGGGGGCGTGCTCAGCTTCGACGCCGCCCAGCATCTCGTGAGCAGCGCGGCCGGTGAGGTACGCCGGAGGGCCGGCCTGCGGGAACGCCTGGCCCTGCTGGCCGACCGCATCACCGGCCCGCGCGTGAGCGACTGACGCGAGCGGCGGGATCATTGGGCATGAGCACTTCTCCGGACGGAGGGCAGTCCTGATGTCCACCTTCATCACGATCATCGGCACGGTGGGGGCCGTCGTCCTGCTGGCCGCGTACGCCATGGTGTCGTCGGGCCGGATGTCCGGGGACGGGCTGCCCTACCAGCTCCTCAACCTGGGCGGGGCGGCGGCGCTGATGGTCAACAGCGCCTACCACTCGGCCTGGCCCTCGGCGATCCTCAACCTGGTGTGGAGTGGGATCGGCGTGTGGACGCTCGGCCGGCTCGTGGCCCGCCGCGCGGCGCGGCGCCGGGCGGCCGGGTCCGCGGGCGCCGCGCCCCCGGCCGCCGCGGTTCAGACAGGTGAGGTCCAGGCAGGCGGGGTGCAGGCAGGTGCGGTCCACGTCCAGGCCGCCGACACCCCGGCCGGCTGAACCCGCGTACGTCAGGGGGTCACTCGTCCCACTCCTTGTCCTGTTCCTTCCACTTCTTGTTGCGCTCGGCCGCCGTCTGCAGGGCGTGGGAGGCGGCGTCCTGGGAGTCGTAGGGCCCGAGCCGGTCCTTGTTGGGGCAGCCCTTCTCGGGCTCGACGGTCATGTGCTTCAGGCAGAACCACCATTGATCGCTCACGGCACTAATCGTGCCCAGCGGAAGCGCAACTAGACTTGGCGGCATGTCCACGCTGCTGCGCCCCGGGCGTATCTCGCCCACCCGCAAGGTCCCCGCCCACATCCCCCGCCCCGAGTACGTGGGCAGGGCCGAGCCGAGGAAGGGCGACAGCGACGTCCAGACCCCCGAGACCATCGAGAAGATGCGGATCGCGGGCCGGATCGCCGCGCAGGCCCTGGAGGAGGTCGGCAGGCACGTCGCTCCCGGCGTGACGACCGACGAGCTCGACCGCATCGGCCACGAGTTCCTCTGCGACCACGACGCGTACCCCTCGACGCTCGGCTACCGCGGCTACCCGAAGTCGCTGTGCACGTCGATCAACGAGGTGATCTGCCACGGGATCCCCGACGACACCGTCCTGCGCGACGGCGACATCGTCAACGTGGACATCACGGCCTTCATCGGCGGGGTGCACGGCGACACCGACGCCACCTTCCTCGTCGGGGAGGTCGACGAGGAGTCGCGCCTGCTGGTCGAGCGGACCCGCGAGGCGACGATGCGCGCGATCAAGGCGGTCGCGCCGGGCCGGCAGCTCAACATCGTCGGCCGGGTCATCGAGGCGTACGCCAAGCGCTTCGGCTACGGGGTCGTCCGCGACTTCACCGGCCACGGCATCGCGGCGTCGTTCCACTCGGGGCTCATCGTCCCCCACTACGAGGACACGTCGCTGTCGGTGACGCTGGTGCCCGGAATGACGTTCACGATCGAGCCGATGCTCACACTGGGCACGATCGACTACGAGATCTGGCCCGACCGCTGGACCGCCGTCACCAAGGACCGCAAGCGCACCGCGCAGTTCGAGCACACGATCGTGGTGACGGAGACCGGCCACGAGATCCTGACCCTGCCCTGAGGCCCGCCCCGCGTGCGGGCGCGTGGGTCCCGCCCGGTCAGCGGGACCGGTCGCGCCGGTTCAGCTTGGCCAGGTAGTCGTTGTAGGCGTCCAGCTCGGCGTCTCCGGTGCCGCCGCCCGGCTTCGCCGCGGCGGCGTCGGCCCGGCGGTCGGCCCGGCGGGCGACCCGCTCGTCGTCGCGCCACCACTGGAAGCCCAGCGCGAGCAGCACGATCAGGGTGGGGATCTCGCCGAAACCCCAGGCGATGCCGCCCCCGGTCTGCTGGTCGGACAGGGACGAGGCGCCCCAGGTGCGCCCGAGCTGGTCGTAGTACGCGCCGGCCAGCACCGTGCCCATGCTCATCAGGGCGATGCCGAAGAACGCGTGGAACGGCATGGTCACCATGAGGAGCAGCAGCCGCCCGGCGTGGGGCAGCTTGTGCGGCGCCGGGTCCACGCCGATGATCACCCAGAAGAACAGGGTGCCGCTCAGCAGGAAGTGCGTCGTCATCGCGATGTGCCCGAGGTGCTCCTCCATCGCGGCGGCGAACAGCGGGGTGAAGTACAGCGCGAACGTCGACACCACGAAGATCGCCGTCGCGATCGCGGGGTGGCTGACGAACCTCATCACCCTGCTGTGCAGGATCACCGTGATCCACTCGCGGGGTCCGCGGTCGCCGCGCCGTACGGCGGGCCTGAGCGCGCGCAGCGCCAGCGTCACCGGCGCGCCCAGCACGAAGAAGATCGGGACCAGCATCGACAGGATCATGTGTTCGGTCATGTGCACGCTGAACAGCACGGGCGCGTAACGCGCGATGCCGCTCTGGGTGCTGAGCACCAGGATGACGACGCCGAGACCCCAGCTCACCGTGCGGCCCACCGGCCACTTGTCACCCCGCCGGGCCAGCCGCACGACCCCCGCGCCGTACAACCCGGCCAGGGCCGCGGCGAGCACGGCGAAGAACAGGTCGAACCACCACAGCGTGAACAGGTTCCCCAGGGACAGCGGAGGCGGGAGCAGGTAGCCGAGGAGCTCGAACGCGCGGTCGACCGGCGTGTTGACGGGCGGCGGGGCGGTCCGGGAGAGCGCCACGCCGACCCCCATCGTCGCGCCCATGAGCATGACCTCGCCGAGGGCCAGGCGCAGGAACGCGTGCGGCTCTCCCGCCGACAGCCTCGGCAGCGTACGGCCCCGGTGGCGCCATCCCAGGTACCCCAGCACGGCGAACGCCGCGACCTTGGCGATCAGGAGCAGGCCGTAGGCGGAGGTGAACAGGTCGCCGATCGTGGCCAGGCGCGAGGCGCCGGCGGCGACGCCGGAGAGGCCGACCCCGATGAAGCACCACAGCGCCATCCGCGAGAAGCGCGCGGCGGCGACGTCGATCTGCGCCTGCCCGCGGAGCGCGTGGACGCAGATCGCGGCGAGCCCCCCGACCCACAGCGCCAGGAAGAGCAGGTGCATGCCGACGGAGGTGGTGGCCAGCCCGTGGTTGGGCGCGGAGGAGGAGTGCCCGGTCAGGGCGGGCGGCAGGAGCGTCACCAGCGCGAAGACCAGCAGTCCCGCGGCGGCGCCCGCCGTGATCGCACCCCGGGCGAACAACGCGATGGCGACGGCGAACAGCACGACCAGGGTCAGCGCGATGCCCTGCGGCACCTGGCTGGCGTAGCTGGTGAGCTCGTTGCCGGCGAGGATCTCCCCCACCGGCGCGCCGAGGGTCTCCGACAGGCTGAAGACCAGCGCCACCGCCGCGGCGACCGCCCAGGCCAGGGCGGACCACGAGGCGCCCTTCACGTAGCTCTGGGCCGGCCTGCCGAGCAACCCCTTGTCGCTGGGCAGGAAGGCCGCGGCCACGGCCAGCAGTCCCACGGTCAGGACGCCGGAGACGTCCATCGCGAGCTTCGACAACGGAAGCATCCAGCGCGTCAGCGTGCCCTCGTCGGGCAGGCCGGGGATGATCCGGGGGGTCGCGGCGCCGCCGAGCACCATCGCGACCACGAGAGCGCCCGCCGTCGCGCACAGCGCCGCGACGGTCAGGCGCACGACCCTGCTCACGGCTTCTTCCGCAGGCTCAGGAACATGCCGATGCCGATCCCGGCGATGCCGAAGACCACGGCCCAGAACCAGCCGGGCACGCCGCCGCCCTCGCCCTCGGCGGTGTGGGACGCCTCTCCCATGCCGGACGCGGCATCGGCCGACGTACCGGACGACGCGACGGGGGGCGCGGAGGCCGTGTCCTCCGGCTCGGCCACGGAGGTCGCGCTGCCCAGCGCCTGGTCACCCACCACGGTGAAGGGGATCTCCCCCTCCAGGGGGTGACCGTCGGGAGAGACCACCCGCCAGGCGATCGTGTACCGGCCCGGCGGAACCGCGTCGGCCACCGCCTCGGTGACCTTGGGGCCGTTGACGGCCGGAGCGCCCTTCTCGTAGCGCTTGCCGTCCTCGCCGCGGACGACCACGACCGGGAAGCGCACGGAGTCCGCGAACTCCAGGGTGACCTTGGTCAAGGTCTTGACCTGGGCGTTCTTCTGCGGGTCGCTGCTCTTGAGCGAGGTGTGCGCCTGGGCCGGCAGGACCTGGGCCGCGCACAGCAGGAGCGACACCAGGAACGCGGCGAGGCCGGCGAAGGCGGCGAGGATGGGTCTCTTCATGACAGTCCCAGGCTACCGACGCGTGTGCCCGGTCCACACCCCCGCACCGGAAGACGGGGACGACCTGTCATGTCCCCTGCTCAGGGGCCCGGCCGCACAGACGGATCCGGGCCGGAGCGCGACGCTCCGGCCCGGTGGGTCAGGTCTGTATGGGGCCTATATATGAGGCCCCGTGGACGAGCGGTGTGCGGGGACGCCTGTCACAGCCCGGCGCAGGCGAGGGCCCGCTGGTAGGCGGCCACGCTCTGCCGATCGTCACCGATCCGCCGGCGCATCTCGCCGATGGTCATCCAGTCCTCGGCCGTCTTCCGTGTGGGCAGCGCGTCCTCCAGCCAGTCGCTCACAATGTCCAGTTCGCCCGCCGCCTTGTCATCCTGATGCAGCAGGAAACGCGCCTGGCTGAGGAGGAGGGCGGCTCGTGTCTCCAGCCACCCTGAGGTGCCTCGTACCAGATCGATGGCGGTCTGCGCGTACTCCACGGCCTGTTCGGGATACTGGAGAACGATCTCCGCCCACGCGAGGGCGAGTGCGCCATGAGCCCTGTCGAAGGTGCTTGTGGCCGCTGCCTCCATCTCCCGCTGCGCCCTGAGCAGGAGGTCGCGTGCCTTCTCCGACTCCTCGGGGTGCAATCTGAGGAGCATGTTCGCGTACGCCTGCCGAAGGCGCGCCAGGTTGCGCGGCTCACCGGTCTCGGACTGGATCGCCAGCGCACGCTCGATCAGGTTGATCGCCTCCTCCCCGCGTCCCACCTGCTCGGCGACGAGGGCGGCGTTCCAGGACGAGGCGACAGCGGATCGGGGGGTGCCCAGGGCTTCGGCGGCCGCCAGCAGTTCGGTCGCGAAGTGCCCCGCCCGGAGCAGATCGCCGCGCCACAGATAGACGCTCAGCAGTGTGGCGCCGAGTTCGACCAGACCGTCGTTCCATCCGGATCTGGCCATCGTCTCCAGCGCATGCTCGCCCACCTGAACGGCGGCGGAGTAGTCACCGCGCTCCCGATGACACCGGCACAGCGCCAGAGCCACGGCGACCTTGCGCTCCTGCGTCATCGCCTCCGCCTCGGACCCGCCGAGCTCTTCCAGCACGGAGATGGCCTCGGCAACCTCGCCGCACGCCTCGGAGGCCAGCGCGTAGCCGTAGCGGGCCTCCACTCGAAGGGCGGGGAGACCCAGGAGGTTGCCGTCGGCGAGCAGTTCGGCGTACCGGCGGCGGGCCTCGGCGACTTCGCCGTTCTCCAGCGCCATGCGGGCGAAGCTGAGGCCGACTTCGAGGTCCTCCATCTGCTCGGCGGTGACGCCGTTGACGAGGTAGGTGAGCGAGCAGTCCAGCTTCTGCGCGAGCAGTTCCAGGACCGCGGGGGTGGGAGTACGCTTGCCGCTTTCGATCAGTGATACATAACTGTCAGAAAGTTCGGGATGCGCCAGCTGTGCTTGTGAGAGACCCCGCTGACGGCGAATCGCCTTGATGCGCTGTCCGACCAGATCTTGCGCGGCCATTGGCAACTCCTGCAATATTGTAGGCCCGGCAGTCTGAGCTGATGGGAGATCCACCGTGCGCCGCCTTGCCCTACCCGTTCTTACCCTCATCATTTCGGCCACACTGGCCGTTGGAGGCGATGTTACGCTAGTAAGTGCCCCCGCGTCTTCTGACCAGATGAATTTGCCCGCCTCGAACGCGTGCTGCTGATCACAACAGACGTCCGGTGGCGTGCCGGGGTGCCGGAGACCAAGATCAGATATTGCCCGGCACCACCACCCTCTCCGACGCCCCGGCGCCCCAATCGAAAATTACGGCCGCATCGGCACCGTCGCTTCGTAACTATCTTCACAACCAATTTGGCCGAATAAGCCGGCAGGGAGAATCGCTTCACCAACCCCCCTCATCGGAAATATTCTCAACGAGAATCATCGACCACCGGCTCTCCCCATCTCCGACATCATATTCGGCGATATATTCACAAGGCCGGCTTTCACCTATTCGGCAGATCCGAATGAAAGCCCTTTCCGTTCGGCTGTCGCGACGACTGTCGCACGCGCCTCCCGGCCGCCTCCTCCGCGACTCGACCCGTCGCGTCATGGCCCCGCGAAGCGCCCTACTCGGACCTTAGCCCCCACAGGGGCACGGAAGCCCACCAACCGCCGCCTCGGCAGACCCCACGCTTCCGCCGGGCGTTGCCTCGTGCACACGAGAACCACCCTGTTCCGCGCCGTCCTCGGAGGGGGCCCACGTCATCCTCATATCTAGACGGAATCTAGATATGTAGTGGCATATTTGAGGTTCTGTCAGAGTGGGGAAGCGAAGTCCGATGACCTCGTAATGCGGTAGTAGTGAAGAACGTCGGGGATGCGGTGGGGTGCGGCCACGAACTGCCAAGCCGGTGCCTTCAACCGCCCCTGACAGACTTCCACAGAACGCGTCTGTGTCGTTACCCTATGGAGTCCGACGACGTATGGATAACGCGGAAGAGCACGGAACGTCGCAAGGCTCACCGTATCGCCTGCAACTGCTTGGGCCCGTGGCGGCGTGGCGCGAAGGCCGGACCGTCGACCTCGGGCCACCCCTGCAGCGTGCGGCCCTGTGTGTCCTCGCCGCCCGCGCGGGACGGGTCGTCACCAAGGACACGCTGATCGGCGGGCTCTGGGGGGATCGTCCGCCGAACACCGCCGAACAGAGCGTCTACACCTACATCGCCGGTCTGCGGCGGGTGCTGGAGAGGGCGCCGGGCCGGCGCGGCCCCTACAGCACCCTGATCTCCCGGTCGCGGGGCTATGTGCTTGAAAGCGGGGCGGTGGAGGCCGACGTCGGTGACTTCGAACGCCATCTGGCCGAGGCCCGCCGGCTCCAGGCGGCGGAAGACCCGCGTGGCGTCCTGCGCATACTGGACGCCGCCTCGGACTGCTGGTCGGGTCCCGCCCTCTGCGGCGTGCCCGGCCCCTTCGCCGCGGCCGAGCGGGTCCGGCTGGAGGAGTTGCGACTGACGGCTCTGGAGGACCGGGCCGGCGCGATGCTCGATCTGGAACTGCACCAGGAGGCCGTGACGGCCCTCACCGAACTGGTCACGGAGGCTCCCCTGCGGGAGCGGACCCGTGACCTGCTCATGCTGGCGCTCTATCGATCGGGCAGGCAGGCCGACGCGCTCGACACCTACCTGGACGTCAAGCGGTTACTCGCCGAGCGGCTCGGTCTGGACCCCGGCGAGGCCCTGCGCGAGCGGTACGAACTGATCCTGCGGGCCGATCCCTCCCTGGACCCGGAGCGGAGCGTGACGACCGACGCCGGTCCCGGGGCTCGGCCGCCACGTCAGCTTCCGCGCGCGGTCACCGGCTTCGTGGGCCGGGTCGAGGAGCTGGTCCGCCTGCGATCGCTGCTCACCCCCTGGGACGGCGGCGTCCCACAGGCCGTGGTCGCGATCACCGGCGCCCCCGGAACAGGCAAATCCGCCTTGGCCGTCCATGCCGCGCACACCGCGGCCCACGCGTTCCCCGACGGCCAGCTCTACGTGAACCTCCTGGGAGCGACGCCAGGTGTAGAGCGTCTGGAGCCGATCGGCGTGCTCGGCAGGCTCCTGCGTGCGCTCGGCCTGGAGGGCAAGGCCGTGCCGTCCGAGGAGGAAGAGGCCGCGGCGGTGCTGCGCGATCGGCTGGAGGGCCGCAGGACCCTCATCCTGCTCGACGACGCGGCCGGGCCGGAGCAGGTCCGCTCCCTGCTGGGCCTGCCGTCGGGCAACGCCGTGCTCATCACGAGCCGGGAGTCCTTCGCCGTGGCCGACGACTGCGTGCGAATCATCCTCCGCAGAATGCGGCGGTCCGAGGGGGTCACCGTCCTGTCGAAGCTCGTCGGGGCGGAGCGGATCTCGGGGGATCCGGCCGCCGCGGCCCATCTGGTCGAACTGTGCGGCGGGCTGCCGCTCGCCCTGCGCCTGGCCGCCGCCCGGTTGGGCGAGCGACCGGACTGGAGCGTGCGGGACCTCGGGGGGAGGCTGGAGGACCGGCGGCGCACGCTGCACGAGCTGGAGTCGGGCCAGATCGCCGTGCGGTCCAGTCTGGAGCTCAGCTACGAAGGGCTCGCCCGCGGCGGCGCGCTCGATCGGCTGGCCGCGCGGACGCTGTGTCATCTCGGCGTCCTGCACGTGGCGAGCGTGACCGCCGACGTGGTGGCCGCCCTCGTCGGCGAGCCCGCCGACGCCGCCGAGCGCGCCCTTGACCGCCTCGTGCGGGCGCATCTGCTGGAGACCGGTGAAGCCGGCCGCTACCAGCCGCACGACCTCGTGAGGCTGTTCACGATCGAACTCGCGGACGCCCACCTCACGCCGCAGTCACGGAAGGACGCGCTCATGCGGGCGCTCGGCTTCTACGGCGCGACCTCACGTCACGCCAGTACCCTGCTCGATCCGCACCGTGTGCACCTTCCCTGGCCCGATGTGCCGCAGCGCCCGCTGTCCCTGAGTACCCCGGCCGAGGCCAGAGCGTGGCTCGACCAGGAGCTGACACATGTGATCTCCTCCGCAGCACAGGGGATGGCCAGCGAGGACGACGAGATCGCACGCCGGGGGGCCTATGTCGGGTTCGCGCTCATCTGGGAGCTGACGAGGGGCACGCACCTTCGCGAGCACCTCAGCTTGAGCCGGCAGGCACTGAAGGTAGGCGAGCGGACCGGCGACCAGGAGATCCTGCCCCCGGCCCATTTACAGGTGATGTACGCCCTACTCGCAGTGGGCCGGCCGGTCGAAGCGCTCCCCCACCAGGAGGCCGAGCTCGGGCTGAGACGTGCACAGGGAGACCGGTTCGGCGAGATGCGCGCGCTGGGCAATCTGGGCCTCGTCCACCTCCATCTGGAACGGTACGCCGAGGCACGTGAGTGCACCGAGGCCCAGCGCGTGATCGCCAGGGAGATCGGGTCCCAGGTCGGGGAGCGTCATTCACTGCTCACAGGCGGAAGCGCCTGTCTGGGCCTGGGCGAGATGCCCGCGGCCATCGCGCTTCTCGGTGAGGCCGTCGCGCTCGCGGAGGCGGCGGGAGATCGCTACCACGAGTGCGACGGCCTCCTGACGCTGGCCAGGATCTACCTGGACCACGGTGACCCGCTCACCGCGCAGCCGCGCCTCGATCGCGGCCTGTCCCACGCCCGCGAGCTGCGCCATGTGACGAAGGAGTGCGAAGCGCTCATCATGCTGGCACGAGCGCATCGCCTGCTCGGCGAGCCCGAGCTCGCACTGCACTGTGCCCTGAGGTCGCTGGCCATCGGGCAGCGGTCCGGGGACGAGCAGCTACGCCGTCAGGCGGAGGACGAGCTTCGCGAGATCGGGGAGGCGTTCCCCGGGGTGGAGGTCACGCCGCCGCGCTCCGCGGAGGAGGCGCTGAGCCGCTGACCGCGGCGGGGCTACCCGGCGCGCAGGGCGAGGAAGAGGTCGACGCGGTCGGCCATCGACGACAGGTCCCTGCCGGTCAGCTCCTCGACCCGCCTGATCCGGTAACGCACCGTGTTGACGTGGACGTGCAGGCGCTCGGCGCAGGCGTTCCACGAACCGGTGCAGTCGAGGAAGGCGCCGAGCGTGCGCACCAGCTCGGCGCCGTGCCGCCGGTCGTAGTCGAACAGCGGCCCGAGCAGCCGCTCGGCGAAGGACGACCGCACCTCGCCCGGCGTGGTCGCCAGCAGCAGCGCGTGCGTGTAGATCTCGTCGCCGGTGACGACTCCCCCGCCGCGCGCCGCGGCCAGCCGCCGGGCGTGGCCCGCCTCCTCCACCCCGCCCCGGATGGCCTGCGGGCCGGTCAGCGCCCCGCTCACCCCCACCGACACGGTGAGCGCCGGCAGCCCGGCCGCGATCACCGCCGCCCGGTCGCGCAGCCGCTCCGCGAGGGCGTCGCGGTCGTCGCCGTACGCGTCGCCGCGCAGCGGGACCAGCGTCACCGACGCGTCCGCCCCGGCCACCGCCACCACCCGCCGGTCCAGCAGCTCCTCCACGACCTGGCCGCCCAGCAGGGCGGGATCGGGACCGTCGGTCGCCCCGCGCCGGCTCGCCGCCGCGGCGACCAGCGCGTACGGCTCCGCCGGGTCGACGCCGCAGGTCCGCAGCCGCGCCGACAGCTCCGTCGGCTCCCCTCCCGAACAGGCCAGGGCGATCAGCTGTTCGGCCAGCCGCCGTTCCACCCGCCGGCCCGCCTCGGCCCGGGTGCGCTCCAGCGCGACGCAGGCCGCCAGTTCGAAGCCGATCTCCGCGTCGACCTCCCCCCGGCACACGAGGGCCCAGCCGGCGGCCCGGTGCGCGCGGTCCACGGCGAACAGCGTGAACCGCCCGCCGCGGTCCACCACCACGGGCAGGCGGACGGCGGCGAGGTAGTCGCGGGCCAGCCGTACGGCCTGGTCCTCGGGCAGGGCGCCCGCGACGACGGAGCCGCAGGCGGACACCACGGCGGCCGTGACGCCGAGCTCGGTCTCCACGAGCGCGAACAGCTCCCCCAGCCCCGCTCCCTCGGCCACCGCCGCCACGACCCTGCGGTGCCGCCCGAGAGCGCCGCGCAGGTCACCCGCCTGCACGGCGGCGACGCGCCGGCCCACGAAGTCGGTGACGGCGCCGAACGACACCTCGACGGGCACCTCCAGCAGCGGCAGGTTGTGTTCGCGGCAGGCCGCCACCAGGTCGTCGGGCACCATGCCGAGCCGCGCGTCGCCCGCGCCGATGGCGGCCACCCCCGCCTCCGCGAGGGCGGCCACGAACCGCGCGGAGTCGCCGGGAGACCGCCGCCACATGAGCCCGGTCAGCACCAGCTCGCCTCCCGACAGGTAGCGCCGGGGGTCGGGCAGGTCGGTGATGAGCACCCCGCTGATCTCGCGCTCGGGCGTCTCGTCGCCCGTCAGCAGGACGAGCCGCAGCTCCGGAGCGGAGAGCAGATCACGAAGCAGCACGACCGACAGCCTATTTGGAGGTATGTACAAGCATCGACCCCGTCCGCCGTCCCGATTCCCATGACCACGCCGATAGGCCGGGGCCCGGTCCGGTTGCTGTACTACGAGCATGACGCGGCCGATGACGACGGACACCCAGCGCCCCTCGGGGCCGGGTTCGGGGCTCGGCGAGAGCGTGCCGCGCCCGGACGGCAGGCTGAAGGTGAGCGGGGAGTTCGCATACTCCTCGGATCTGTGGCTGGAGGGCATGCTCTGGGGCGCCACCCTGCGCAGCCCGCACCCGTCGGCGTGGATCCGCTCGGTCGACGTCGGCCCCGCCCTCGCGATGCCCGGCGTGTTCGCCGTGCTGACCCACGAGGACGTCCCCGGCGAGAGGTTCTACGGGCTGGAGCACCGGGACCAGCCGGTGCTGGCGATCGACCAGGTCCGCTACCAGGGCGAGCCCGTGGCGATCGTGGCCGCCGACCATCCGGAGACCGCGCGCCGGGCCGCCGCCGCGATCGTCGTGGACTACGAGGTGCGGCCGTCCGTCGTCGACCCCCGCCGCGCCGCCTTCGACCCGTCCTGCCCGGCCGTCCACCCCGGGGGCAACGTCGTACGGCACCAGCCGGTCAGGGTGGGGAGCACCTTCGAGGCCGAGGTGGTCGTCACCGGCGAGTACGAGGTCGGCATGCAGGACCAGGCCTTCCTCGGCCCGGAGTCGGGACTGGCCGTGCCCGCCGAGGACGGCGGGGTGGACCTGTTCGTCGCCACGCAGTGGCTGCACGTCGACCAGGGTCAGGTGGCTCCGTGCCTGGGCCTGCCGGCGGAGAGGGTGCGCCTGACGCTCGCCGGGGTCGGCGGCGCGTTCGGCGCGAGAGAGGACCTGTCGATGCAGGTCCACGCCTCGATGCTGGCGCTGCGGACCGGCCGCCCCGTCAAGATGGTGTACGGCCGCGAGGAGTCGTTCTTCGGCCACGTCCACCGGCATCCCGCCCGGATGCGGTACGAGCACGGCGCGACCGCCGACGGGCGGCTCGTCTACGTGCGGGCCGAGATCCTGCTCGACGGCGGGGCCTACTGCTCGTCCACGCCCGCCGTGGTCGGCAACGCCGCCTCCCTCGGCGTCGGGCCGTACGAGGTGGACAACGTCTGGATCGACGCGTACGGCGTCTACACGAACAACCCGCCCTGCGGCGCGATGCGCGGGTTCGGGGCGGTGCAGGCCTGTTACGCGTACGAGTCGCAGATGGACCGGCTCGCGGCGGCCTGCGGGCTGTCCCCGGTGGAGATCCGGGTCCGCAACTCGGTGTCGCAGGGATCGCGGCTGGCCACCGGGCAGCTGATCGACAGCCCCGCGCCGCTCGCGGAGATGCTCGCCGAACTGGCCGCGATGCCGCTACCCGCCGAGCCGCCGCCCGCCGGTCCGGACGGCGCGGGGTCCGACGGCGCCGGGCCCGACCTGCGCCTGCTGCCGGGCGGCGTGGCCCAGGCGACGCGCGGCGAGGGCGTGCGGCGGGGCGTGGGCTACGGCGTCGGCATCAAGAACATCTGCTTCTCCGAGGGCTTCGACGACTACTCGACGGCGCGGGTGCGGGTCGAGCTCGCCGGTGACGAGCCGCACGTGCTCGTGCACACCGCCGCCGCCGAGGTGGGGCAGGGCCTCGTCACCGTGCAGGCCCAGATCGCCCGTACGGAGCTGGGCATCGAGCGGGTCACCGTCGCCCCGGCGGACACCGCGGTCGGCTCGGCCGGGTCGTCCTCGGCCTCCCGCCAGTCGTACGTCACGGGCGGGGCCGTCCGGGCCGCCTGCGTGGCGGTGCGGGAACGCCTCGGCGCGCTGCGCGCGGAGTATCCCGGGCTGTCGCTCCCTGAGGTGCTGGAGCGGTCCGGGCCGGTGGAGGAGACCCGGGAGTTCCGCCACCGGCCGACCTTTCCGATGGACCCGGTCACCGGCCAGGGGAACTCCCACACCCAGCTCGCGCTGTGCGTGCATCGCGCGGTGGTCGACGTCGACGTGGATCTCGGCCTGGTCAGGGTCGTCGAACTGGCCGCCGTGCAGGACGTGGGGAAGATCCTCAACCCGCTCGCCCTCGAAGGGCAGATCCACGGCGGCTCGGCGCAGGGGCTGGGGCTCGCGCTGATGGAGGAGATCCAGGTCAGGGAGGGCAGGGTGCTCAACCCCTCGTTCACCGACTACCTGATCCCCACCATCCTCGACATGCCGCCGATGCGGCTGTCGATCCTGGAGAACCCCGACCCGCACGCGCCGTACGGGCTGCGCGGGGCGGGCGAGCCGCCCACGCTGTCGTCGACCCCGGCCGTGGCCGCCGCCGTCAGGGCCGCGACGGGCCTGGATCTCCCCCGGGTGCCGATCAGGCCCGAGGACATCGCCCTCGTGCCGGCCTCCCGGCCCTGAGGACCGGCCGGCTCGCCGGCTCGGTCCGCTCGCGGGCTCAGTCGGCGATGTAGCCGATGGAGGTCACCTCGTAGCCGCGGGCCTTCGAGCCGCCCAGCCGCATGAACATCGCGCCGCCCTCGTAGGAGTAGGCGCAGCTGTAGCCCTTCGGGTCGCGGTTGCAGCCCTGGAAGACGTAGGCCACGCCCTTGGGGTCGAACCTGTTCCGGAAGAGCGTGGCGACGGCCCTGTTCGTGGCGGCCTCCAGACCCCGGTAGCGGTCGCCCGCGCGCCACGCCTTGAAGAGGTGGGTGGCCGCGGCGGACGGCTTGACGAGGTGCCGGGACTCGTACACCTTCACGACCTTCGAGCCCGAGACGACCATCAGGATGCCGTCAAGCCCGCCCGGGACGTTCACGCTGGTGTGGACGAACCGGCAGTCGCGCCCTCCGGTGCAGCCCGCGAACCTGTCCGGGGCCCGGAAGGGGTAGGCGAAGATCGTGGAGACCGCGCCGGCGGTGGCGACCCGGGAGGCCGCGTGGCGGTCCCGGCGCAGCCACGCGCCGAAGAGTTTCTTGGCGACCGTCGCGGGCGCGGGCCTGAGCCCCGTGGACGCCGCCTGTGCGGCGGACGGGGCCGGGGCCTGCGCAGTGGAGTGCGCGGAGTGCGCGAGCGCCGGAGCGGCGGGGAGAAGCAACGCGGCGGCGGCGGCCGGACCGGCCACGCCTCGCAACCATGGTGCTGACACGCTCCGCACGCTACCGGGCTCTGCTTGCACCCCGATTGCCCGCGGCTTGCACGCCCGCCGGACCCCCGGCCGCCGGGTATCGGCACCGCGGCCCGCTCGGACATGGGCCGCAGCGAGCACCGGCATCCACGAGACGTCTGGCGCGCCCGTGCATGAGCACGGACCGCGGCGGACATGGGCCGTCGGGTGGGCGCGGCACGGCGTTCCCGTCGCGCCGTAGGTCTGACGGGGCGAGGGGTCAGACCATGTCGTCGGGGTCGCAGGCGACGCCGTCGTGGTCGACGTCGACGTACCAGTCGTACTCGGGGTGACGGCCCTTCGTGTACGGCCCGGCGCCGTGGGCCTTCGCCTCCTTGCACGAGGCGTACCGGCCGCCGTTCCCTCCGCCCGTGCCCGTGCCCGCCGAGGTGAGAGCGGCCTGCGTGGCCCCGGGCTGCGCGGCGCCGGTGCGGGAGCCGGAGCTTATCGTGCCCTGCCCGCCGTTCTGCTGGGAGACACCGGGCGGGGTCGAGCCGGGCTGAGGGGCGTTCTGGTTCGTGCCGGACTGGTCGAGGCCCGGCTGGGTCCCACCCTGCTGAGTTCCGCCCGGCTGTGTGCCGCCCGGTTGCGTGCCACCGGGCTGGGTTCCACCGGGCTGGGTTCCACTCGGCTGAGTCCCGCCTGGCTGAGTCCCGCCCTGCTGGGTTCCGTCCGGCTGGCCGGCGCCGGGCGTGGGGTTCTGCTGCTGGCCCGCGGGGGCCGATCCTCCGGTCAGCAACCCGATGATCGCGTCGGCCTGCGCCTTGTCGAAGCCCGCGATGCCGAGGCTGTCCTGCGTGATCTCCTGGGCGACGCGGGGCGCCGCGACGACCTTCTCGCCCACCACGACCGCGAGTTGCTGCTTGACGGTGTCCCGGGTGAGCTGGGCGATCTCCTCCCGGCTCGACGGCGACAGCACGAGCCGGACCGAATAGGTGCCGTCGTTGTCGGGCACCTCCTCGATCTTCTGCACGGTCTTGACCGTGACGCCCGGGTCGAGCAGGTAGCAGGTGGTTCCCTTGTCGTCCGGGATCGCGTCGGTCCCCTCGCAGGGCGCGGGCCGCACCCCGGTGACCGGGGCGAAGTGCACGGGGGTGGTCAACGTGTGGACGGGCGTCTGCTTGAGCGGGGGCGCGTCCGGATTGCGGGTCATCAG
This sequence comes from Microbispora sp. H10670, assembly GCF_014161385.1. Taxonomy (NCBI): domain Bacteria; kingdom Bacillati; phylum Actinomycetota; class Actinomycetes; order Streptosporangiales; family Streptosporangiaceae; genus Microbispora; species Microbispora sp. H10670. The sequence continues at coordinate 54,095 of NZ_JABBWW010000025.1, read as the reverse complement.
GACCGCGACCGCCCCGAGGACGCCGGACATCACGACCACCGTCACGAGCGCCGCCACGAGGGCGATCGTCGTCCCCCTCGCCGCGCGCGGCTCGGACGGCCCCTCCGGAGCCGCGGGGCCGGCGGGCGCGTCGAGGGGCACATCCGCCGGAGCCTCTTCTACCACCTCGACCACGACGTCGGGCGGGACGGGAGGAAGGTCGGCGAGCGCCTCGACGGGAACACCGGGAGGAACGTCGAGGGGGACGCCCGGAGGAACGTCCGCGAACACGCCGGGGGGCATCTCGCCCGGCCCAGCGGCGCCGGGAAGCCCGGGCGCGCCGAGCCCCGCGGGTATCTCCGCGTCGCGGAGGCCGTCGTCGGGGAGGCCCGCGACCCCGTACGGGTCATCGGTCACGCGGGGACCGTACGGGTCGCCGCCCACGCCGGGAACGGCGCCGATCACCTCGGTCTGCCCGAACCCGTCCGGCGGGATCTCCTGCGGGCCGTACGGGTCGCCGGCCGCACCCGGTCCGTCTCCGGGCACGCCGTACTCCGCGGCGTGGCTGCCGCCGGGCGGGCCGTACGGTGCGGCGTGCCTGCCGCCGGGCCGGCCGTACGTCCCGGCGGGCACACCGCCGGCGTCGTCCGGGCCGGCCACGCTCTGCAACGGTGCCGTCTCAGTCCCCGGGGTCGGTCCGCCGGGCCGCGGACCGGGTTCCTCGTCTCCCGGCACGGGCGCGTTCTGCATCCCCACCTCGATCCCTGACATCGCTCGCAGAGCCTACCGACCTATGCCAACGGTAGGTAACCGGGCGACCATATGCGGTTCAGCGGCTTCCAATCCTGACCATTTGTCATGAATGCCAGCCAAATTGTTGCTCGTTGCCCACTGCCAGGGCAAACACGGGGAGCAGACAGTGAGAACATGAAGGTGGGAGTGCCCCGAGAGATCAAGACCCATGAGTATCGCGTCGCGCTCACCCCTGCCGGGGCCAACGAGTTCGTCCGCAAAGGCCACCAGGTCGTCGTGGAGCAGGACGCCGGAAGGGGGTCGGCGATCCCCGACGAGGACTTCGCCGCCGCGGGGGCGGTGATCCTCGACTCCGCCGACGAGGTGTGGGCGGAGGGCGACCTGATCCTGAAGGTCAAGGAGCCCGAACCGGACGAGTACCACCGGATGCGTGCGGGCCAGGTGCTGTTCACCTATCTCCACCTCGCCGCATCGGAGCCGTGCACCCGGGCCATGCTGGAGGCGGGAGTCACCGGCATCGCGTACGAGACCGTGCAGCAGCCCGACCGCACGCTGCCGCTGCTCGCGCCGATGTCGGAGGTCGCCGGGCGGCTGGCTCCCCAGGTGGGCGCCTACCACCTCATGCGGCAGGGCGGCGGGCGGGGGGTGCTGATGAGCGGCGTCCCCGGCACCTATCCGGCCAAGGTCGTGGTGATCGGCGCGGGCGTGTCCGGCATGAACGCCGCCGCCGTCGCCGTCGGCATGCGGGCCCAGGTGCTGCTGCTCGACCGAGACGTCGACCGGTTGCGCCAGGCCGACCTGGTCTTCCGGGGCGACTGCCAGACCGTCGCGTCCAACGCGTACGAGGTCGAGCGGGCGGTGGTGGACGCCGATCTGGTGATCGGCGCGGTGCTCGTGCCGGGCGCGAAGGCGCCGACCCTGGTGAGCAACGACCTCGTGGCCCGGATGAAGCCGGGGTCGGTGCTCGTCGACATCTCCGTGGACCAGGGCGGCTGTTTCGAGGACTCCCGGCCGACCACGCACGCCGACCCGGTCTACCGGGTGCACGGGTCGGTGTTCTACTGCGTGGCCAACATGCCCGGGGCGGTGCCGCACACCTCGACGTACGCGCTGACCAACGTGACGCTTCCGTACGCGCTGTCGATCGCCGACCTGGGCTGGCGCGGGGCGCTGACCGCCGACCCCGCGCTCGCCCTCGGCCTGAGCACCCATCAGGGCCACCTCGCGAGCCGCCCGGTGGCCGAGGCCCACGGGCTCGAAGCCGTGCCCGTGGACCGCCTGCTGGTCCCCTGAGTCCCTCCGGGAGGGACGACCCCGGTCAGGAGGACGGGGACGCGCCGGGCATCGGCTCCTGGCTGGTCTCCGCCTGCGGCGGCGGGAGCGGCTGCTCGGAGGTGGTGCCGACGCCGCCCGTGCAGGACGCGCCGTACTCGGGGGTGTAGGTCGGGTTCTGCTTGTACTTCTTCACGAACTCCGGCAGGCGGGGGTCCTCGGCACCGTCGAGGGTGATCTGGTGGTCCCACGAGGAGGCGACGACCTTGGCCGGCAGGTTCGGGTACGGGCTCAGCAGCATGTAGTCGGCCGAGGCGATGGTCTTCAGCTTGTCGACCTCCGCCTTCGGCAGGTCCGGACGGTAGGTGATCCACACCGCGCCGTGCTCCAGCGAGTGGACGCCGTGCTCGTTGTGGATGGGCTTGTCGTAGATGCCGCAGTTCTGCCAGTAGTAGTTGTGCTGGCCGCCGACGGGCGGGTTCTCCTTGTAGTCCACCTTCGCCCAAGAGTGGTCGGAGCCCTTGTAGTTGAAGGACTTGACCGCGCCGAGCGACTTGCCCGAACGGTCCTTCACCACCCACACGGCGACAAGAGCGACCAGGACCACGATGACGAGGCCGCCTATGCCCCACATGAGAAGCGCGGCGCGCCGCTCCTTGCGCTTCTGGTCGGCGCGCATGCGGGCGAGGTGCTCACGCCTCGCCTGCGCCTTCTCCTTGGTCATCGCTCCTCCAAGCACTGATCACTGACGCCCCCGCTGGGTATGGAGAATAGTGGTTATACCTACCACTTCGGGTAGATCTTGTTTGGCGGCGGTAGCCTGTGGGCGATGAGCACTGACCTCGACGCCTCGGTGGAGACCGCCTCCCCGCCCCGGCGCTCCTTCCCCCTCCTCGGGCTGATCGCCGTACTGCTCGCGGCGGCGGTGCTCGTGGTGTTCTTCACCAGGCAGGGAACGCCCTCGGACTCCTCCCCCGAGGCGGGGTTCGCGCGGGACATGGGGGTCCACCACGCCCAGGCGGTCGAGATGTCCTTCGCCCTCCGCGACAAGACGTCCGACCAGGCGCTGCGCGGCCTGGCGTACGACATCATCACGACGCAGAGCACGCAACGTGGAATTTTCATGGGCTGGCTGCAGCAGTGGGGGCTGGACCAGAGTGCGAGCCGCCCCCCGATGGCCTGGATGTCCGGGCACGGCCACGGCGGCGGGGCCGCCACCGCCATGGCACCCGGCGGGACCATGCCCGGCATGGCCACTCCCGCCGAGATGGACAGGCTGAAGGCGGCCACCGGCAAGGACGCCGAGATCCTCTTCCTCCAGCTCATGATCCGCCATCACCAGGGCGGGGTGGAGATGGCCGAGGGCCTGCTCCGGCTCTCGTCGCGGGAGGAGGTGCGGGCCTTCGCCCAGCACATCGTGGACAGCCAGAACGCCGAGATCCGCACGATGAAGGAGTTCCTGGCCGCCCGCGGCGCCCAGCCCCTGCCCGCACCGTGACCCTCCCCGCACCGAGACCCTCTCCGGCCTGCCCGCCGTCGGCTGGGGGTGACGGCGAATGGGCCTTCAGCCCCTCCCGGCGTGGATCGCGGTGAAGGCCAGCAGGGGGCCGGCGGTCCTCGCCGGGTCCTCGAGTATGGGCGAGTGCCCGAGACCGGGCAGCAACTCGACCTTCGCGCCCGGAACCGTCCGGTAGTCGGCGGCGGACGAGGATCGCCACCTGCGGTCGTCCTCGCCGAAGATCACCAAAAGCGGCTTGCCGAGGGCCGTCAGCCGCTCCGGGAGCGCCTGTTCCTCCAGGTAGGCGCGGGTGCCCACCATCGTCGCGGTGAGCGTGTGGTAGGTCATCATGCGTACCTCGTCCAGAAGCTCCTGTGGGATCTGATAGCCCGCGCGGCTGAAACCGGTGCTGGCGAACCGGCGGATCTGCTCGTCGGCCGGCGGCCACTGCGACGGTGCGATCGCGGCGGACTCGGATGCGATGTAGGCGGCCATGCCGGGTCCGGTGTTGATGAGCACGAGCGCGATCACCAGGTCGGGTCGTCGCTCGGCGAGAGCGGTGGCGACCGCGCCGCCGCTGGAATGACCGACCACGATCGCGCGCTCGACGCCGAGCCGGTCCAGTGCCACGCCGGCCCGGCGTCCCTGGTCCGGGGTCGCGTAGCTCGGGCCGGCCGGTTTGGCCGACCGCCCGTGCCCGAGCAGGTCGATCCGGATGACGCGATGCGAGCCGGTCAGCAGCGGAACCAGGGAGTCCCACGAGCGGACCGAGGAGGCGGACCCGTGGATCAGCAGGAGTGCCGGGGCGTCGCGGGGGCCGTCCTGGCACACGTGGATGTCGCCGTCGTCCAGGGACAGCGTCGTACTTTCGGTGGTCTCGGCTTCCGCATGCCGATCGCCGTCGGAAACAGTCATGCGCCCACTGTCGCCGCCGGTGCGCGCAGGCGTCTTGGACGAATGTTCCCCTCGGTCGTTCCCTCCGGTCGGTCCGCGCGGCGCTCGGCGTAGCCTGGCGGTCGTGTCGGCTTTCGTGCACGGTGAGACGGTGTGGGACGTCGCCTGTCCGCGGGGGCCCGGCCGGGTGGCCGGTGTCACCATGGCCGGGTTCCGCGTCGGTGACCTGGACGCGCTCCGGATGGTCCCGCACCCGGCCGTGACGCTGCTGCTGGAATTCGGCGCCGGTTCACCAGTCGTGGACTACGCCGCCGGGCGGCGGCAGCGCGGAAGTCTCGTCGCGGGGCCCGGGCTCGGGTCCGGAGGCGCGGCCTGGGCACGGGGGGAGAACGTCGAGTGCGTGCAGGTACGCCTGTCCCCGGTCATCGCACGCGCGATTCTGGGCGTCTCCCCCGCCGACCTCGACGGCGCCGTGGTGGCCCTCGACGACCTGTGGGGCCGGGAGGCGTCGCGGATCCGTGAGCGGCTGGCCGACGTCTCCTCCTGGGAGGATCGTTTCGCGTTGACCGGCGCGCTGCTCGCCCGCCGGCATGAGGCGGGGCCGCCGGTGGACCCTGAGGTGGCCTGGGCCTGGCGCCGCATCGCCGGAGGTCGCGGCCTGGTCCGGGTCGACCGGCTGGCCGCCGAGCTCGGATGGAGCCGTAAGCGCCTGTGGTCCCGATTCCACGCACAGATCGGCCTGCCGCCCAAGCGCGCCGCGAAGCTGGTCCGCTTCGATCACGCCGCCCACCGCCTGGTCGCGGGCGGCAGCGCGGCCCGAGTCGCGGTGGAAGCCGGCTACGCCGACCAGTCCCATCTGCATCGAGACGTCATGGAGTTCATCGGGGTGACCCCGGCGAACGTGGCGGGCGAGCCGTTCCTGGCGGTCGACGACATCGCATGGCCCAGCCGGCAGGCTCCCGCCAGACCGAACCTCCCGTCGGCCGCCAGTCCAGGTCCCTGATCCCGGGGAGGCGCACTCCCTAGGCGCGCAGCTCCTCGGCGAGCGCGGCGGCGAAGGCGTCCACGTCGGCCTCGGTGGTGTCGAAGGCGCACATCCACCGCACCTCGATCATCCCCCCACCGATCTGCTCGTCCCAGTTGTAGAACCGGAACCGCTTGCGCAGCCGGTCGGCCACGTCCGCGGGCAGGATCGCGAAGACCCCGTTGGCCTCGACCGGCCGCGGCACGGTCACGCCGGGCAGGTCCCGTGCGGCCGCGGCGAGCCGCCGGGCCATCGCGTTGGCCTGCCGCGCGTTGCGCAGCCACAGGTCGCCCGCGAGCAGCGCCTCGAACTGCACCGACACGAACCGCATCTTGGAAGCCAGCTGCATGCCGGTCTTCCGCAGGTACGGCAGGCCCCTGGTCGCCGACGGGTTGAGCACGACGACGGCCTCGCCCAGCATCAGCCCGATCTTGGTGCCGCCGAACGACAGCACGTCGACGCCCGCGTCCGTGGTCAGGGCGCGCAGCGGCACGTCCAGGGCGGCGGCGGCGTTGGTGAGCCGCGAGCCGTCGAGGTGGACGACCAGGCCGAGCTCGTGCGCGTGGTCGCAGAGCGCCCTGATCTCGTCGGGCGTGTAGACGGTGCCCACCTCGGTCGCGTTCGAGATCGTCACGGCCCGGGGCTGGGCCCGGTGCACGTCGCCGAAGCCCCACGCCTGCCGGTCGAGGAGATCGGGCGTCAGCTTGCCGTCCGGGGTGGGCACGGTCAGCAGCTTGAACCCGCCGACGACCTCCGGGGCGCCGCCCTCGTCGTTGTTGACGTGGGCGGTCTCCGGGCAGATCACCGCCTCCCAGTGCGCGCACATCGACCGCAGCGACACCACGTTGGCCGCCGTGCCGTTGAAGACCGGGAACGCCTCGGCCTGCTCGCCGAAGTGGCGGCGGAAGACCCCCTGCAGCGCCTCGGTGTAGACGTCGTCGCCGTAGGAGACCTGGTGCCCCTCGTTGGCCAGGGCGATCGCCTCCAGGACCTCCGGATGCACTCCCGCGTAGTTGTCGCTCGCGAAGGTGCGGATCGCCGGGTCGTGCCGCCGTACGGCATCGGTTGTCACGAAATCTCTCCCCACAACACTCAGCGGAACAGCGCCGGGTCAGCCGACCGGATCGGGCGTGAGGTCGATCCGCCGGCCGTTGACCTCCGCCGCGTCCTGGTCCCACAAGGCCTCTACGGCCGCCGCGAGGTCCTGCACGTCCGTGAAGGTACGGTACGGCTTCTCCGGGTTCGCGGCCCGCATCTCGTCGTGCACCAGCGCGGTGACGACGAGGACCACGGCCGCGGCGGAGGTGCCGGTGAACGCGTCGGCGAGCGACAGCGTCCACGCCTCGGCGGCGGCCTTGGCGGCGGCGTAGGCCGCGCCGCCCTTCACGGGCTTGCGCGCCGCCCGGGCCGACACGATCACGAAGCGGCCGTCCCCGCTCGCCCGCAGCAGCGGCTCGAACTCCAGCGACACGTTCTGCAGGGTCCTGATCAGCAGGTCGTGCAGCAGGTCCCAGTCGTCGAGCGAGGTCTCGGCGAAGGTCTTCGACCCGCGCCAGCCGCCGACCAGGTGGACGACGCCGTCCACCCGGCCGTGCTCGGCGCGCACCCGCTCGGCCAGGTCGCGTACGGCGTCCCGGTCGAGCAGGTCGACGGCCAGAGCCCCGTCCGCCCCGGTCTTGTCCACGGCGACGACGGTGTCGCCCCGGCCGGCGAGCCGCCCGACGACGGCGCGCCCTGCCGGGCCGCCCGCCCCGGTGACCACGATCACCCTGCTCATCGCACGTTCCTCCAGGTCCGCGCTCACGCCCGGATGCCCCGGGTCGACTCCACCACGTCGGTGAGCTTACGGCGCAGCGCCTCGTAGAACATGCTCAGGGGGAACTCGTCGGGCAGCACGGCGTCGACCATGGCCTTCTGCTCGGCGGGCAGCGCCTCCGCGCCCCGCTGCCACACCGAGGCCGGGTCGGGCTCGACGTACGCGGACACGAGCCGGTGCGCGGCCAGCCAGTGGGCGCGCTTGGACCGGTCGATCCCGTCCCGGTAGAGCTTCTCCACCTCGGCGCGCAGGTCGGCGACGCCGTCCGCGACCCGCGGCCAGTCGACCGAGAGCCGGTTGTCGGTCCACCGGACGACGCCCTGCCGGTGCAGGTAGGCGAACAGCAGCTGGCCGCCGAGCCCGTCGTAGTTGCGCACCCGCTCACCGGTGATCGGGAACCGGAACAGCCGGTCGAACAGGATGGCGTACTGCACGTACCGCGCGTGCGGCACGCCCGCGGCCTCCAGCTTCACGGCCTCGCCGTACGCCGTGAGGTCGCAGCGCAGCTCCTCCAGGCTGTAGAGCCAGTACGGCATGCGCTGCTTGATCATGAACGGGTCGAACGGCAGGTCGCCGTGGCTGTGCGTGCGGTCGTGGACGAGGTCCCAGAGCACGAACGTGTCCTGGGCGAGGTCCTGGGAGGCCAGCAGCCGGGCGGCGTCCGGCGGCAGTTCCAGCTTGAGCGTGGCGGCGGCCGCCTCGCTGACCCGGCGGAACCGGGCCGCCTCGCGGTCGCAGAAGATGCCGCCCCAGGTGAAGCGCGGCGGCGTCTGCCGCACGGCGACGGTCTCGGGGAACAGCACGGCCGAGTTGGTGTCGTAGCCGGAGGTGAAGCCCTCGAACGCGATCGGCACGAACATCGGGTTGTCGTAGCCGTTCCGCTCCAGTTCGGCCAGCCACGCCGGCCACACGACCCGGATCCAGACCGCCTCGACGTTCCGGTTGAGGTTGCCGTTCTGGGTGTACATCGGGAAGACGACCAAATGCTCCAGGCCGTCGGTCCGCTGGGTGTCGGGGTGGAAGGCGTTGAGCGAGTCGAGGAAGTCGGGCACGCCCAGCCCGGCCGCCACCCACGCGCGGAAGTCCTTCATCACGGCGTCGAGATACTCGCCGTCGTGCGGGAAGTGCGGCGCGAGCCGCGCGACGCCGTCGACGATCTCGCTGATGCACGCGACGGCCTCGTCGTGGTCGCCGGTGACCGAGCCGTCCTTGGCCTGCAACGGGCGCAGCCGCTCCACGGCGGCCGCGAGCGCGGCGAAACCGGCCGCGACCTCCTCGTGCCGCGCGTCGCGCGCCGCGGCTCCGGACGCCTCGGGCACCCGGGCGGCCCAGGTCACGAGGTTGCCCCACAGCTTCTCGTGGTCGTAGTCGCGGATCGAGTCGTCGCCGAACAGGTCGGAGTCGGCCAGCACGACCACCCGGCCCCTGCCGTGCCGTACGGCGACGGCGAGCGGGGCTCCCGCGGGGTCGGCCGACGCGGAGGCGGCGAACAGCACGGTCGCCCCGGCGGGTACGCCGAGCGTCCCGGCGCGGTAGAAGCAGGCCCGCCGGACCTCTGCCAGCAGATCCTGGGCCACGCCGCCGGGCTCGGTCACGGCCTGCGCGGAGGGGACGCCGAGGACCCAGGTGGCCACGGTGTTGTGGCAGTTGCCGGGGTCCTGCACGGTCGCGTGCTCGGCCGTGACCCCGAAGCGGGCGAGCAGGGCGCCGAGGTTGCTGCCGTACTTGTCCTGTTCGTGCTCGGCCAGCACGATCAGCCCGCCGCCGCCCGCGACGTACGCCTCGACGGCGTCGATCTCCGCGTCGGCGAAGACCGGGCTGCCGGAGCCGGTCGTGCGCTCCCAGCGGGCGTCGGAGGGGTGCGCCACCACGAAGACGTCGCACCCGTCCAGTACGGCCGGGGTGACGGGACCTTCGGTGTGCGCGCGGACCGTGTGGCCGAGCCGCCGCAGCGTCCCGGCGGCCTCCGCGTAGCTGTTGTCGTCGGGATGGGCGGGATTGATGGCCTCGGCGACCTCCCGCCGGATGGTCCAGGCCTCGCTGTGCGCCTCGTCGAACAGGACCGACGGGAAAGCCTTCATGAAAAATCTCCCGTAGTGTGAGCCGTCTTCCGGAAAATATACACATACCTCGCCTGAAGGCGATAAGTAGCCCCAGCGGATGAGGACGCATCATCCGGGCGGCGGACGAGTCCGCCGCGTTCCGTCACCTACGGTCCCCGGCTGTAGGAAGACGGACCTGAAGGGGAAAGATCGATGTTCAAACTGTCCGACTCGGTGGCCTTCCGGCGAAGCGTCACCGGAGTCCTGCTGTTCGTCGCGCCGCTGCTGCAGTTCGTCGCGCTCCTGGTCGACCCCGGCACGTGGGGCGACGACCGCGAGATGGTCAGCTACGGCGCCAGCCCGGCGCTGGCCCAGCTGGAGTCGGCGCTCTACCACTGGAGCTGGATGCTCGTCCCGATCGCGGCCTTCGGCCTGCTGCACCTGGTGCGCAAGAAGTCCGTCGTCTTCGGGCACATCGCGGGCGGAATGACGATCATCGGGTACATGAGCGTCTCGGCCCTGCTCCTCATGGACCCCGTGGAGTGGTGGTTCGGGCAGCACTACCCGGTCGAGCAGGGCGAGAAGATGTTCAACGAGGTGTTCGACATCCCCGGCGTCGTCTTCGGCTTCACGCTGCCGTGGATCTACTTCGGCATGGTCGGGCTGCCGCTGCTCCTGCTGGCCGTCTCGCGCACCGGGTTCGTCCACTGGTGGGTGCCGGCCGTGGTCGCCGTGGGCTACCTCGGCGCGGTGGCGGTGCCCTACAGCCCGGCGACGATCCCGTTCTGGGGCGCCCCCGTCATCGCGATGGGTTACCTCGGCCTCAAGGTGCTCAAGATGACGAACGCCCAGTGGCGGTCGTACTACCCGAGCGCCGACCCCGGCGTCACCACGCCCGACTCGTACGCGAACACGACCGCCTGAGCGCGGTCGCGCAGGTTCAGCTTCATGAGCACGCGGGCGACGTGGGTCTTGACCGTGGCCTCGCCGACGAAGAGCTCCTTGGCGATCTCGGCGTTGGTGTGGCCGCGGGCGAGCATCCGCAGCACCTCCAGCTCACGCGGGGTGAGCTCGGCCAGCTGCGGGGGCCGCACCGGCTCGTGCCGGCCGGCGAACGACGCGATCACCCGCGTCGTGACCGCGGGGTCGAGCAGTCCGTCCCCCGCGGCGACCACGCGGATCGCCTCCACGAGCTGCTCGGGCGGCGACACCTTCAGCAGGAAGCCGCTGGTGCCCGCCCGCAGCGCGGCGTACAGGTTCTCGTCGGTGTCGAACGTGGTCAGCATGATGACCTTGGGCGGATGGGGCGAGTCGAGCACCCGCCTGGCCGCGGCGAGGCCGTCCATGCGCGGCATGGAGATGTCCATCAGCACGATGTCCGGCCGCACCCGGGTCGCCAGGGCGACGGCCTCGGCGCCGTCGGCGGCCTCGCCCACGATCTCCATGCCCGGCTCGCTCTCGACGACCATGCGCAGCCCCGCCCGGATCATGGCCTGGTCGTCCGCGAGGACGATGCGGATCGTCAACTCGCCGCCTCGCTCATCGGCGCCGCCTGCGCGATCGGCAGCGTCGCGCGGACGCGGAAGCCGCCCTCCGGCCGCGGCCCCGCCTCCAGGCGGCCGCCGAACAGCTCGGCCCGCTCCCGCATGCCGATGAGCCCGTTGCCCGTGGACAGCGCCGTCGCGGCCCGCCCGCCGTTGTCGGCGATCTCCAGCTCCAGCCGGTCGGGACGGTAGGCGACGACGATGCGGGCGTCGGCCTCGCCGGCGTACTTGACCGCGTTGGTGAGGGCCTCCTGGACGATGCGGTACGCCGACAGGTCGAGACCGGGCGCGAGCCGTACGGGGTCGCCCTCGGTCTCCAGCGTGACGCGCAGGCCGGAGGAGGCGACCGTCGAGATCAGGTTGGGCACCATGTCGAGCCCCGGCTGGGGCAGCGCCTCGTCCTGCGGCATCCGCAGCGCGCCGAGCATGATCCGCAGCTCCTCCACCGCGTCGCGGCCCGCCTGCTCGATGCCGGAGAGGATGGCCGCCTCCGGGCCGGGGCCGTCCTCCCGCGCCACGCCCATCCTGCGCCGCAGCGCCCCGGCCTGCATGACCATCATGCTCACGCTGTGGGCCACCACGTCGTGCAGTTCCCTGGCGATGCGGTTCCGTTCGGCGGCGACGGCCTCGGCGGCCCGTCGCTCCCGCTCCATCTCCAGGCGCGCCGCCCGATCGGCCATCCGGTGCGCGCGCAGGAGATAGCCGCGCAGGGCCAGGCCCGTGGCGTACGCCGAGCCGAACATCACGGTGAGGAAGATGACCTCCTCGAACGGCAGGAACCGGTGGTCGACGGCGCCCGAGTCGAAGATCAGGATGCCCGCCAGCCCCCAGGGCCCGCCGTGCCGCACCGGCAGATGGGCGCCGATCGTGTGGAAGACGATGAGCAGCGCGGCGAGCTGCCAGACGGGGCACTGCTCGTAGCCCTGCCGGTGCCACACGTACTGCGCGAGGATCATCAGGATGAAGACCGTCACCGGCGACCTGCGGCGGTACCAGACCAGCACGCCGGTGACCACCGCCTGCCCGACCCACCACAGCTCGGGGGTCTCGGCCGCGCCGTAACTCCCGGCGACCGTGAACGCCTCAAGGGTGCCCAGCGCCATGATGGCCAGGCCGATCAGCAGATCGACGCGGGGAACCGAGCGAAGGGGGGAAACGCGCATGACGCGCAGCGTAACTCTTATCCGGCATAACGCGCATCAGTCGAATCTGCCCAGCAATCGCCCTGCAAGTGGTTGTCAAGTGACTGACTGATCATTGCCCTGTATCAAGTGGATGTCAGTCACGGTGCTCACCTTGTCGAGCACCGTCCGCACTGAGACGCTTTAACCGATCCGAGAAGGCCGAGGAGACGCAGAATGCCCCGCCTGCACTCTCTTGTCGCGGGGCTGGGCGCGTTAGCCGTGCTCGCGGCGCCCATGCTCCACCCACACCCGAGCGGCTCCACCGACCGCGTGACCCCGGGTGCCGTACGCGTCGAGTCGTCCTCCACCGTGTCCATCACGCTGCTGGACGACCGCGGCGTGATCAAACAGATCGCCCGGAAGTACGATGTGGACCTCGACGGAGGCAGCGGCTTCACCATCACGCCCGACGGGGTGGTCGTGACCGCCACCCAGGTCGTGCAGTCGGCCCAGGACCCCCGGGTGTACGCCGCGAACCGGGTGTTCGCCGAGTACTTCAAGGTCAAGGTGCCGGCGGACTTCAAACGGCACACGCTCGACGATCCCGACCTCGACCGGCGGCTCCAGGGGTGTTACCCGCCCCAGGAGAGCGACTCGACCTGCATCGCGACGGTCACCACGAACGTCACCGTCTACCCCTACCTCGACCCGCCGACCGGAGGGCTGCCCGCGCAGATCCTCACGACCGGGACCTCCCCGGCCGCCCCGGCCGTGCTCAAGGTCACCAAGGGCGGCGAGAAGCAGTCTCTGCCCACGGCGCCGCTGGGCACCGCGATCGCCGGCAACATCGCGTCGCTCGACGTGATGACGCTGACCGGCAGGCCGTCGGCCAAGCTGCCGCCCAAGCTCGACACCGCGCACCTCGACCCGCCGGGCAGCCGGACCTTCAAGGACGACGAGCGCGCCAAGCTCGCCGGGCTCCTCGCCGAGGGCGCGCCCGGCGCGGCCCTCATCGACGACGGCAAGAGCGAGGTCGTCGGGCTGCTCGCCGGAGGCGGCGACGTCCCGCTGACCATCACGCCCGCCGACGAGATCCGCACCGCGCTCGTCGGCGTCGGGATCACCCCCCGCCGCGGCCCGGTCGACGTGGTGTACGAGAACGCGCTCGCCTCCTACCACAACAAGCTGTACTCGAACGCGGCGCCGGTGCTGGAGCAGGTGCTCAAGCTCCGGCCCGACCACGCCGTCGCGGCCGACCACCTGCGGGTCGCCAAGGCCAAGGCGGGCACGGCGGAGGACTCGGGCGCCAAGCGGCCGGCCCGTCCGGTGCAGGCGGAGCAGCCCAAGTCGTCCGTGTCGCCACTGGTCTGGGCGGCGGGCGGCGTCGTGGTCCTGGTCCTGCTCGTCGTGGGCGTCGTGCTGCTGCGGCGCAGGAGCGCCGCCGGCCACGCCGCTCCCGAGCCCCAGGACCTCGCCCACGCCGACGCCCACCATGACGCCTATCCCGTCAGTCACCCGGGCGGCGGGCCGGCGGGCGAGGCCGGTGACGCCGGCCCCTCCTGGCCGCCGTACGCGGTCACCCGGGTCTTCGGAGCCGAGGCCGCCCGGTCGCCCGAGGTCATGCGGCCGGCGCCCACGGGTGGGCCGGCCGCCCAGACGCCGGTGGACTCGTCGCCGCCCGGCGGGCACTCGCACCCCCCGGACCCGTCGCCGCCGCAGGGGCGGTCGTACCCGCCGGACCTCTCGCCGCCACGGGGACAGGCGCAGCTGAAGTTCTGCACGCAGTGCGGCATGCGACTGGGCCAGGGACATCGTTTCTGCGGCTTCTGCGGGAACCCGGTCGACCAGTGATCCGAAGAACGTTCAGGGGGGAATCCGCATGACGGAGGGGCCGGTGATGCCTCCGCTCATCGGGCGGCGACTCGGCGACTACACGGTCGAGGCGGTCGTCGGGCGCGGGGGGATGGCCACGGTCTACCGTGCGCGGGACCAGCGGCTCGGGCGGGCCGTGGCGTTGAAGGTGCTCGCGCCGCAGCTCGCCCAGGACGACCGCTTCCGCGACCGGTTCGTACGGGAGTCGCGGCTGGTGGCGAGCATCGACCACCCCAACATCATCCCCGTGTACGAGGCCGGCGAGCGCGACGAGCTGCTGTTCATCGCGATGCGGTACGTCGAGGGCTACGACATGCGCAAGCTGGTGCAGTCGGAGGGGCCGCTGCCGGTCGGGCGGGCCAATCCGCTGTTCGCGCAGATCGCCTCCGCGCTGGACGCGGCGCACGCCAACGGCCTGGTGCACCGGGACGTGAAGCCGGCCAACATCCTGGTCACCCGGTCCGAGCACGTCTACCTCACCGACTTCGGGCTGACCAAGAGCTCGTCGGCCGAGGCCGGGCTGACCAGCCACGGGCACTTCATGGGCACCCCGCGTTACGTCGCTCCCGAGCAGATCCGCGGCCTGCCGGTCGACGGGCGCAGCGACCTGTACGCCTTCGCCTGCGTCGTCTACGAGGCGCTCGCCGGGCAGCCGCCGTTCCAGCGGGACACCGAACTCGCCCTGCTCTACGCCCACGTCTCGCACGATCCGCCGCCACTCACGCCGTACCGGCCGGACCTGCCGCACGCGGTGAACGCCGTGCTGACGCGGGCGCTCGCCAAGGCGCCGGAGGACCGGTACGCGACCTGCCTGGCGTTCGTGTCGGCCCTGCGTGACGCGATCAGCGGCGGAGCGGGCGGCCCGGCGGAGGGGGCCTCCTCCTACCCGCCGGTCTCCTATCCCGGCGGGTCCCATCCCGCCCAGTCCCAGCCGGCCCAGTCCCAGCCGGCCCAGTCCCAGTCGGCAGGGTCCTCTCCGGCAGGGTCGTATCCCCCGGCGTCGTCCTCGGTCCCGCCGTCGTCCGTACCGCCGGTCTCCCGGCCCTCCGCGGGGCAGCCGGCCTCCTACCCCGGTGCCCAGCACGGCTCGTATCCCGCCACGCACCCGGGCACGCACCCCGGCCCGGGCTCGTACCCCGGCGGCCAGGCCGGATCGCACCCTGGATCCCACCCTGGATCCCACCCTGGATCTCAGCCCGGTTCGCATCAGGGGTCGTATCCTCCGGGCTCGTATCCCCCCGGCGCGCAGTCCGCGGCCTCGCATTACGGCTCACCCCACGGTTCGCATCACGGGTCGTATCCCCCGGGGTCGTCCCACACGCAGGCCACGGTCGCGGCGGGGACGGGGAGGCCGCCGGCCCGGCGCAAACTCCCTCTCGGACCGCTGATCGGCGGCCTGGCGGTCCTGACGGCCATCGCCGTCGCCGCCACGCTGCTGCTCACCAGGGGCGGGGACACCGCCGCGACGTGGAACACCTACCCGGGCAGCACCGCCGCGCCGTTCACCATGGCCTACCCCTCGACCTGGGGCGAGGCCAGGACCAACGCCGACCAGTGGATGATCGCCTCCCCTGCCCGCGACGAGTTCGACGCGCTGTTCGCGGTGCCGGGCAACACCGACTGGTCGAGGGTGAACCCGATCATCACGGGTCAGCCGGATCGCGCCAGAGGGGTGTTCGCCCAGGTCAGCAATACCCTGAGCCTCTCCGACTCGCCGATGGAGCTCCAGGAGAGCCTGCAGACGGCCTTCCCCGGCACGGTCGCCTACACCGGCGTCCCGTCCCCCACGACGGTCGGGGCCAAGCCGGCGTTCCAGATCGAGGGCGTGCTGAGCGACCCCCAGCAGGGCGGCCGGCTCGACTTCTACGCCTACCTCGTGCGGCAGGGCGACACCGGCACCGCGGTGCTGATCACGTTCTTCTGCCCGACCGGCAAATGCGACCGCGGCCTGATCGACCACATGGTGAACACCGTCACGTTCAAGTAGCGGCCACCCTCACGGAGCAACCGTCTTCACACAGCGGCGCGTTCCGCCCAGTCGCGGGCTCCGTCGAGGACGGCCCGGTGGACCGCCCGGGCGATCCGCGCGCCCCAGACGGAGCGCGGGCCGCCGAACGGCTCCGCCGGGCCCTCCCGCCGTACGGCCACGCAGACCGCGTCCGACGCGGTGCCCGTGCAGGGGAAACCCGCCTCCAGCAGCGCCTGGGTCTTGGCCTCGGTAACCGTCATGACGGCGTTGACCAGCGCCGCGTCGGAAAAGGCCACGGGCGCCGCCACCAGGATGTTGACCGTCCCCGGGCGTGGCAGGCACGCCGTCGCGTCCTCCGGGCCGGGGGTCTCCCGCGTCGCATCCCGCCCGCGCTCCGGGGCATGCCCTGGGGGCCTCCGCCCGGGCTGTGGGACGGCCGGCAGGCCGGGGTCGGGCACGCCCTCGGGTGAGGCCGCCCAGGTGGGCACGCCCAGGCCGACCGTGGCTGCGGCCTCCGCTCCGCCGTCGGCCGCCACGCGGAACCGCTCGACCGGCGCCGCCGTCATCATGCCGACACCGGGGCCCTCAGGGCCGAGCGAGGCCATGTGCTCCACCGGGTCCATGCGCGCGTAGCCGCTCGCGACCTGCGCGTTCAGCACCCACTCCCGGGGACCGATCCCACCGCCCAGCATCGCCGAGGAGATCATCCGCCAGCCCGGCCCGAACCGCCACAGCAGCGTGCCGAGACGCGCGCCGTCCTCGGCCCGGTGGGTCAGCGACGGCCGCGGCAGGCCGGTCACCTCTCGTCCCCGGCGGGGATCGGTGCAGGCAGCGGCGGGCGCACCAGGTGGACGAGCGGCCGCCCGTCGGCGCCGGACTCCACCCGGACGCGGGCGCCGAAGTGCTCGGTCAGCAGCGGCTCGGCCAGCACCCGCCCGGGCGGGCCCGCCGCGACCGCGCGGCCAGCGGCGAGCAGCACGAGACTGTCGGCGTACTGCCCGGCGAGGCTGAGGTCGTGCAACGTCGTCACGACGGTCAGGCGGTCGGCCAGGCGCAGCCGGTCGACGAGTTCGAGCACCTGCTGCTGGTGTCCCAGGTCGAGGGCGGTGGTCGGCTCGTCCAGCAGCAGCACCGGCGCCTGCTGCACCAGCGCGCGGGCGAGCACGACCCGCTGCCGCTCGCCGCCCGACAGGTGCCCGAGCGGCCGGGTCGCGAAGCCGTCCAGGTCGAGCCGCTCCAGCACCGACCGCGTCACCTCGCGGTCCCGGGCGCTCTCGCTGCCCAGATAGGAGATGTACGGGGTGCGGCCGAGCGACGCGTAGTCGTACACGGTCATGTCGGGCGGCAGCGCCGGGCTCTGCGGGGCGTAGGCGACCAGCCGGGCCCGCCGGCGCGGGCGCAGGCCGTCCACGGCCGCGCCGTTCACGAGCACCTCGCCCTGACGCGCCACCAGCCCGGCGACGGCCCGCAGGAGCGTCGACTTGCCCGCGCCGTTGGGGCCGATGACCGCAAGCCACTCCCCCGGCGCGGCCGACAGGGTGACGTCCGCGAGCACCGGCCGCCCGCCCAGCGTGACGCCCAGCCCGCGCGCCTCCACCGCCGGGACGCCGGGGCCGGCGGCGTCGCCGCTCACGTCTCCACCCGCCGGGTCATCCGCAGGACGGCGACGAAGAAGGGCGCCCCGACGAACGCGGTGACCACCCCGATGGGCAGTTCCGCCGGGGCGAGCACCGTGCGCGCGATGGTGTCGGCCAGCACCAGGAACGCCGCCCCGCCGAGGAACGACAGCGGCAGCACGACGCGGTAGGACCACCCGGCGAGCCGCCGGACGACGTGCGGCACCACGATCCCGACGAAGGCGATCAATCCGCTGACGGCCACCGCGGACGCGGTGGCGAGCGAGGCGGCCAGCAGCACGGTGAACCGCACGCGCGTCGCGTGCAGGCCGAGGCTGACCGCCTCCTCGTCGCCGACCGACAGCACGTCGAGCAGCCGCCCGTGCAGCAGGACGACCACCGTCGACACCACCGCGTACGGCGCGATCATGCGGAGCTGCTCCCACCCGCCGCCGACGTCTCCGAGGATCCAGGAGTAGATGCGCTGCAGCTCGTCGACCTTGAGCTGCTGCACGAAGGTCTGGATGGCGGTGAGGAACGAGGTGACCGCGACCCCGGCGAGCACGAGCGTCGCGGTGCCGCCTCCCCGGCCCGCCGTGTGTCCCAGCGCGTACGCGAGGACGACCCCGCCGACGGCCCCCGCGAAGGCGGCGACCGGCACGGCCGCCACCCCCGCGTCGCCGCCCAGGAAGACCACGACGAGCGTCACCGTGAGCCCGGCCCCGGCCGCCGCGCCGAGCAGGTACGGATCGGCCAGCGGGTTGCGGAAGACACCCTGGTAGCCCGCCCCCGCGAGGGCGAGCAGGCCGCCCACGACGGCGGCCAGCAGCACCCTGGGCACCCGGAGCTGGAAGACGATGCCCTCCTCGTTCGGCTGCAGGCCGGAGTGCAGGGACACCAGCGGCAGCCGGTCGAGCAGGGCCAGCGCGATGGCGCGGGGCGAGATGACCGCCGCGCCCGCCGCCAGGCCGGCGATCAGGCTGACCAGCAGCACGACGCACACGACGAGCAGCGCCCGGCGTGACCGGCCCGCCGCCGTCACCCCGTCACCCGGACCCGCCGCGGCACCGCTCTCACCGCGATCCCGGGGGCGTGCGCGTCACCGGGGGCCTGCGCGTCACCACCGGCTCAGCCCGCCGCCTTCTGGACGGCGTCGCTGACGACCTGGGCGAGGTCGGCGACGCGCGGTCCCCAGCGGGAGGCGACGTCGTCGTCGAGCTCCACCACACGGTCCCGCTTCAGGGCGGCCAGGCCGGACCAGCCCGGCCGCTTGGCCAGCGCGGCGGCGTTCTGACCACAGCACTTGGTGTCACCGAGGAAGATCAGGTCGGGGTCGGCCTTGGCCACGAACTCCGCCGACAGCTTGGGATAGCCGCCCGCCGCGTCGGGGGCCTCGTCGGCGATGTTCCTCAGCCCGAACAGGCTGTAGACCTGCCCGATGAACGTGCTCGACGTGGCCGCGTACGGCGTGGTGTCCAGTTCGTGATAGTAGGTCAGGCCCTTGCCCTTGGGCGCCGCCGCGACGAGCGCGTCGATCTTCTGCTTGACGCCGCCGGCCACCTCCTCGGCCTTGTCCACGTTGCCGGTGGCCGCGCCGAGGTCCCTGATCTGGTCGTAGGTGTCCTCCAGCTTGGTCGCGGCGGGCTCCAGCAGCACCGGGACGCCGACCTTCCCCAGCCCGGCGACCACGCCCTCCAGGTCGTTGGCGAGCACGACGAGATCGGGCTTGGCGGCGGCGATCGCCTCGACGTTGGGCTTGAAGCCCGACAGCGACGTCTTCGGCGCCTCGGGCGGGTAGTTCGACTGGTCGTCCACCGCGCCCACCTGGGCGCCCGCGCCGATCGCGAACAGGATCTCGGTGGCCGTCGGGGACAGCGACACGATGTGCTCGGGCCGCTTGGCGATGGTCACCGCGCCGTTGCCCGCCTGGACGGTGACGGGGAAGGCGCCGCCCGAGGCGGCGGAGCTGGAAGCGGCGGGGTTCGAGGCGGCGGGGGACGCGGAAGTGGCGGAGCCGTCGCTCTGGCCGCAGCCGGCCAGTCCGAGCACGCCCAGCACCACACCCGCGACGGCCGTACGCAGGGGCCTCACGAGGGTCCTCCAAGGGGGAAAGCCGGGAAATCGAGAGACCCGCGGGATTGGACGGATCACCCTTTTCCACGAGGGTTGACGGCGTCGGCGCACAACGCAGGCGACCTGGCTCGTCCCCGGGGGCGGGGAACCACAGTTGCGGGACAGCGCCGGGTTCTCACCGGACTTCGCTGCGCTGCGCGCGTCGGACGCAACGGTACCAACCCGCCTCGCGGCGCCGTCATCCTCCCCCGGCCGCCGAGGTCCGCCCGCCTGCCCGTACGCCGGGGTGGTAGGGCAGGCCCCACCCCGATGGTGGGGGCTCGCCCATGATCGGGAGTAGTGGCTCCGTCGCTGCGCCGGACGGCGGCCGGGCGGGACCCTGGAGCGGCCGGGCGGTTCCCGGCAGAAGCTCCTGACGGACTATCTCCCCCACTCCTCCTCAGTCCGCGGGCCGGCGCCGGAGCGCGCGGTCGCGACCGCTCCCCGCTCCGGCCGGGTCCGCGACGGACGACCGGCGTCCGGCAACCGACGATCGACACACCGAAGGCGGCTCCCCCGTGTCCCTGACCATGCTTCCCCCCGCCCCCGCGCGGGCCCCGGCCGCCCCCGGGCCCCGGGACCGCTTCATCGACATCCTGCGCGTCTTCGGGATGGTCCTCGTGGTCGTCCAGCACTGGGCGATGCCGGTCCTGTCGTACGCCGGAGGACGGCTGACCACGGGCAACGCCCTGGCGGCGGCTCCGTTCGTCACCTGGATCTCCCAGGTGATGCCGCTGGTCTTCTTCGCCGGGGGCGCGGCCAACGCGATCAGCTTCCGGTCCGCGGCGCGCCGCGCCGGCCTGCCGGACACGCGCGAGACGGCCCGGGAGCGGTCGACGCGGCGGCCGACCGCGGAGAAGCGGACGGCCTGGGAGTGGACGGCGCGGGAGTGGACGGCGCGGCGGGTGCGCCGCCTGGCCTGGCCGGTGGCGCCGCTCGCGGCCGTCTGGCTGCCGCTCCCCCACCTCCTGACGGCGCTCGGCGTGCCCCCGCAGCCGGTCGAGGTGGCCGCGCGGACCGTCGGCCAGTTGCTCTGGTTCCTCGCCGTCTACCTGCTCGCGGTGGTGGCCACCCCCCGCCTGCTGCGCGTACGGGCCGGGGTCGCGCTGCCCGTGCTGGCGGGCGGCGCGGTGCTGACGGACGTGGTCCGCTTCTCGGGGCTGGAGGCCGCCGGCTATCTCAACGTCGCGTTCGTGTGGCTGGCCGTCCACCAGGTCGGGTTCCGGTACGCCGACGGCGGCCTGGAGTGGCTGCGGGGACGCCGCGCGGCGGCGCTCGCGGTGGCCGGGTTCGCGATGGTGGCGGCCCTCGTGGTGGCCGGGCCGTACCCGGCCAGCATGATCGGGATGCCCGGCGCGGTCTCGAACATGGCCCCGCCGAGCGCGTGCCTGCTCGCGCTCTTCGCCGGCCAGCTCGGCCTGGCGATGCTGCTGCGCCCCGCCCTGAACGCGCTGGCGCGCCGGCCCCGCGCCGAGGCGGTGCTCACCGCGCTCGCGCCCCGCATGATGACCGTCTACCTGTGGCACATGACGGCGCTCGTCGCCGTCGCCGGGCTCGCGACCATCGGGTTCGGGCCGGCTACTCCTCTCCCCGGCTCGGCGGCCTGGTGGAGCGGCGCCCCACTGTGGCCGGCCGCCCTCGCGCCGGTCCTGCTCGGGCTCACCGCCCTGTTCGGCCGATGGGAGGAGCCGGCGGGAGCCGCCACCGGACGGCATGTGGCGGTCGCCGCGCCGCTCGTCGGCGGCGCGCTGCTCACCCTCACGGTGACCGGCTTCGCGCCGGGGCCGGCGCCGGTGATCGCGTCGATCGCCCTGGTCGGGGGCCTGTGCCTGGTCAGCCGGAGGGCACGCCTCGCGGGGCCGGTCCACCGCTCGGGTGAACCGGCCCGATGAGACGCCGTACGACGGCTTCGGGCGTCAGCCCGCCCGCCTGGCGCGGAGTCCGAGCAGGACGTCGATCACCAGGAACACGGCCAGGGAGATGCCCATCAGGGGCAGGTAGTAGCCGGCCACGGCGGTGAGCAGGGCCAGAGGCACCAACAGCCCCCAGTGCAGGCCCCGCAGGCCGCCCCGGGGGTGGGGCCGGCCGAAGCCGCGGGTCGGGCGGCGGCGCCACCACATGCGGTAGCCCAGCACGATCAGTGTGATGAGCCCGGCGGCGATCGCGGCCAGGACGATCTGGTTGGCCAGGCCGAAGAGCAGCCCCATGTGCGCGTCGATGCCCCACTCGGTGAGCTTCGCGGCCAGCGGATAGTCCGCGAACCGCAGCTCGCCCACGAACCGCCCGGTCGCCGGGTCGAACGCCAGCTGGTCCAGGCGCGTGGGGACGGTCTTGCGGATCTCCTTGACCACGTACGCGTCCCCCGGCTCGCCCGGCAGGACGACCTCCAGCGGGCCGGACAGCCGCCAGCTCGCCGCCGCCCGTGTGATCTGGTCGATTCCCACGTCCTGGGTGCCGCCGGCCTGGCCGCCGCTCGCTGCGTGCCCCGAGTGCCCGGCGTGCGCGCCCAGATCGGTGTCGATCGTGGGAGTCTCCCAGCCGAACGCCGTACGCAGCCCGGCGATGTTGTCCCCGGCGTACTTCGACCAGGTCAGGCCGGTGACGGACAGGAACAGCAGGCCCAGCAGTGCCCACAGCCCCACCGAGCCGTGCCAGGACAGCGTGCGGCGCGACCCGGTCGCGGCGCGGTCCGGGGTGAACAGGCCGCGCAGGCGGCGGCCGTCGCGGCGGCGCCGGGTCAGCCACAGCGCGAGCCCGCCGAGGGCGACCACCCACAGCCAGCCGGCGGCCAGCTCGCTGTAGATCCGGCCGGGCTCACCGAGGTGCAGGCGGCGATGCAGGTCGGAGATCCAGGCGCGCACGGGCAGCGCCCCGGAGCCGCCGTAGCTCTCCAGGGCGCCGCGCACCTGACCGGTCCCGGGGTCGACGAAGACCGCCATCCGGGTGCTCTCCGGCAGGCCCGGCACGTCCAGCAGCACCCGGGTGGTCAGGCCGGGCTCGGCCGCGGGACGCACCGCGGCGACCTTCCCCTCGGGCAGCGCCCGGCGGGCCGCGGCGACCTGCTCGCCGAGGGGGACGGTGACCTGGCTGACGGGCGCGGTCAGCTCGTGCCGGTAGACGACGTTCTCGATCTGGAAGGAGGCGGCGTACAGCAGGCCCGTGGCGGCCGCGACGAGCAGGAAGGGGGCGATGAGGATCCCGGCGTAGAAGTGCAGGCGGACCACGAGCGGGCGCAGCGCCGCCCAGGTCGCGCTTCTGCCGCGAGGAGGGCGTGGGGGATCGACGACGGGATGGACGTCGGCGGTCGAGGTCATGGGGGGTCTCTCCGTTCGGCCGTGAGCGCGCGCCCGCGGGCACGCCTCACCAGGGCAGGGGGGAAGTGTCCGGCGGGCGCCGCCCTTCGCGAGCGGGAACCCGGGTGGACGCGTCGCACGGCGGAGCGGGCCGGAGCGGAGCTCCGGCCGGCGGCTCCAGGCCCTGCGAGAGCGTTCCGAGCCCGCGAGGCGTCACCGCGGGTGGGCGGCGGCGCGGCGAGGCGTCACCCGGCCACGCGCGGCGGGGCGTGCGTGCCGGACACTAGCCGCGGCCGCGCGGGGCGCGGTCCAGGCGGCTGGGAACGGGCGTGCGGCATGGCGACAGCCGCCGCCCCCGGAGGGGGCGAGCCCGGATCAGAGAACGGAGACGACGGGAGGCGGACCGCGCCGGGCGACGACCACGGCGAAGTCGGCCCGGCGCGGGAGCGGAAGGGAGAACCGCCCCAGGACCCCCGCGGGGATCGGAGCGACGCCGGCCGGCGGGCCCGCGAGGACGACGACCATCGCCCACAGCCGGCGCACGGGCGTGACGGCCAGGTGCACGATCACGTCCAGCGCCGACTCGCCGCGTTCGAGGGCCCAGGCGGACAGGACCGCCGTCGCGGCGTGGATCAGCAGCATGCCCAGCCCGGTGCCGTGCTCCCCCGTCCACATGGGCGGCGACTCGTGCGCGGCGCCGAGGGTGAACAGGTGGTGCAGGCCGTACTGCGCGGCGAAGCACGCGCCCAGCAGGACGTCCATGCCACGCCGGCGGCCCGCGAGCAGGAACGCGCCCAGCCAGGTCAGCGCCAGCGCGGCGACGAGGGCGCCCGCACGCACGGGAGCGCCTCCGGCCAGTACGTGCAGCGCGGCCGAGACCAGCACGCACGCCACCGCGAACACCGCGGCGCGTAAGGCGCGCAGGGGCGACCGGCCGGCAGACACGGCGCAATCCTGGCAGAGCGCGGACGTCGCCACCATCCTTGACTTGTTTGGATCCGCTCGGCTATGTCTGTCCGTTTCCCGCCGCCCAGCGCGGACGCGCTCATCACCTGTGACACCGGTGGACACGTCAGGCGCCACTCGTGAAAGGTTCACGCGTGGGCCGTCACCGGCGAGAAGGTCGTATGCACGTGCATCGGCTGCCGGACAGCGGCCTCGGACCCCGGCGGCCCCACCTTTCGGCGGGGGGCGGTGCGCTTGGCCTGCGCCGTATCGGCAAGAGTGGGAGCCCATGAACGTCATCCTGCTGAGACACGGCGAGACCGAGTGGAGCAAGGCCGGGCGGCACACGGGCCGCACCGACGTCCCGCTCACCCCGCACGGCGAGGAGCAGGCGCGCACCCTGTCCCGCCTGGTGGCGGGCCGGTCGTTCGCCCAGGTCCTCGTCAGCCCCGCCCGCCGGGCCAGGCGTACGGCCGAACTGGCCGGCGCCGGGTCGTACGAGGTCGACCCGGACCTGTGGGAGTGGGACTACGGCGGCTACGAGGGCGTGACCACCGCCGCCATCCGGGAGTCGCACCCAGGCTGGTACGTCTGGCGGGACGGCGTCGTCCCGGGTGACGAGGGCCACCCGGGCGAGACCGTGGAGCGCGTCGGGGAGCGGGCGGACAAGGTCCTGGCCCGGATCCGCTCCACGGACGGCGATGTGCTGGTCGTCGCGCACGCGCACATCCTGCGCGTGCTCGCGGCCCGTTGGCTCGGCCTGCCGCCCGCTCACGGCAGGTACCTCCGCCTCGACACCGGGACGTACTCGGTGCTGGGCCACGAGCACGGCGACGAGCCGGTCCTGCTCCGCTGGAACGCCCCCGCCTGAGCCGGCCCCGGTCAGCCCTGAATCAGCTTCGAATCAGCTTCGGATCAGCTCTGAATCAGCTCTGCGCGACCGGCTGAGGCTGCGGCCCTCGGCCGGTCAGCCACTCAAGGACCTTGCGGTGGCCGTGGCGGGCGTCCTCGAAGTGCCCCCACCGCCAGTACCTGGGCTGCTCCCGCACCCCGGTGACCCACGTCCGGTACGCGACCGCCCTGGGCCGCCCGTCCTGCGGGTCGGCCGGGGAGGCGACGCCGTAGGTGCGGATAACCACGCGGCCGCCGGGTGCGAAGAGCACGTCGTCGGCCACCGGGTAAAGAGTCATCTGCTCCAGCACGAGGGTCCCCCTTGTGATTCTCCTGGGGTCCAATGTGCCGGATCCTTGTTACGGCGCCCGCCTTGTGGTGTTACGCCCGCGAGAAGCGAGTGAACAGAGGATTACACCAGAAGGCCGTCGAACTCGCTGTCCTTGACCCCGAGCACCAGGGCCCGGATCTCGTCCCGCGTGTAGATGAGGGCCGGCCCCTCGGGGTAACGCGAGTTCCGTACGGCCACACTGCCGTCGGGAAGCTCGGCCAGTTCCACGCAGTTGCCGGTCGAGTTGCTGTGGGCGCTCTTCCGCCAGGTGACCCCGGAGAGGTCGGTTGCGGGCATCCCGTTATATGTCTGCATTCATGTCTCTCTGAGAAGATCGCCGAGGATCTCGGCAGTGCCGCCGGGCGTGGTGCTCTCCACGCACAGCTGCTCCATGGCCGTGAGGTAGGGATCGATGTCCTCACGTTTGTCCAGGTAGAGCGCACCCCAGAGCTGCTCGACGTAGACCACGTCCGAAAGATCGGACTCCGGGAAGCGGAGGATGGTGAACGCGCCTCCCTCAGCCGCGTGCATCCCGTAGCGAAGGGGCATCACCTGCAGGGTGATGTTGGGCAGCGTGGACACCTCCAGCAGGTGCTGGAGCTGTTCCCGCATCGTCGCACTCCCTCCGATGGGCCGCCTGAGCGCGGCCTCGTCGATGACGGCCCACAGCCGGGGGCCGTCCTTGCGCGTGAGCCTCTCCTGCCGCTGGAGCCGCAGGTTGACGCGTTGATCGAGCGTGTCCTCCGTGGCGTCCGGATGACCGAGCTGGATCACCGACCGGGCGTACTTCGCCGTCTGCAGCAGGCCGGGCACGAACTGCACCTCGTAGGTGCGGATCACGCTGGAGGCCTCCTCCAGGCCGACGTAGGTGACGAACCAGTTCGGCAGCACCTCGCCGTACTTGTGCCACCAGCCGGGCGTGTTCGCCTCGCGGACCATCTCCAGCAGGCCACGCCGTTCGTCGTCGTCGTGGACGCCGTACAGCGTGAGCAGGTCTTCGACGTCACGTGTCTTGAACCCGACCCTGCCGAGCTCCATCCGGCTGATCTTCGACTCCGAGGCACGGATGTGGAAGCCGGCGACCTCACGGGTCAGTCCGCGCTCCTCCCGCAGGCGTCGAAGGCTCGCGCCGAGCATGATTCGCCGAACGGTGGAACCGGATCCGGGCGGATCTATGGACACGTGCTATTCCTCCGCTTTGTGGACTGGTTCACAGTCTGTCAAAGATCGCCCCCTTCGTCCCAGTGGTGTCGGGGGTAACGGTAGCGCCTGCACAACGCGCTTGCACGTGCATTCGCTCTTGCACATGCACGGGAGTGTCCCTCATCATGATCTCGTGCAGTCCACGAACCTGACTCGTGGCCAGATTCACTGGTCGGCGCTCGACTGGTGGCCGCCTATCGGCTGGTGGCCGGAGCCCGCACGCGGCCTCCTCCAGCCCGGTTCGGCGAGCGCCAGTGCCACATTCGTCCTCCCGCCCCGCGCGGAGTCGGTCCACTCGGCACGGAGCTTCGCGGCCGGGACGCTCTCGGGCTGGGGGATGACCGACCTGCTCGACGGGATGGAGCTGGTCGTCTCCGAACTGGCCACCAACGCGCTGCGACACGGCATGACGCTCGCCTGCGACCGCCCGAGGGAGGTCATCCGCTTGTCGCTGATCCGGCGGGGACCGCACGTGGCGTGCGCGATCACCGACCCCGGGTCGAACGCGCCGGTGCTGCGGGACCCCTCCCCTTTCGAGCCGGGCGGGCTGGGGCTGCACATCGTGGAGTCGCTGAGCGCGTGCTGGGGCTGGTGTCCCCTCGTCCCGCAGGGCAAGGCGGTATGGGCCGTGCTCGCGGCCTGAGCCCCGGCCCCGAGCCGGGAAGACGGACGGAAGGCGGCGCGCCCTCCGAAAACCTAACTCCGTCGTTAGATCTTGCTGTCGCCGATCGCGGTCCGCCGGCCGAAGAGCGCTCCCGTGCAGCCCGGAATGCATGGGAGCGCCCTCCGGCCGGCGGCCCGGATTCCCCGGAACACTCCCGAAGCGTGGGCGTGGCGGGCGATGATGTGCAGACATCGGGCCGGAGCGGCCCAACAGCACGCCCGTTTCCAACCGATCGGCGGAGACATATCGTGATCCCGGAATTCGTGAGCGCGATCTGTCCACCGGTGCGCGGACCCCGCCGAGGCTGTGATCTGCACTACGGTGTCTGCCTGGGACTCCCGAGAGATCAACGATGGACGATCACATAATCGGCTGGCTGACCAGTCTTGACGAAGACAGGCTCGCCCGCGTCCTGGCCAACCGGCCGGACGCGATCGCACCGCCGTGGCCCCGGCGCATGGACGCCCTCGCGCACCGGCTGACCGACACCTTCGCCGTCATGGAGGTCATGCGCGGCCTCCCCCTGCCCCCGCTCGAACTCCTGCAGGCGTGCCTGGTCGTCGGGGGCCACCCGACCGAGGACGAACTGGCCCGCTTCCTCGGGGTGAGCACCTCCGAGGTCATCCCCTGGCTCGATCACCTCTACGACCACGCCGTCGCCTGGCCGGGCGCGGACGGGCGGATCACCCTGGCCCAGGCCGTGGCCCGCTGGTGGACCGCGCCCTGCGGCCTGGGCGAGCCGCTCGGGGCGTACCTCGACTCCTGGAAGCTCAGCACCGAGGCGCTGCGCCGGGTGTGCCGGATGCTCGACCTGCCCGGGCACGGCGGCAGGCGCCAGGTGGTCGCGCGGATCACGGCGCTGCTCGGCGACTCCGAGCGCCTGGGGGCGCTCCTCGACGACGCCCCGGACGGCACGCTCGGCATGCTCGACGACTTCGCCTGGGACGGGCCCGTGCGCAGCGTCGACGGCGACCGGTTCGTCACCCCCGGCACCCCGGAGAAATGGGCGCTCGACCGGGGGCTGCTCTTCCGCACCCAGTGGAACCTGGCCGGGATGCCCCGCGAGGTGGCGCTGGCCCTGCGCGGGCCCGACTACCGCGGGCCGTTCACGCCGTACCCGCCCGACCTGGCCACGTCCGGCGCCGACGCCGGCGCGGTCGAGCACGCGATGTGCCTGGCCGCGCCGCGGGTGCTCGACCGGGCGGCGGCGTTGCTGGAGAACATCGACAAGACGACGCTGCCGCTGCTGAAGAACGGCGGGGTCGGCGTGCGGGAGATCAAGCGGCTGGCCAGGGAGATCGGCTGCGCGGAGGACGAGACCCGGCTGCTGCTGGAGGTCTGCGCCGTCGCCCGGCTGATCGCCGTCGACGACGAGGCCGGCGGGCTGACGGTGACGGCGGGGTTCGACGCGTGGCGGCTGGAGGAGGCCCCCGCGCGGCTGTGCGTCCTGCTCGCGGGCTGGTGGCGCATGGAGCGCTCGTCGCTGCGCCGGGTGGACGGCCGTCAGCCCGCCGCGCTCGGCGACGACCCGGCCGGCGAGACGATCGCCCGCATCCGGTGGGCCCTGTTCGCCGCGCTCGCCGAGATCCCCGAGGGCAGGGCCTTCGCGACGCTCCGTGAGCTCGTGCAGCGGGTGCACTGGCGGGCCCCGCTGCTCGACCGGGAACTGCTCGCCGACTGCGCCGCGGCCGTCCTCGACGAGGCCCGCCTGCTCGGGCTCGCCGCGTGCGACACGCTCACCGGCCTCGGCCGGGCGCTGGCCCCGCTGGCCGCCGTGGCCGGGAACGAGAGCCACGAGTGCGTGCCGGAGGTCGAGCACGATCCCGGGCTCGCCGGGGCCGCCACCCACGCCATGGCGAGCGCCCAGCGGACCGCGCTGTTCGGCGCCGACCTCACCGCCGTGGTGACCGGCCCGCCGTCGGTCGAGCTCGCCGCGCTGCTCGACCGCGCGGCCGACCGGGAGTCGCAGGGCACGGCGTCGGTGTGGCGCTTCGGCCCCGCGAGCGTACGGCGGGCCCTCGACGCCGGCGACACCGCGGAGACGCTCATCGCCGGCCTGACGGAGGCCGGGACGCTGCCGCAGCCCCTGACGTACCTGATCCGGGACGTGGCGCGGCGCCACGGCGAGGTCACCGTGTCGTCCGTCGGCTGCATCATCCAGGGCTCCGACCCCGCGCTGCTCGCGGAGATCGCCGCGCACCGGAAACTGGGCAGGCTGGGCCTGCGGCTGCTGGCGCCGACCGTCCTCGCGGGCGCGGCGCCCGCCGAGGCGACGCTGGCCGCCCTGCGCGAGGCCGGGTACGCCCCCGTGCCGGTGGACGACACCGGCGAGATCACGGTCAGGCGGGAGCCGCAGGGCGGGCGGCTCATCCTCCTGCCCGGCGGGCGGGTCGCCGAGCTCGATCCCCCCGCGCACCTCCTGGAACCCCCGCCCGACCCGCGCGAGCACGCCCGGCGGCTGATCGTCAGCGGCGGGCCGTCGGCCGGGGAGGCGCGGGTCCGCCAGACGTGGGCGGTCATCGGGCGGATGGCGACGCGGCTGCCGGCGGCCCAGCAGTCGCTGCTGGGCTTCGTGGTGGACCGTGACGTCCGGGCGCTCATCACGCTCGCCGACGGGGTCACCGCCACGGTCAGCCACGGCGAGCTGCGCAGCGGCGTGCTCGACGCCTGGTGCGAGGAGGCCGGCGACTACCTGGAGTTCCCCCTGAACGAGATCGCCTCCGTCGTCAACGCCTGACGACCCGGCCCCGGCGTCCGACCCTCCCGCGTCTCACCCGGCGGCGCTCAGCGCCCCCTGCCCGGCCGCCGCCTGCTCAGCGCACGCCGCATCGGCGCAGGGCGAGCAGCGCCAGGGCGCGGGTGACGTCGCGGACCTCCCGCAGGTCCACCTGCTCGCGCGGGGCGTGCGCGAAGCGGACGTCGCCCGGGCCGTAGTGCAGGGTCGGCACGCCCGCCGCCGCGTAGAGGCGCAGGTCGCTCCCGTACGGCGCGGCCGTCCGGGACGGCGCGGCGCCGGTCGCGTCGGCGACGGCCGCGGCCGTCTCCTCCGCCAGCGGATGCCCGTCGGGCAGCCGCCCGCTGGCGAACTGCCCCCCGGGCCAGGTGACGCGCACGGGATTGTCCCGCAGCCAGGGGTCGTCGAGACCGGCGAGCGCCGCCTCCAGGGCCGCCCGCGCCTCGGCGGGGTCCTCGCCGAGGCGCACACCCAGCCGTCCCTCGGCCACGAGCAGGTCGGGCACCGTGCTCGCCCAGTCTCCGGCCCGCACGGTGCCGATCTCGATCGGGTACGGCACCGGGTTGCCGCCGAACAGCGCGTCGCGGTCCCGGTTCCGCTCCCGCTCCAGCTCCCGCACGGCCCGCAGGACCGGCCAGAACGCCTCGACGGCGTTGACGCCCTCGTAGCGGGTGGCGCCGTGCGCGGCCCGGCCGGCGACCTCCAGGCGGAAGGTCAGCGCCCCGGCGGTGGCGGTGATCAGCGCGCCGCTCGTCGGCTCGGTGATCACGGCCGCCTCGCCGGTGTGCCCCCTGGCCAGGGTGGCGAAGGCGCCCAGACCGCCGTCCTCCTCGCTGACGACGCAGTGGACGGCCAGCGGGCGCGCGAGCCGTACGCCGGCCCGGCGCAGCGCGCGGACGACGGCGAGGTTGGCGGCGAGACCGGCCTTCATGTCGCAGGCGCCCCGGCCGTGCAGGGTGGTCGCGGTGAGGCGGGCGCCGAAGGGGTCCTGCCCCTCCCACTTGCCCGGGTCGCCGATCGGCACGACGTCGGCGTGCCCCTGCAGGATCAGCGCGGGCACGCCCTCGCCCTCGGTGACGCCGACGACGCCGTACCCCTCGGCGCGCTCCGCCTCCGTCCCCGGGAAGCCCTCGCGGGAGCGGAGATCGTCGAGGTCGAGCTTCCACATGTCGACGTCGAGGCCCCATTCGGCCAGCATGCGGGCGCACCTGTCCTGCAGGTCCGACTCGGCGTCGCTGCCGGTGACGCTCGGCACCCGGACCAGGTCGGCCAGCAGGCCCACGGTCTCGGCCTCGTCGATCGCGTCCAGGACCCTCGCTTCGACATTCATGCCGAAAATGTACGGCCTGCCCGCCACGGTGTGGACACCTGAGGAGCGAGGTGTCCGGCGCGTAGGGTGGATCATCACTCCGAGCGGCTTGGCGAAGGGGCCGAGGATGACGAAGCGGACCGCCGGTGGCGGGGCGGGCTGCCGGAACCTCCTGCGCGGCCTGCTCGCCTGGCTCGTGGTCGCGCCGTTCGCGCTGTGGGCCCTGCTGCGGCTGGTGCCGGGTGACGTCCACTTCCGCTGGGTGCAACTCGTCGCGTTCACGCCGTACGCCGCCCTCGCCTCGGTCGTCGCGCCGGTGGTCGCGCTGCTCGCGCGGCGCCGGGCCGCGCTGGTCGCGGGCGTGGCGGTCACCGCCGTGCTCGTCGCCTGCGTGCTGCCCCGTGCTCTCTCCGATCCGAACAGGGCTCTCCCTAATCCGAACGGTGCTCTCCCCGATCCGGACAGTGCGCTGCCCGGCCCGGACCGGGCCGGGTCCGGCACGGCCGTGCCGGCGGCGGGCGGGCAGGCCGCGCGCGGGCCGGTCCTGCGGCTGCTGTCGGCCAACCTGCTGAAGGGCTCGGTGCCGCCCGCCGCGCTGGTCGATCTCGTGCGGGCGCTGCGCCCGGACGTGCTCACCGTGCAGGAACTCACCCCGGAGGCCCTGGAGGGCCTGCGGGGCGCGGGCCTGACCCGGCTCCTGCCGTACGGGGACGAGCGGGCGCGGGAGGGCTCGGGCGGGTCCGGGCTGTTCACCCGGTTCCCCCTGCGCCCGGAGACGCTCACCGGCCCCGGCGACTCCCGGCAGGCGCAGGGCGGCGTCGAGGTGCCCGGCGCGGAGCCCGTCGGCGTCGTGTCCGTGCACCCGTGCGCACCGCGCTACGTGTCCCGGTTCACCTGCTGGGCCGACGTGCTCGCCGCGCTTCCCGAGCCGGGTGAGCAGGTGCGGATCCTCTCCGGGGACTTCAACGCGACGCTGGACCACAGCCGGGTCCGGCGCCTGCTCGACGCGGGCTACCGGGACGCGGCCGACGCGACCGGCGACGGCCTGACCGGGACCTGGCCGTACCGGCAGTGGGACTTCAGGGGTCTGCCGGTGCCGCCCGTGACGATCGACCACGTCCTGGTGGACCCGCGCGTCACCGTGCGGGCGTTCGGCGTCCACCGGCTGCCGGTGACCGACCACCGCGCGATCTTCGCCGAACTGGTCCTGCCCCCGGCTAGGACGTCAGCGACACCCGGGTGAAGCGGGTCTCGAACCCATCGCCGCTCGGAGCGGCGCACATGACCCCGGCGAGGGCGGGCGTCTTCGGCGGGAAGTAGGCGAGGCGCAGCATGTGCTCCGGCTCCGCGCCGTTCACGCCGTACCGGACCGTTACGGCGTCGCCCACGCGCTCGAAGTCGAACGTCGCGGAGACGAGGCCGGCGGGCGCGGGCGTGACGGACCAGTCGGAGAAGCCGCGCGTGACGACCACGCTGAGCTGGTGGCCGCCGTCGACGAACTCGACCCCCGCCTTGATCCAGTTCTCCTCGTCGATCCGCAGCACCGCCCCGGCCTGGTCGTACTGCTCCGCGTAGTCCGCGTCGAACGTCACCGTCAGCCGGAGGTCTCCGGCCACCTCCCGGCCGAACATGTGCGCCGTGTCGAACGAGTACCCGTAATGCGTCTTCTGCCACAGGTCGGTCCGTCCGGCCGCGACGGCCCGCAGCCCCTCTCCGTTCCCCGACCATTCGGCGGGCTCGTTGAGCCAGGTGAAGCCCTCGAACGCCATGACGCCCCCTTGCCTTCGCTTTGCCGGAATCTGCCTATGAGAGCGCTCTCAGGGCCTCCCGGTCAAGGACGATCTACCGAGCAGTGACTCCGTTTTGTCCTATTTACTATCTCTTTCCATATACTCGTGCCTCACATCACGTTTGATGCTTTTGCAAGCCCCACCCCTCGCGTGACTCGAATCGCCCCTCCCCCAGGGGCCGCGCGCGCCCGATCGGCACTCGCACCCCGCCCCGGGGCTGCGTCGCGCTGCCCGGACGCGCGTGCGGGGACCCGGCCCCCGGCCGGGAGCCCTCCACGACGTGCGGCCCTCCCCCCAGAGGACCGCGCCGCGAGCGACCCGAAAGGAACTCCATGCACAAGCGAGCCCGTCAGGCGGTCACCGCGGCGCTGGCCGGAACCACCCTTCTCCTCGGCACGGCCACCACGGCCGCCCAGGCCGCGGTGACGCCTCAGGCTCCGCCCACCGCGTCGCTCTCCCCCGCCGACGCGCCCCGCCCGGTCCTGGACCCGGTCGCCATCGGCGCCGCGCTCAACGCGGCCCTCCGCGCGGCCGCCGCGGACGCGAAGCGGATCGCCGCCCTTCCCTCCGGCAAGGCGACCGCCACGTCCTTCTGGGACGCCTCCACCGCCTCCGGCAAGCGCATGCGGTACGCCACGCTCGCCAGTCCCTACTGGCCCCTGGGCACGAAAGTGAAGATCACGTACAGGGGGAAGAGCGCGGTCGGGGTGGTCGAGGACTTCGGCCCGGCCGAGTGGGCCGTCGCCCAGCACGACATCCCCGCGATCGTCGACCTCTCCGAGAAGATGATGGCCGACCTGACGGGCGTCGCCTCCAACACCGTCCATGTGCGCTTCCAGGTGCTGAAGTGGGGCAAGGGCCGCGTCTACCGCCACTCGGGGACCGGCTACGACCTGGCCATGGGCCGCTCGTGAGCGCCTGACCCCCGTCCGCCTCCGATGACGGCGCCCGGGCGGCCTCCGCGTACACTGCGAGGGTGCCTGACCCGAAGTTCGAGATCCAGATGCTCCACGACCGCGTGATGGTCAGGGTCGAGCGGGAGTCCGAGGAACGGCGCAGCACCTCGGGCATCGTCATCCCGGCCACGGTCAAGATGGCCAACCGGCTGGTGTGGGGCGAGGTGTGCGGCGCGGGAGTCGGCGCGCGCACGGTCAAGACCGGCGACAAGGTCCTGTTCAACCCCGAGGACCAGTACGAGGTCGAGGTGCAGGGCCAGCTCTACCTGGTGCTGCGCGAGCGGGACCTGCACGCCGTGGCGACGCAGCAGACCGACCACGGCACCGGCCTCTACCTCTGACCCGTCGCGGGCCGCACCACCGGGTCCGCCGTCGCGCTCGCCCGTCAGGCCCCACCGCCGAGATCCGCCGTGGTGGTCACGCGGCCGGTCTCCGCGGTGGCCGGGAGGAGCCCGTGGTCGTGCAGAAGGCCGCGGGCGTGAGCGATGGCGGTGGGGGTGTCGGGGAAGATCAGACCGTCGCGCCGAAGGTGACCGGCGATGCCGAGGGCGGCCAGGACCTGGCCGTGTCCGGGTTTCACGCCGGAGATCAGGACGGTGATACCCCGGCGTTCCATGCGGACGATGGCGTGGCCGAGGATCTGGGCGCCGGTCGCGTCCAGGGCGGTGATCCGTGACATCCGCAGGATGACCACGCGGACGTCCGCGACTTCGGACAGTTCGAGCAGGAAGCGGTGGGCGGCGGCGAAGAACAGCGGCCCGTCGAACCGGTAGGCGACGATGTGCTCGCTCAGCAGTCGCCGCTCCTCGGCGCTGTGGTCACCGGCGTCGAGCGGGACCTGGTCGAGGCGGGAGGTCCGGGCGACCGCGCGGAGCGCGAGCACGACGGCCAGGCCGAGACCGACGGCCACCGCGGTGACGAGGTCGAACACGACGGTCACGACGAAGGTCAGGATGAGCACGACGGCGTCGCCGCGGGTCGAGCGGGCCAGCGCGCGCAGGGAGCCGACCTCGACCATCCGGACGGTGGTGGCCAGCAGCACCCCCGCGAGCGCCGCGAGCGGGATCCGGCCGACCAGAGAGCCGGCGGCCAGCACGATCCCGGCGAGGACGGCGGCGTGGGTGAGCGCCGCCAGCCGGGACCGGGCCCCCGCGCGCACGTTCACCGCGGTACGGGCGATCGCGGCGGTCGCCGGCACGCCGCCGAGAAGGGGCGCCGCGAGGTTGGCGATGCCCTGCCCGAACAGCTCCCGGTCGGGGTCGTGTCTCTCGCCGACGCTCATCGCGTCGGCGACGGTGGCGCACAGCAGGCTCTCCAGCGCCGCCAGCGCCGCCACGGCGAGCGCGGACGGCAGGAGCGTTCCCACCATGCCGGGATCGAGGAAAGCGAGCGACGGGGCGGGCAGCCCGGCCGGCAGTGCCCCGATCCGGGCGACGTCGAGCGAGAACGCCTGAGCGGCCAGCGTCGCGACCGCGACGCCGAGGAGGGAGAACGGGACACCCGGCCGCAGCCGGGCGCCGCCCAGCATCACCGCGGCCACCGCCAGCGCCATGAGCGGCGCCGCCCAGGTCGGATGGGCCGCGAAGTGCGCCACGGCTCCGGCCGCGACCTGCCACACTTTTCCGCCGTCTCCGGCTGTCACGCCGAGCGCGGCGGGGACCTGCTGCAGCGCGATGACCACGGCGATCCCGGC
The DNA here is from genome assembly GCF_014161385.1 of Microbispora sp. H10670. NCBI lineage: Bacteria > Bacillati > Actinomycetota > Actinomycetes > Streptosporangiales > Streptosporangiaceae > Microbispora > Microbispora sp. H10670. Next base: position 18,771 of record NZ_JABBWW010000025.1, on the reverse strand, counting down.
GGTGAAGCCCTCGACGACCGAGGTCGGCAGGAACTGGGCGAACCGTCCCGCGCGCAGCGCGGCCAGAGCCAGGAGGACCAGCCCGGCCATCAGGCCGACCATCAGCACTCCGCCGGAGCCGTAGGCGTGCACGATGGGAACGAGGACGACGGTCATGGCGCCGGTCGGGCCGGACACCTGCAGGTTGCTGCCGCCGAACACGGCCGCGAGCGCTCCGGCGACGATGGCGGTCACCAGGCCGGCCTGGGCGCCGAGCCCGGAGGAGACGCCGAACGCCAGCGCCAGCGGCAGGGCCACCACCGCGACGATCAGCCCGGCCACCAGGTCCCGGCCGGGTGAGCGGCGCGCGGCGGTCCAGTCCGACCGTCCGGGCAGCAGGTCCGCGAACCGGCGCGGCACTTCCCGGAGGTTCACCTCGTCTGTTCCAGCTCGGCGAGGAGCTCGTACTGGTCGGCCAGCAGCTCCGTGAGGATGCGGCGGGCCGCGCGCATCATCTCCGACACGTCCGCGCCGGCCAGCTCGTAGACCACGGTCGTCCCGTCGCGCCGCGCGGTGACCAGCCCCGCCCGGCGCAGCACCGCCAGCTGCTGCGACAGGTTCGGCGCCTCCACCTCGATCGCGGCCAGCAGCTCCCGGACCTGCCTGGGTCCCTCACACAACAGTTCCAGCACCCGGATGCGCAGCGGATGGCCGAGCGTCTTGAACAGCTCGGCCTTGGCCTGGTAGAGCGGGACCGGCATCACCCGGCCTCGCCCTCGACGACGGGCCCGTCCGCCGGTTCGGGTGTGACGACGACTCCGTGGGCGGCGCCCAGCCGTTCCAGTTCCTCCGCCTCCGAGGCGTGCGTCTGCACGCCGAAGTGATCGCCGTCCCGTTGTGCCGCCGCCAGCGCCCGGCGCGTCGCGGCCAGCCGCTGCCGGAGACTCTCCTCGAAGGAACTCACGCGCGCGGCTCACCTTCCCGGTCCAGGTCCGCCCGGCCCGCGCCGTCGCCGGCCTCCGTGCGTGCGGGTGCGGCAGGCGTCGCGTCGACGCCCAGCTCCCGCCGCAGGGACTCCAGATCTCCGCCACCGCTGTACTTCAAAGCACGAGCGACCTTCACCTGCTTGGCCTTGGCCCGGCCACGCCCCACAGCCATCGCCTCCTCGTCGGCGGACACTGTTGCCATTATAGGGAATTAAGAAACTCTGCAACTACCGGGGGCGAGCCAGGTGCGCTCGCAACCGTCGCGACGGCGGGCAGACGCGTCGCACGCCCCGTCGCGCAACCCGTCGCACACCCTCTGCCTGGACCCCCCGGCCGCGCTCTAATGTGATGGCGACATCGACCCTTCTCGCGCGATCGGCGGCCCATGACCCTTCAGGACGATCTCGTCGAACTTCGCCGTGCTCTGCACCGGGAGCCCGAGATCGGGCTCGACCTGCCCCGGACCCAGGAGAGGGTGCTCGCGGCGCTCGACGGCCTTCCGCTGGAGATCACGACCGGGGAGCGGCTCACCTCGGTGACCGCGGTGCTGCGGGGTTCGCGGCCGGGGCCGGCCGTGCTGCTGCGCGCCGACATGGACGCGCTGCCGGTGCACGAGAAGACGGACCTGCCGTACCGCTCGCGCGTCGACGGCCGCATGCACGCCTGCGGGCACGACCTGCACACGGCGATGCTCGTGGGGGCGGCCCGCCTGCTCTCCGACCGGCGCTCCGACCTCGAAGGGGACGTGGTGCTCATGTTCCAGCCCGGCGAGGAGGGCGAGGAGGGCGCCAAGCTCATGATCGAGGAGGGGGTGCTCGACGCGGCGGGCGACAGGCCGGTCGCGGCGTACGGCATGCACGTCTTCTCGACCACGATCCCCCGCGGCCTGTTCCTGACCAAGGGCGGGCCCGTGCTCGCCGCGGCCGACACGCTGACCGTGACCGTGCGCGGCAGGGGCGGGCACGGGTCCGCCCCGCATCGCGCCCTCGATCCGATCCCCGCGGCCTGCGAGATCGTGACGGCCCTGCAGACCCACGTCACCCGGACGTACGACGTGTTCGACCCGGTCGTGGTGACGGTGGGGAGCTTCCACGCCGGCACCACCGACAACGTGATCCCGGACGAGGCGCGCTTCGAGGTCACGGTGAGGACGTTCTCGGCCGCCACGCGGGACCGGGTCAGGGAGGGCCTCGTACGGCTGGCCCGCGGCATCGGCGAGGCGCACGGACTCACCGTCGACTGCGTCTTCGGCATCGGCTATCCGGTCACGGTCAACGACGACACCGAGGCCGAGTTCGCCGCGCGGACGGTGCGGGAGGCGCTCGGCGAGGACCGGTACTTCCCGCTCCCCACCCCCGCGACCGGCTCGGAGGACTTCTCGTACGTGCTGGAGCAGGTGCCGGGGGCCTTCCTCGTGGTCGGCGCCTGCCCGCCCGGACGGGACCTCGCCACCGCCCCGTCGAACCACTCGGCGGAGGCGGAGTTCGACGACGCCATCCTGGCCGACGGCGCCGCGCTGCTGGCCGAACTGGCGACCCGGAGGCTGGCCCGGGCCACCGTCTGACCGTCGCCCGCAGGCCGGCCGGCTCGCGGGCACGGCTCAGGTTCGCACGGCTGAGGTCGGCATGAGGGTCAGCTCAGCAGCTCGCGGGCCTTCTGGATCAGGTCGACGCCCAGGGTCAGCCGTATCGACACCCAGACGATCACGGCCGCGCAGGCGAGGGTCAGCGCGCCCGCCACGATGCGGACGAACCAGTTCTGCCGCTTGAGCCAGTCCGTCGCCCGCCTGACCCAGTGCTTGGCGAACTCCAGCACCCGGCTCGCCCAGGCGAACTCGGTGGCCAGCACGGCGAGGCCGGTGAAGACCACCAGCCAGCCCGGCCCCGGGAACGGCACCATGATCAGCCCGCCGACGACGAGGGCGGTCCCGATCACCCCGATGACGATCCGCAGCGTCAGCCGGCCCGCCGGAGTCGCGCGCACCCGGTCCAGCAGGCCCCGCGACTCTCCCTCTTCCTCACCCGTCCGACTGCTCTCAGCCGTAGCCACACGGCTCACCCCCATCCGCTGCCCACGATAGCCAGCCGGGCCCTTGGCCACGGTCACCGACGTCACCCCTCTTCGAGGCAGGCCGCGGTCTGCTCGGCGATCTCCAGTTCCTCGTTGGTCGGCACCACCAGCACCGTCACCTCGGCGCCCTCCGGGGAGATCGCCCTGGCCTCCGCCGACTCGGCGGCGTTGCGGGCGGGATCGACCTCGATGCCGAGCCGCGTGAGACCGGCCGTCGCCAGCACGCGGACCCGCGCGCTGTTCTCCCCCACGCCGCCGGTGAACACGACCGCGTCGACGTGGCCGAGCGCCGCGTAGTAGGCGCCGACGTAGGCGCGCACCCGGTAGCCGTACACGTCGAGCGCGAGCCGGGCGTCCTCGTCGCCCGCGTCGGCCAGCCGCCAGACCTCCCGCATGTCGTTGGCGCCGCACATGCCGAGCAGGCCGCTCTCCTTGTTCAGCGCCGTGTCGACGTCGCCGAGCCCCATCCCCGCGACCCGGGCGAGGTAGGCGGGCAGCGCCGGGTCCACGTCGCCGGATCGGGTGCCCATCACCAGGCCGGCGAGGGGGGTGATGCCCATCGACGTGTCCACGCTCCGCCCGCCCCGCACGGCCGTCGCGCTCGCGCCGTTGCCGAGGTGCAGCACGATCGAGTTCACCTCGCCGTACGGCCGTCCCAGCAGGGCCGCCGCCCGGCGCGAGACGTACGCCGTGGAGGTGCCGTGGAAGCCGTAGCGGCGCACGCCGAGCTTGCGGGTCCACTCGCGGGGGACCGCGTAGGTGTGGGCGTGTGGCGGGATCGTCCCGTGGAAGGCCGTGTCGAACACGGCGACGTGGGGCAGCCCGGGGAAGGCCCGCCGGGCGACCCGGATGCCCTCCAGGTTGGCCGGGTTGTGCAGCGGCGCCAGCGGCGCGATCTCCTCGATGGCCCGCTCGACCGCGTCGTCGATCAGGACGGGCGTGACGAACCGGCTGCCGCCGTGGACGACCCGGTGCCCGAGCGCGGTCACCCCGTCGAGCGACGGCCCGTGCTCGGCGAACGCCGCGAGCACGGCCTTCAGGCCGTCCTCGTGGTCGGCCACCCTGCGCTCGACCCGCACGCCGTCGTGGACGAGCGCGCTCTCGTCCTCGCCGATGCGCTCGACGAGCCCGCCGGCCACACCGGTGCGGGTCGTCATGTCGATCAGGCGGTACTTGATGGACGACGACCCCGTGTTGAGGACCAGGACCTGCCCGCCCACCCCGTCTCCCCGCGCCCGCGCGCTCACCGCTTCTCCTCCCGCGCCCGCACGCTCACGGCGCCTCCTCCCGCACCTGGGCCTGTATGGCCGTGATCGCGACGGTGTTGACGATGTCGCCGACCGTCGCCCCGCGCGACAGGTCGTTGACCGGCTTGCGCAGACCCTGCAGCACCGGGCCGATCGCGACCGCGCCGGCGCTGCGCTGCACGGCCTTGTAGAGGTTGTTGCCCGTGTTGAGGTCGGGCACCACGAACACCGTCGCCCGCCCTGCCACCCGGCTGTCCGGCATCTTGGTGCGCGCCACGCTGGGCTCGGCCGCCGCGTCGTACTGGATCGGCCCCTCCACCGGCAGGTCCGGCCGCAGCGCGCGGACCCGCTCCGTCGCCTCCCGCACCTTGTCCACCTCGGGCCCGGCCCCGGACTCGCCGGTCGAGTACGACAGCATGGCCACGCGCGGATCGACCCCGAACCGGGCCGCGGTGGCGGCCGAGGAGATCGCGATGTCGGCGAGCTGGGCGGCGGTCGGATCGGGCACGACGGCGCAGTCGCCGTACACGAGCACCCGGTCGGCGAGGCACATGAAGAAGACGCTGGAGACGACGCCGACGCCCGGCGACGTCTTGATGATCTCGAACGACGGCCGGATCGTGTGCGCCGTGGTGTGGGCGGCGCCCGAGACCATGCCGTCGGCCAGCCCGAGGTGGACCATCATCGTGCCGAAGTAGGACACGTCGGTCACGATGTCGCGGGCCTGCCCGAGGGTGATGCCCTTGTGCGCCCGCAGCCGGGCGTACTCCTCGGCGAACAGCTCGCGCAGCTCGGGGTCGAACGGGCTCACCACCCGGGCGCCGTCGACGGCCAGGCCCATCGTGTTCGCCGCCAGCCGGATCTCCCGCTCGTCGCCCAGCAGGGTCAGCTCGGCGACACCCCGGCGCAGCAGGCTGTCTGCCGCGCGCAGGATGCGCGGCTCGGCGCCCTCCGGCAGCACGATGTGCCTGCGGTCGGCGCGGGCCCGGTCCAGCAGGTCGTACTCGAACATCAGCGGGGTGATCGCGGCGGCCTTGGTGACCCGCAGGCTGCGCAGCAGGGCCGCGGCGTCGACATGTTCGGCGAACACCCCGAGCGCCGTGTCGATCTTGCCGGGGGCGTCGGGGCTGAACCGCCCCTCGGCCTTCGACAGCTTCGTCGCGGTCTCGAACGTGCCGCCCGGGGTCGTGATGATCGGCAGCCGGATGTCCATGCCCTTCAGCAGGCGGACGACCGCGTCGGGCAGTTCGAGGCCGCCGTTCAGGATGATCGCCGACAGGGCGGGGAACGTGCGCGCCTTGTGCGCGGCCAGCAGGCCCGGCACCAGCGCGGCGGCCCGGTCGGCCGGGACGACGACCGCGAGGCCCTCGGTGAGTCGCTCCAGGATGTTCGGCAGCGACATGGCGCCGATCATCAGGCCGCCCGTCTCCCGGCCCAGCTGGGCGGCGTCGCCCAGGTACAGCTCGCCGTCGCAGGCGGCCATCAGGTCGCTTACCGTCGGGGCGGACAACCGCCGCACCTCCGGCAGCACGTACGCGGGGACCCGGGCGGCGACCTCGTCCACCAGGGCGGGCGCCACCCTCGTGACGACCGTGGCGAGCTCGGTGGCGTGCCGCTCGGCGAGCTCCTTGCGCGACATCTCGACCGCCGTGGCGATCTCGTCGGGCGTGCGGTCGAGACCGGTGACCACGTTCATCACCGGCGTGCCGAGGTTCGCGGCGAGCTGGGCGTTGAACGTGAACTCGGTGGGCGCGCCCACGTCCGTGTAGTCCGTGCCGATCACCACGACCGCGTCGCACCGCCCGGCCAGCGCCCGGTAGCGGGCCAGGATCTCCCCGGCCGCGCGGTCCTCGTCGGCGTGCACGTCCTCGTAGGTGACGCCCGTGCACATGTCGTAGGACAGGCCGATCGCGAAGCGGCTCCGCGCGGTGTTGACCAGGCTGTCCTCGCGGCCCGCCCGGACCACCGGACGGAACACGCCCACCGTGCCGACCTGGCGGGTCAGGAGCTCGATCATGCCGAGGGCGATCGTGCCCTTGTTGCTCCTCGCGTCGCCGGCCGCGACGTAAACCCCGATCGCCATCGCGCAGTCACCCCTGTGTCCGGCCACCCCTGCCTCTGGGCGGCCCGACGGCCCGCCCAGGCAAATCTACGCGACCGGCCGTACGGGCGCGGCAGCCGAACGGCACATCCGTACCCCCTCTTCCCAACGGCCCCGGGAGTTCCACCTCCCCCGAGGCGTCCTCCCGTCGTGACCTCCGGGAACAAGCCCCGGACCTCCTCCTTCAGGGCCGGTCGTAGATCGAATGATCGCCGACACGGCGCCAGACCAGGAGGGGTTCGCCGTCGTCAGCGGTGCCGAACTCGAAGGTCGCTCTGCCGTCTGGAGAGGCGAAGTTCCATGTCATCGAGTAGAGCTTGTGAACACGTAGCCGAGAAGGCCAGGGGACGCGGCCTGTGTGTGCCCCCTGCTCGATGGCCGGAAGGAAATGCTTGAAGACGGCTTCTCTGAAAAGCGCGTACTGCTCGGGGGGAAGCCGGGCCACGTCCCGGAGAAACGCAGCCGTACGCTCGAATCTCACGGGAGATCTTCTGCGCGGACCGCGTCTATCTCAGCGAAAAGGTCGTCCATCGTCGCGAAGGAGCGGGTCCGGCCCTCACGGATCTCTTCGTCGGCTCGGAGGGGCACCGTGGAGCGCCCACGCCAGGTCGAGCGCCGCGTCGCCGAAGTCGATGACACCGCTCACCACGCCGTCCCGCGCGAGCACATGTCCGGGCCCGAGATCGCCGTGGACCAGAGCGGTGGCGGGCAGCGTGGCCACGGCGTCCAGTAACGACCGGGCGACGCCTCGCCGGTCCCCCGGCAGGAGCGGTACGACACGCGTGCCGAAGTCCTCGGCCACGACCGCCCGCTCCCGCAGTGCTTCTCGCGCGGGCGGGGCACCACGCCGCACGGCCTCCACGGGATCGGTCGCGTGCAGTGCGCGCAGGAACGCGCCCAGGGCGCGGCCGCCGACGGCGTCGAAGGTCCCGAGCGGCTCACCGACGATCACCTCATGCCGCACGACCAGGGGCTCCCGCCGCAGGACGTGGGGTAACGGAACGGGCAACGGTAACCGCGGCGTGAGCCATGGCATCAGGCGGGTCTCCATGAGCAGTCGCCCGGCCACCTCCGGCCTTCTGGGGCGGCGCTCCACCCACCGCTCTCCGACCATCCGCGCCCGGCTGTCCCACCCCGTCCCGCCCCACTCCCCCGACAGTCCCCGCACCACGCCAGTAGATCAGCTCTGCCCTGGCGCGCCCCACCCCTTTTCCGTCCCCCGGCCATCCGGGCCGGAGGCGGATGAGTGACATGACCATTACTCAATGTGATGCACGGAGCGATCCTCCGGGGTATGCTTGCTGCTGCCGCCCTCTGCGAGGGGGAGAGGAAGTGAGCCCGGGCTTACCGCCGGAATTGACGGGAACCCGGGCTTCGCGTTCTCCCCATCATTCGCAGGTAACACGCTCGGTCGCATGCTCGCCGCGTAACAGGTTCCAGAAGGTGTCGTCGCCCGCCTCGGCTCTGGCGACCACTCCCGCGACGACATCGGGAAGCCAGAGCAGCTCCTCGACAAGAGGATCGCCCCACTCGACATGCGTGTCGTGCGGCAGCGCTCGTCGAGCGCGGAGGGCATTGACCAGGTCAAGCTTCTTTATCGCCTTCGACGTTCCGGCGTTCCATCACCACGTGGCGTACGCCATGGAGCGCCAGTTGCCACAGCAGTCGCTCGAGGCACTTTCGCCGGGCCCGCCTCTGCTTCCGTGCCAGCAGTCCGGTGCCGATCACGCAGGCCCTTGGCCGAGGCCGCCACGCGAAAAGACGGCCGTACGGGCGGGGAGTCGCCCGTACGGCCGTCGTCGCGTTATCTCAGGAGGCGGTGCAGGTCAGCGTGGCCGGGACCGCGTTGGTGTTGTTCCAGCTCGCCTGGAAGCCGAACACGGTGGACGCCCCGGGGCTGAGCGAGCCGTTGTAGTTCACGTTGGTGACCGTGACGTTCGCCCCGGACTGGCTCACCGTGCCGTTCCAGAGCTGGCTGATCGTCTGGCCGTTCGCGAAGGCCCACTTGACGGTCCAGCCGCTGGTCGCCACGGTGCCGGTGTTCTTCACCGTGACCTCGCCCTGGAAGCCGCCCGGCCACTGGTTGGCCACCTTGTACGTCGCCGAGCACGACTTGCCGCCCGACGGGGTCGCCGAGGGCGACTGGCTGGGCGAGGCGGACGGGGACGCACTCGGAGACGGGCTCGGCGACGGGCTGGGCGACGCCGACGGAGACGGCGAGGGAGACGGCGACGCGGACGGGGAGGCCGAGGGAGACGCCGACGGGGACTGCGGGGTGCCGTTCCGGTCGCCGTAGATGACGCCCCGGCCGTTGGTTCCGAGGTAGACCCGGCCGTAGATCCGGGGATCGCCGGTCAGGGCCTCGCCCATGTTGCCGTACTGGTGCTGGTCGTCGTTGATGCGCACCCAGCTCGCGCCGGTGTCGTCGGACCGGAACAGGCCGTCGACGCCGTCGACGGCGCCGGCCAGGTAGAGCGCCTGGTACGACTTGCCGGGCGCCGCCTTGCCGAAACCGACGTTGATCGAGTCGCTGACGTTCGAGAGCTTGGTGAACGAGGCGCCCGAGTTGGTGGAGTGCCACAGGCCGCCGTCCCCGGCCAGCCAGATGTCGCCCTCCTTGCCGGGCAGCGCCTTGAAGTGGACGTCGGTCGTCGGCAGGCCGGTGGCCGCGGTGGCGCTGAAGCTCGCGCCGCCGTTGGTGCTCACGTAGAACTTGCCGCCGGAGTAGGCGTAGAACTTCTGCGCGTTCACCCGGTCGGACTCGACGATCGCGTTGGCCGGGACGCCGGTGGAGGCGCTCCAGCTGTTGCCGTAACCGACGGAGTAGACGACCTGGATGCCGGGGTCGGCCGGCGACCACACGAAGCGGCTGCCGTCCGCCGCCGCGGCGACCGTGCCGCCGTTGTTGACGCCGCCCGGCTCGGTGCCCTGGAACCAGTTGGCCCCGCCGTCGGTGGAGAAGGCGACGTGGCTGTCGTTCGGCCGGTCGGAGTCGGTGAAGTTGCCGGCCCGCACCATCACGCTCGGGTTGGTCTCCGCGTAGTCGAGCGAGGTGGTCGAGGTGAAGACGGGCTGGGTGAACATCATGGACGGCACGGCGTCGAGGTTGGTGTGCCGGAAGCCGCCGATGTCGCCGAGCGCGCTGATCAGCGGGGCGCCGGTCGGCGGGCTGATCAGGTCGAGTACGGCGGTCTCCTCCAGGCCCTTCACCATCGGCTTGATCGTGAACTGGCCGCCGGAGTCCCACTTGGTGAGGTCGGTCGTGCCGTAGATCGTCGCGCCGGTGCCGTACATCATCCGGTCGGAGTTGAACGGGTCGATCTCGACCGACTCGTTCATCCAGCCGAGCTTGGGCGTGACCTCCGGAGGCTGCGGGTTGGTCCCGAAGGTCAGCCACGGCGCGGAAGAGATGTCCATCTTGTAGCGGAAGCTGCGGTTGGGGTACGACGTCCAGTCCCAGATGCGGGTCCAGGTCGCGCCGCTGTCGGTGCTCCGCCAGAAGATGGCGTCGGGCCACCAGGAGACCTGCGTGGCCACCATGATGGTCTTCGGGTTCTGCCGGTCGATGGTCAGGCCGCTGTAGCCGAAGTAGTCGTCGCCGCTGCTGGACGGGATCGGGCTGATCTGGGCCCAGGCGCCGGTGGCGGTGGCGTAGCGCCACACGTCGCCCTTGCCCCCGTCGTACGGGCCGCCGGTGTCGCTGGTGGCGATGTAGAGGTAGCCGTTGGCGGTGTCGAGCACGCCCTTGTGGGCGATGTAGCCGGTCGGCTGCCCGGCGACCCGCTCCCACGAGGTGCCGCCGTTGGTGGTCCGGTAGACCGTGTTGCTCTTGTCGGCCACGCCGACGTAGATGGTCTGGGTGGCGTTGCCCGAGGTGCCGGTCCGCTTGTCGAAGGTCACCCAGACGACGCCCTGGTTGTCACCGTTGTACGCGTCTCCGGGGCTGGCGACGTAGTTGCCGACGTTGGGGAAGTTGGTCACCTTGGCCCAGGTTGCGCCGGAGTCGGTGCTCCGCCAGAGGCCGTTGCCGCTGGGCGCGCCGAAGTACAGGACGCTGTTCTTGTTCGGGTCCACCGCGAGGCGCTCGCCCATGCCGCGTCCGGGCATGTTGCCGCCCAGCTTGAACGGCAGCGGGCTGACCTGCCAGGAGGCGCCCTTGTTCGACGAGCGGATGATCGCGCCGTTGTTGGGGTCCCAGCTGTTGGTGTACATGCCGACGGCGGCGTACACCTTGTTGGCGTCCACCGGGTCGGGGGTGATGCTGACGACCCCGTTGTAGCCCCAGTTCGACTGGCCGACCCAGTCGAGCAGCGGCGTCCAGGTCTGGCTGGACTGCTCCCACCGGTACGCGCCGCCGATGTCGGTGCGGGCGTAGATGAGGTCCTTCTGGACCGGGCTGAACACGATGCCGGGAACGAAGCCGCCCCCGGCGATCTGCACGTTCTTGAACGTGTACGGATCGGCGGCGACGGCCGACACCGGCGCCATCCTGATCACGGCCGTGACCAGCGCCATGGCGGCGATCACGAGCAGGGATGCGAGTCTTCGCATGGACGGTTTTCCCTCCGGGGGGCATGGACAACCGGCCATGCACGATCAGGCGGGGACCCTGACCGTCCTTCTCCTCCGTGCATGGAAATCTGAACGAGAGAGTCACACATCGGCCGAAGCGCCGTCAATAGTTTGACGTCCAGACAAAATCTAAACCGGTTTCACCAGGGGGGCCGCTTCCCGTTCCCTCCCGGAGGTAGAACATAATTCCGGTCATGACTACAGCTCTCGTACTGGGCGGCGGAGGTGTCGCCGGGATCGCCTGGGAGGCGGGGATCGTGACCGGCCTGCGCCGCCTCGGCGTGGACCTGGGGACGGCGGACCGCATCGTCGGCACCTCGGCGGGGTCGGTCGTCGGCACGCTGGTGGCCACCGAAGCCGACCTGGAGGAGGCGATCGCCCACCAGGCCGAGGTGGACACCGGACCGCCGCCCGCCGTCGACATGGACGCGATCATGCAGGCGTTCGCCGTCATGTCCGACCCCGCGCTGGACCGCCGCGAGGCCCGGCGCCGGGTCGGGCAGATGGCCCTGGCGGCCCGGGTTGACCACCAGGCGGAGCGGCTCGCGGCCGTGGGCGAGCGGCTCCCGGTCAAGGAGTGGCCGGACCGCGACCTGCGCGTCACCGCCGTGGACGCCGCGACGGGCGAGTTCGTCGTGTGGGACCGGTCGGCCGGCGCGCCGCTGGTGCTCGCGGTCGCGTCGAGCTGCGCGGTGCCGATGGTCTTCCCGCCGGTGGAGATCGGCGGCAGGCACTACGTGGACGGCGGGGTCCGCTCCGCGACCAACGCCGACCTGGCCGGCGGAGCGCGGACGATCGTCGTGCTGGAGCCCCTCGGTCACCTGACCCCCAGGGAGGTGCTCGACGCCGAGTTGCTGAAGGCCGGCGCGGACGCCGCGTACACGGTGCATCCCGACGGGGCGTCGCGGGAGGTGTTCGGCGCCGACGTGCTCGACCCGCGGCTGTGGGGGCCGGCCTTCCGGGCGGGGCTCGACCAGGCCGCCGCCGTCGCCGCCCCGCTCGCCGGCATCTGGGCCTGACCCGGCTGAGGGCGGCGGCGGAACCGCGTCCGCGCGCCGCCCTCGCCCGGCCTCGGGTCATCCGGCCTCGCTGACCGCCTTGCTCACCGCGTTGGGGCCGTCGTACTCCCGGTCCGGGATGCGCTCCAGCGCGTTCAGGACGGTGTCGTCGGCCCCCTGGTCGCGGGCCGTATCGATCAGGTCCGACTTGCCGGCCGGGTAGTCCACGCCCTTCAGGTGCTTCTGCAACTGGATCGGGTTCGGGGCGTCGGCCATGACCTGTCTCCCTTCGTCCGTGTCCTCTCACCTGCTCGCCTACCCGCTCGTCCGCCCGGCCACGCGGGACGCCGCGGCGGACGCCCGAAACCGGCTTTACCGGGCCCTCACCTGCGGTTTTGTCACGATTGGGTATACCCGATCCCACTTTGTGAGACCGGGAGGCGTGAGGGTAGCTGGCGTTGCGTGCCTGATGCCCAATTGCTGGCCGCACAGGATCTGCGGCTCGACGTCAACCTCCTAGACTACGTGATCCTCGCCCTGTACTTCCTCGTGGTACTGGGAATCGGCTTCGCCGCGAGGCGGGCCGTACGGACGAGCCTGGACTTCTTCCTCTCGGGCCGCGCGCTTCCCGCCTGGATCACCGGCCTCGCCTTCATGTCCGCCAACCTCGGCGCCACCGAGATCCTCGGCATGGCCGCCAACGGCGCGCAGTACGGCCTGATGACCGTGCACTACTACTGGATCGGCGCGGTCCCCGCGATGGTGTTCCTCGGCGTCGTGATGATGCCGTTCTACTACCGGTCGAAGGTGCACAGCGTCCCCGAGTTCATGCGCCGCCGCTTCAACGGCGCGACCCAGCTGCTGAACGCCTCGACGTTCGCCCTCGCGCAGATCCTCATCGCCGGGATCAACCTGTACGCGCTCGGGCTCGTCATGGACGCCCTGCTCGGCTGGCCGCTGTGGCTGTCGATCATCGTGTCGGCGGCGATCGTGCTCGCGTACATCACGCTCGGCGGCCTGTCCTCGGCGATCTACAACGAGGTCATGCAGTTCTTCGTGATCGTCGCGGCGCTCGTGCCGATCGTGGTGATCGGCCTGACCCGGGTCGGCGGCTTCTCCGGCCTCGGTGAGAAGGTCAAGCAGGGCGTGCTCGGCGAGGGCGGCCTGCACACCTGGGCGCAGACCGGCGGCACCGACAACCCGATGAGCGCCAACTGGATCGGCCTGGTCCTCGGCCTCGGGTTCGTGCTGTCCTTCGGCTACTGGACCACCAACTTCGCCGAGGTCCAGCGCGCGCTGTCGGCCCGCAACACCAACGCGGCCCGGCTCACCCCCATCGTCGCGGCGTACCCGAAGCTCGTGATCCCGATCGTGACCGTGATCCCGGGCCTCGTCGCGGTGGTGCTGTTCGGCAACCTGGGCAAGGACGGCGGGCCGACGTACAACGAGGCGATCCCGCTCCTGATGAACGAGTTCCTGCCGAACGGCGTGCTCGGCATCGCCGTGACCGGCCTGCTCGCGTCGTTCATGGCCGGCGTGGCCGCAAACATCAGCGGCTTCAACACGGTCTTCACGTACGACATCTGGAAGTCGCACGTCAACGGCGGCCACTCGGACGAGTGGTACGTACGGCTCGGCCGGATCGCCACCACCGGCGGCATCGTCGCGGGGATCGGCGCGGCGTTCATCGCGGCCGGATTCAGCAACATCATGAACTACCTCAAGAACATGCAATCACGCAACTCTTTCGCGTGACATCCCTCAGGAGCGCCACTGCGCAGGCCGGACAGCCGCTAACGGGCATCTAACAGGGCAATCACCCGGCGAGGCACACCGGGAGGGACGCCGGGCATCTGGTCGTTCAGGCCGTCAAGAGCCGATTCGGCGAGGACTTTCTCTACAGGGTCAAGGGGCTCGCTTCGCTCGCCCGCCGCCCGCCCGCTCCGGGCGGCCAGCGGGCCGGGCATGCGGCCTGGGGGCCGGTCCCGGCCCGCGCCGCCCCCACGGGCAGCGGCACCGAGCACTCAGTTCCGGCTCTTGATGTAGCCCGTCGCTCCGTCACCGGCCCCAACCGCTGACGCGGCCCCTTCGGGGTGCTTCGCATTGGCGCCGGCCACTCCGCTCACTCGCCCGCACGCCCTTTCTGTGTCACTTCTGGCGGAGGCGACGGCACGAGGTCCATGCCCGCGAAAAACTCACGGGTCAGCTCCCGCGCCCGGCTCACTGCGATCTCCTCACTCGGACATTTCTCGATCGGTCGCGGTCCCAACTCACCGGGTAGGTGGCAGGTCAGCTCAGCACCCGAGGATCTCTCGCAGATGGAGAACGCCCGGATTCTGCCGATCATCCCCAGCCGGAGCCACGGCACCTTCTCGTGAGGAACCCACCGGATAGTCACTTGGCGGCGTCGTGTCATAGGTCGTTCAGTCGTCCGTGAAGTGATCAAAACTGCCGCTCTTGGCAGCCTGGACGAAGACCTTCCAGGTGTTCCCGTCGGTAACCACCCACGAGGGGGATTTGACGATCCCGACGTGCGCCAGGTCCCCGATTGCCACCGTCACCTCCTCGCCCTCTTGCTGGGGGATGAACGCGCCTGCTTTGGTCGCGGCGAGGAAGCGGCTCCACCGCGCGAGGCTCACCCGCATCCAGCCGTGATCTCCGTCCGCAGAGGTACGCATGTAGATGATCTGTCCGCGAGGCTGGTACTGGACTTCCAGCCCCGCGCAGATCACCCCCACGGGGTTACTCGTTTCACGCGCCGCCATGTACGGCTCCTGATTCTTGAGGCGAAGGGGTGTCGGTACTCCGCGCCAGATGGCACCAGACCACACGTTTTTCTTGGTTCCCCCGCACGCCCCACGCGGTCGCCAGGCAGTTGACGAGCCATAGACCACGCCCGCTGTCGCCGTCGAGATGAAATGGCCGCATGCAAGGCGCGCGGTCAGGTGACCCCTCATCCGCAACGTCAATCCACAGGCCGTCGTCGCCTGCCGCGATGGTCAAGGTCACCAAACCGCCCGACCGGCGGCCCGACTCCGAGTGGCGCACCGCATTCGCCACGAGTTCGGTGACGAGCAGTTCCACCTCATCGACCGAATCCCATTGCAGCGGAAGCAGTATGTCTCGTGTGTAGGCCCGCGCCGCTGGCACCGATTGCGCGATTCCGGGCAGTTCCACCGTCCCGAGAAGCCTTAATGTCCTCACTGCACCAGCTCCCAGATGCGCTCGGCTGCTTCTTGGTCCAGCGCTGACACCCGCTGGTCACGACCGCGTCCCCAGGTGAAGAACCATTGGCCGTGCTGGCATAGGGCCATGATCTTGATGCTGTCTGCCGTCCGAGGAATTACTAGTGTGGGCTCCTTGTTTCTCGGCAGGTCAACTCCCGTGGTGACGCCTCGCATATGCAGGTCCCAAGCCAGCCGGACCAGGTGAACGAACTGGTCCTGCTGCCGCATTCGAGGACTGGCCTCATGGTCCCTGCGAGCGCTCCTCTCCGTTCGCCGTCCCTGCCGAACGTTCCCGCCGTCTGTCACAATGACTCCAGCTACTGAGCGAATTGTCCTTTTCCCGTCATGATCCTCGCGCGCTAAGTGATTCCGTCCCTAGGTTGCCCGTAGCTAGCTTGGAGTTGTAGAAGAATGCCGCCGACAATAGGCCGACGGAAACTTTCGCCAGCTGTAGGTGTATGTCATTGTCTTGTCAGGGCGTGTCATAGACACCGCCGGGTGATCATCAGGAGACTGCATGGCTAACGACCTGGACCCGCGCTTAGGCCCAGTTCAGCGCTTCGGCCGGGAGCTTGCCCGGGTGCGCAAAGAGGCAGGACTGTCACAGGCCCGGCTCGGTAGCCGCCTGGGGGTGTCCGGCTCCCTCGTCGGACATATCGAGATAGGCAGCCGGACTGCCAAGCCAGACTTTGCGGCGCGATGTGACGACATTTTCGGTACGGGCGATTTCTTCCAGCGCCTATGCCGCAACATCACTTCGCCCTCCGCTCCCAGTTGGTTTCTACGGTGGTCGGAGGAGATCGAACCGCGCGCCCGAGTACTGCGAAGCTGGGACCCGCTTCTCGTCCCCGGACTTCTGCAGACTGGCAACTACGCACGAGCGGTCTTCAAAGGCGGCTTGGCCAGCTCAGAAGAAGAGATCGAACGGCAGGTCAGCGCCCGACTCGCGCGACGGGCGATCCTCGAACGCGAAAATCCGCCCGCCCTATGGGTCCTGATAGACGAGTGGGTCCTACGCCGACCCATCGGCGGCCGTCAGGTCATGTACGAGCAGCTTGACCACCTCGCAGCCGTTGCCGCTCGACAAAGCGTGAGAGTGCAGCTCGTCCCCGCCGACACGCCATGCACCGCTGGCTTGATGTCCGGATTCGCACTGGCCGAATTACCCGATGCACCTACAGCCGTCTCAATCGAGTCTGCGGGAGCAGGCGAAGTGTCGGCCGAACATGATCTCGTGACCGTGGTGTGGGACAGATATGACAGGATACGAGCAGAGGCTTACCGCCCTGGTGAGTCGCTACAAATGATCGAGGAAGCACGAGACCTATGGGCGCACGAGACCTGACCCACGTGGACCTCTCGCAGGCCATGTGGAAGAAGAGTTCCCGTAGCGGCGACAGCGGCGGGAACTGTGTCGAGGTCGCCAGGAACCTGCCGGGAGTCATCGCCGTACGCGACAGCAAGAACCCCGACGGCCCGAAGCTCCTCTTCACACCTAGCGAGTGGGACGCCTTCATCGGGGGCGTCAAAGACAGCGAGTTCGACCTGTAGCAGCTCAAGCCACCGCATGTAGCCCTGCACCCGCCGCCCGATTGTCCGGGGCGAGCGGAACCTGTCAAGCACGGCCGTGCAGGCCGGACGACCACCCGAGGCGGAAGGTCACCGGCTGATGGACACGTGAAGCCGTGCTTGACAGAACCCGCCCGCAGTCCCGGAGGAGGCAGCTAGCGGGAGCAGGGAGAAGACCGGCGCGAGCGCCGTGGACACCGTGCCCGCCGTGGTGCCGCCGGCCCAACCGCTTCGCGGCCCCTTCGGGGTGCTTTCGCATTGCGCCGGCCGCACCACTCCCGCACGTACGTCCCTCCCTATCAGGCCGACTCTGGCCGCTCCCGCTCACGAGCGATCCGGCGCGCGGTGGCAATGCGTTGCCTGATCACCTCAGCCCAGAAATGCTCACCGTTCCGGTAGCCGCTTCCCGCATAGCGCCACTGGCCGACCGTGACCGTCTCCCGCTCGCCAGGTGCAGGCAGGCCCCGCCGTTCCCGAGCCCGCTCGGCCTGGTGATCGGCCCGCACCTGCCGCAGCGCCCCGAGGGTGGTCGAGTAATGACGGCTCTTGGTCGAGAAGTGGCCCCGGTATCCCAGCATGTGCGCCCACTGTCGAAGGGGAATCAGCCGATACTCCGGACGGTCTCCCAGGACGAAGCACGTGTAGATCATGCGCCGGGCATGCTCGGTCACGTCCAGATGAGCGACGTCGTGCATCTGCCGAATTGGCCGGTCCACGGTCCCGGCGGACTCGGCTCCCTTCGTGGCGTACTTGGCGATGTAGGCCGCCACCCGCTGATCCGCGATGCCCTCCATCGAGGTCGCGACGTAGACAGGGTCAATGTCCAGTTGGGTCCCCCACCGGCCGACGAACGACGGGTCATCGTCCGGCACAGGAACAGCCACCCCCGCCGCTGCTTCCCTTATGGCCGCCGCGAGTACGGGAACGGTCGCCCAGTCCGGCGGACGATCGGACGGCCCGTCCGGTCCGTCGAGGCGAGTGACCGCGTGAAAGTGGACCAGGCCCCGCGCCTGATACTCGGCCACCTTGGCGTACGACAGCCGCAGCCGCCGACGAAGCTCGGCCCGCGAGACGCCGAGATGCCGGGCGAAGGCCGCCGGTAGCGCTTGGGTGAAGCGCCGCCACAGCTCGCCCGCGTGAGCGTTCCACAGGACCGCGCTGACGTAGTCGTAACAGTCCACACAGATCGGCTGCCCGATCTGGGGGTCATCCTCACCGTGCCGTATGCCGCAGCCTTCCGGCCTGCCGTGCTCGCACACCGGGTTGTCCCGCCGAGGACGGCACGGCAGCACCTTGTCACCCTTCTGCCGACGAGCGTGGACCGCACCGAACGAGGGGGCCGTGAACGTGGCGAACACGCGCGGATGCACGCTCACGTCCTCGGGGACACCCTTGCCGCCGCGCAGGCCGGACAGGATCAGGTGATAGGTGTCGTCCCGGTAGACCTCCGAGCAGGCCGGGCACCGCGACGCACGACGGTTGCCGCACGCGGTCAGCAGGTAGCCAGTCGGCTCGTCGGCCGTTCGATAGACGTCCAGCACCTCCAACCCGGCATCGAAGGTGACCCGGTGACCTTGCAGCCGGATCGGCCGGGCACAGCCACCTGTCGCGCGCACCATCTCCTGCCACCGGGCGAAGTCCGGCATGGCGGCACGCTGGGCAGCGGCGAGGACATCGGGAGAGAAGCCGGGAAGGTCGCTCACGCGGCATCCCTCCCGCTCTCGCCGGAGGTTCCAGAGGCGACGGGAGACGGCCCGGGGTCTATCTCCACGTCGAGGATGGCAGCGACGCGCCGCCATTTGTCGGGCGACCACTCGGGCAGTTGAGCGGCCTTTCGCCTGCCCCACTCCTGGGCAAGCTTGAGGTGCGGCACCAGTTCTTCGGGTACCAGCGGAGTGAACCACTCCGACTTTCGTGGAGGCCCTGAAGCCAGCATCATCTGCTGGCGGAAGGGAGAATCACGTCACGATGCCAGCCCCGAGGAAGTACCCCCAAGAGCTTCGCGAGCGCGCGGTGCGCATG
>NZ_JABBWW010000024.1:0-123894 GCF_014161385.1 Microbispora sp. H10670 | reverse complement strand
CGTCGATCTTCACGTACAGTGCGGTGGCGAGGGTGTCCAGGTCTTTCGTCACAAATCGATCTTGGACACCCTCGCTTCATGTCCGCAGGCAGTTCGCGAACCTCAGCCCTTGGAATCAATCATCTAGTCGTCCAGGCCGCGGGCGGCGAGCGCCTCGCCCAGGGCGTCGGCGTGCCGCAGGGCGCCGACCACGAGCGGGACGGCGAAGGCGCGTGGGCTCCGTTCGACGCCTCTGGCGCGCTGGGCCTCCCTGACCCGGGTGGCCAGTTCCGCGACGACCGGCACGCTGCGCAGCGTGAGAGACAGCAGCAGCGACAGGCGGAACGGGTCGAGCCCGGCGAACCTCGCGGGGGCGAGGCACCGCTCCAGGAACGCCATGAGATCGCTGGTGCGCGTCGTGAGGGTGACCAGCCCGGCGAGGGCGATCGCGAGCACGACGCGGAGCGTGGACGACACCGCGCCGGACAGGTCCGCGACCACCAGTTGCATCCCGAACAGGGCCAGGGCGAACCAGCGGACCGGCCGCACCTGCGCCCAGGCCGCCGCCGCGCCCACGCCCGACACGGCGTAAAGGGCCGCCACGACGACGGCGGCGGCCGCCAGCGCGGCGGGCGGGCGCAGCAGCAGGAGCACCGTGCAGCACACGGCGAGCCCGGCGAGCTTGACGCCCGCGGGCAGCCGGTGCAGGGGCGAGCCACCCGGCACGTAGGCGCCGGTGAGGCCCTTCACGCCATCATCTTCCGGTAGTGGCCGATCGCGGTCGCGGGACCGGCGTCGGCGACGACGCGGCCCTGGTCCACCACGAGCACGCGGTCGAAGTCCTCCAGCAGCGCGAGGTCGTGGGTGACCACCACCACCTGCTGGGGCAGGGTCCGCAGCAGGCCCGCGACCTGCCGGGAGTGCCGCAGGTCGAGCAGGGTGGTGGGCTCGTCCATGACGAGGATCTCCGGTTCGAGCACCAGGACCGAGCAGAGGGCGAGCAACTGCTTCTGGCCGCCGGACAGGTGGTGGGCGGGGTGGTCGGCGTGGTCCGCGAGGCCGTACCTCTCCAGCGTCTCCCGCACCCGGCGCTCGGTCTCCTCGCGCGGCAGGCCCTTGCGCCGCAGCGAGAAGGCGACGTCCTCGGCCACCGTCGGCATCACGATCTGCGCGTCGGGGTCGGTGAACAGGAACCCGACGCCGCGCCTGATCCGGGCCGCGTGGCGGCGCGTGTCCAGCCCGGACACCGTGACCGTGCCCGACGACGGCAGCACCAGACCGTTGAGCAGGCGGGCGAGCGTGCTCTTGCCCGAGCCGTTGGCCCCGATCACCCCCACCCGGCGCTCGGTCAGCGTGGCCGTGACGCCGCGCAGCACCTCCCGCTGCCCGAGCCGCACATGGACGTCCGTCAGCCGGATCACTCAGACCACCTCGAACAGGGCGGCGATCCCCAGACCGCCGCCGACCGCGACCGCCGCCAGGCCCAGCGTGCCCGGCGGCGCCCCCTCCCCCAGGAGCCGGCCGAACAGCCGGGTCACCACGACGGCGCCGGTCGCGCCCCAGGGATGGCCGAGGGCGAGCGCGCCGCCGTCGGCGCAGACCCGGTCCGCGTCCCCGCCGAGCGGGTCGAGACCGAGCGCGTCGGTGACGGTGAGCACCTGCGCCGCGAACGCCTCCACGATCTCCACCGCCGCCACCCGCGCCAGGTCCGTCCCGGTCCGCTCCAGCACCCGCCGTACGGCGGGCACCGGCCCCCATCCGGGCAGCGCGGGGTCGCAGCCGGTCACGGTCCCGGCCAGCAGGCGCAGGCCGGGCAGGCCGGCCGCCGCGCGCAGCCGCTCCGGCACGACGGCCACGGCCGCGGCGCCGTCGCTCACCGGGGAGGAGTTGCCGGCCGTCACCGTGCCGCCCGGCACGAACGCGGCGGGCAGCCGGGCCAGCGACGCGGGCCGCAGGACGCGCGGCCGCTGGTCGTCGGTCCGGCCGCCGATCGGGACGACCTCCCGCGCGAACCGGCCCGCCGCGCGGGCGGCCAGCGCCCGCTCGTGGCTTCGGCGGGCGTAGGCGTCCTGGCGCTCCCTGGTCACGCCGTACGCGGCCGCGAGCGCCTCCGCCGCCGGGCCCATGTCGGGGTCCGGGTGGCCCTCCGGGGCGAACGGCGCCCGTTCGTACGGCACGCCCGGCTCGCCCTCCCGCCTGCGGACCCGCAGCGGCGCGGTCGAGGCGCTCTCGGCCCCGCCGGCGACGACGAGGGCGGCATCCCCGCACCGCACGGCCTGGGCCGCCAGCAGGATCGCGGCGAGCCCGCTGCCGCACTGCCGGTCGACGGTGACGCCCGGCACCTCCGGCCCCAGCCCGGCGGCCAGCGCGCAGACCCGCGCCAGGTTGCCGCCGGGGCCCGTGCAGTTGCCCAGCACCACGTCGTCCACCGGAACGCCGAGAGGCGCGGCGTCGCGGACCACCGCCTCGACGACGGGCGCGGCGAGCCGGTGGACCGGCACGGTCGCGAAGGCGTGACCGGCGGTGCCGATGGGGGTACGGCGGGCCGCCACGATCACCGGCTGGTCGTCCATCTCAGCCGAGCCGCCAGATCTCCGCGTCGCCGATCACCGCGCCGCTTCCCAGGCCATCGCTCTCGGGGCCTCGGCTCGCGGAGCCGCTCTCCGGGTCGCCGGTGAAACGGGCGGCGAGGTGGGCGGCGAGCAGGCCGCGGGCCGGCTTCCCAGCGGGCGTGCGGGGCAGGGACCCGGTGGCGTACCAGCGCCGGGGGCGCTGCGCCGGGTCGAGTTCGGCGCGCGCCACCTCCTCCAGAGCCGCCTGGGAAAGTCCGCCGGTCCGCACGGCGCCCCCGACGGCGCCCTCTACGGCGCCTTCGACGACGGCGGTGACGACCGCGCCGAGGTACGGGTGCGGCGTGCCGACCACGACCACGTCGTTCACTCCCGGCACCTTCCTGAGCACCTCCTCGACGTCCTCGGGCACCACCGTGGCGCCGCCGGTCTGGATCGCGCCGTCGCCGCGCCCGCGCAGCCGCAGGACGCCGCCCGGCCGGTACGGCTCGGCGAGGTCGCCGACCGTCGTCCAGCCGCCGCCGTCCCGGCGCAGGGGGCCGGCGGCGCCCGCCAGGTAGCCCTCGCACAGCCAGGGGGAACGCACCCACACCTCGCCCAGGGAGTGCCCGGGCTCCGGCCTGACGTCGATCTCGACGCCGGGGAACGGCCGCAGCCCGCTGCCGTCGGCGTCCACGGCGACGAACGACAGCTCGGTCGCGCCGTAATAGGACACCACACGCACTCCGGCCTCCGCCGCCCGGGTCCGGGCGGTGGGGTCCAGGGCGGCCCCGCCGACCACGGCCGTGCGCAGCGGGCCCCCGGCCGCCTCCAGCGCGTCCAGCACGGCCGGCAGCCGGTGGGGCACCACGTGGACGGCGGTCGCCCGGCGCAGCTGCCCGGCCAGCGCCGCGGGAGACCACCGGCCGGGCACCACGGCGGTGGCGCCCGACGCCAGGGTGTGCGCCGCCGCGAAGCCGTACAGGGAGGAGACCAGTGGGCCGGGGATCAGCACGACGTCGTCAGGGCCGATCCCGGTCAGCTCGTCCAGGTGGGGGAACGACCCGGTCCAGGAGGCGCGGGTGCGCACCAGAGCGCGCGGCCTTCCGGTGCTGCCGGAGCTGAAACAGGCCCAGGTCAGGTCGTCCGGGCCCGGATCGTGCCGTACGGGCGGGCCGTCCGCGCCGGACAGCGGGGCGTCGAATCGGGCGGTGACGGGCACCGCCGCCATGACCTGCTCGCGCCGCTCCTCGCTCCACGTGTGGTCGCAGAGCAGCGGCGTGACCCCCGCGAGGTCGCAGGCGAGCACGGCGACGAGCAGGGCCACCGGGTCGGCCTGACCGGCCGCGACCAGCGCGCCGCGCCCGGCCCCCCGGTCGCGCAGGTGACGCGCGGCCCGTCCGGCGCGGCCGGCGAGCTCGGCGTAGGTCAGGTCGCCCCCGGGGCCGGACACCGCGACGTGGTGCGGACGGCCGGCGGCGTGGCGCAGGACCCGGTCGGCTACCGGCACGGGCGGATCACCGTCCCCCGGCCCGCAGCCGCTCGCGGTGCACCGCCGGGACCGCGTCCGGGTAGGCCCGCTGGGTGCCCCGCGCCACGACCGCCGCCAGCACCGCCTTGATCAGGTCGCCGGGCAGGAACGCGGCGCTGAGCAGGGCGGTCTTGCCCAGAGAGAGACCGGTGACCAGCGCCTGCACGGGGATGCCGCACAGGTAGACCACACCGACGCCACCCGCCAGGCAGGCGGCGAGTATCCGCATCGTGCCCGGGGCGCGGCCGCCGCGCTCGACGATCCAGCCGGTCAGGGCCGCCCCGGGAAGCCAGCCGACCAGGAAGCCGGCCGAGGGGCCGGCGAAGACGCCGAGGCCGCCGCGTCCGCCGGCGAGCAGCGGGAGCCCCGCGGCGACCAGCACGAGCAGGACCGCGACGGCGAGGGCGGACCGCCAGGTGCCGAGGATCGCCCCGGCGAGCATGACGCCGAGCGTCTGCAACGTGATCGGCACCACGTCGCCGAAGACGTTCAGCGTGCCCGGCAGGCCGAGCACGGCGATCAGCGCGGCGAAGACGCTGACCCTGGCGATGTCTCCCGCGGGGAGACGCCGCCGCGATGGGCGCTGTTCATCTGTCACGGGACGATCCCATACCAGGACCACCCGTATGACCCATGAGGATTTCCACAACTTTTTCCGTGTCGTTCTCAGGGGTGTCCATAGCCGACGGCAGGGGAGGTCAGGGCGCGTCGGGCCGGGCGGCGGCGATGCCGTCGAGAACGCGTTCGAGCCCCTCGGCGAACGCCTCCTCCGGGCCGACCGCCTCGAACTCGGCGATGATCCACGCCAGCGTCGGATACTTCCCGGTGGCGACCGATCGGGCCAGGTAGGCCAGCTTCTCCTCCCCCGGCTCGGCTTCCGGGCCCGGCAGCAACTCCAGTTGCAGGAAGCCCGCGATGTAGGCGCGGACCGCGTCCA
This sequence comes from Microbispora sp. H10670, assembly GCF_014161385.1. Taxonomy (NCBI): domain Bacteria; kingdom Bacillati; phylum Actinomycetota; class Actinomycetes; order Streptosporangiales; family Streptosporangiaceae; genus Microbispora; species Microbispora sp. H10670. The sequence continues at coordinate 118,898 of NZ_JABBWW010000024.1, read as the reverse complement.
CCGCGTGGACGGTGAGCCGCGCCGGCAGCCCCAGCCGGGCCACGGCCGCGAACAGCCGCTCGGAGTAGGCGAGCCCGTTCGGCCCGTACGGCTGGCGGGTGCCGAGCAGCGTGACGTACCAGGGGTGACGCCGGGCCGTGCGCTGGGTGTCCCGCGCGATGGCCCGCAGTTCCCCGCGCCAGTCGCCGGGCGGAGGCGGCGGAATCTCGCCGCAGACCGCGTCCATCATCAGGTCGAGCAGGTCGTCCTTGGAATCGAGGTAACCGTACAGGCGCATGGGGCCGGTCCCGAGCGCGGCGGCCACCCGGCGCAGCGACACGGCCTCCAGTCCCTCGGCGTCGGCGAGGGCAATGGCCGCGGCTGTGACGGCCTCTCTGCTCAGCCGTACGGCCCTGCGTTCGCCGGGCTCGGGCCGCTCCCAGATCACACTCACTCGATACAGTGTATCGTGTCGATACGCTGTATCGAGAAGGGTGGAGCGATGCGGAAGGCGATCAACTACGACGTGGGCGTGCGGACGACCCCCGATCGGCCCTCACGGCCCCGCTTCGACCCGGGCCAGGTGCGTGAGGAGATGCGGGTCATCCGCCGCGACCTCGGCTGCGCCGCCGTACGGATCTTCGGCGAGGACCTCGACCGGCTCACCGTCGCGGCGGAGCACGCCCTGGCCGAGGGGCTTGAGGTGTGGTTCTCGCCCGACCCGCACAACTCACGGCCGGGTGAGTGGCTGCCCTACCTGTCGGAGTGCGCGAAGACCGCCGAGCGGCTGCGCGCGGGCTCGGACCGGGTGGTGTTCGTCGCCGGCCGGGAGCTGACGTTCTTCATGCGCGGGCTCGTCCTCGGCCGGGACGCGTTCGCCCGGATGCGCACGTTCACCTCCGTCCCCCGGCTCGTCGCGAACCTGGCGCTCAAAGGCTCGTTCAACCGGCGGCTGAACGGCTTCCTGGCCCGCGCGGCACCGGTCGTGCGGGCGGAGTTCGGTGGCCGGGTGACGTACGCGGCGGGGCCGTGGGAGGAGGTGGACTGGTCGCCCTTCGACGTGGTCGCCGTGGACCACTACAGGGACGCGCGGAACGCCGCCGTCTACCGCGAGCGGATCCGGGCCTACCGGGCACACGGCAAGCCGTTCGCGGTCACCGAGTTCGGCTGCTGCGCCTACCGGGGCGCGGCGGCGCGGGGCGCGATGGCCTGGAACGTCGTGGACCGCGCGGCCGAGCCCGCCCGGCTGCGGGAGCCGCTGGTCCGCGACGAGCACGAGCAGGCCGCCGAGATCACCGGGCTGCTGGACGTCTTCGCCGAAGAGGAGGTGGACACGGCCTTCCTCTTCACGTACGCGTCCTACAGCTATCCCCACCGTTCCGACCCCGTCCACGACCTCGATCTCGCGGCGTACGGCGTCGTCCGCTGCCTGCCGGACGGGTCGCAGGAGCCCAAGGAGGCGTTCCACGCGTACGCCGCCTGGCCGGGACCGCGTGGCGGGGCGCTCAGCCGGTGAGGACCAGGACGGTCACCGTCGCGGCGAGGCCGGTCACGGCGAGGCCCGCGCCGGTGGCGACGAACTTGGCCAGCGGCACCCGCACGTTTCCCCGGCGGCACCACTCGAACCACAGCAGGGTCGCGAGCGACCCCCACGGCGTGATCACCGGGCCGAGGTTGGTGCCCGCGAGGAGCGACAGCAACTGCGTGTGGTTGGCCGCGGGGATGACCTGCTCGCCCGCGACGTACGCCGGGAGGTTGTTGACCACGTTGGACAGCGCGGCCCCGGCGGCGGCCGCGCGGTAGGCGCCGTCTCCGTCGCCGCCCACGCCGACGAGCGCGCGCATCACGTCCGCCAGGCCGAGGCGGCTGAGCGTCGGGACCACGAGGAACAGGCCGGTGACGAAGACCAGCAGCCGCCAGGGGATCAGGCTCCACACGAGCTTCGCCCGGTCGCGCCAGGCGAAGGCGGCGACCACCGCGACCGCCGCGACGAGGGCCGCGACGCCGATCTCGACGCCCGTCAGGATCGCGGCGATGAACAGCAGGCAGGCCACCCCCGAGACGCCGAACAGCACCCGGTCGGGCACCGGGACCGGCGGCGGCGGCTCGTACCGGTCCTCGCCCCGCTCGCCGCGCCGCCAGAAGAACACCCAGAGGAAGGCCATCGTGACCGCGATCGAGACGAGCTGGGGCGCCCACATGCGCGCGGCGAACTCCTGCGTGGTCAGCGCGACGCGGTTCATGGCGAGCAGGTTGGTGAGGTTGGAGACCGGCAGCAGCAGGCTCGCGGTGTTGGCCAGCCACACCGTGGTCATCACCATCGGCAGCGGAGCGATCTTCGCGCGGGGCGCCAGGGCCAGCATGACCGGCGTCAGCAGGACGGCCGTCGTGTCCAGGTTCAGGAATATCGTGACCAGAGAGGCGAACGCCGCGCACAGCAGGAAGAGGCTCGCGTAGCTGCCCCGGCCGACGATCGCGATGCGGGTCGCGATCACGTCGAAGACCCGCGCCTCCTTGGTCAGCTCGGCGAGCACGATGACCGCGCCGAGGAACAGCAGCAGTGGCGCGATGCGCCCGACGCTCTCCCTGGCCGTCTCGGCCGGCAGCAGGCCGGTGGCCACGAACACCAGGCCCGCCGCGAGCAGCCCGAACCTGATCCAGTCGAGAACGCTCAGCCGCCGCAGCCCACTCGCCACGCGGACACCCTATCCCCCGGGGGCGAGATGATCGAACCCCTCCAAACCGTCGGTGACAGCGGGAATACTGGGCCCCATGACGCACGTCGATGGGGGCTGCCGATGGGCGATTGCGGCGATCAGGGCATGAGCCGGCGAATCACCAGGCAACGGGCGGTACGCAGGCCCGGGCCGCCGGTTGAGGGGGCGGCATGAGCGGACGCGGGGACGCCAGAACGGAGATCTTCGTCAGCTACTCCCCCGCCGACGAGCGGTGGGCGACGTGGATCGCCTGGCAGCTCGAAGCCGCCGGCTACCGCACGATGCTCCAGGCGTGGGACTTCGTGCCCGGCACCAACTTCATCGACTTCATGGACCGCGGCGTCAGCGAGGCCGACCTGGTCGTCGCCGTACTCACCCGCAACTATCTGGGGTCCCGGTACGGCAGGCTGGAGTGGCAGGCGGCGCTGCGCGCCGATCCGGACAACCCGTCCAACAAGCTCGTGACGGTCCGGCTGGAGGACTGCCCACTCGACGGGCTGCTCTCCACGATCACCTGGGTCGACCTCCTCGGCGTGACCGACCCCGGCGAGGCGCGGCGGCTGTTGCTCACTCGGATCAGGCAGGCCCTGGCCGGACGGGCGAAACCGGACGAGGCGCCCCGGTTCCCGGCCGGGTCCGTCGACCGCTCACCGAGCCCGCACGGCCCGCGCGCCCTCCGGCCGCCCGCCGACCCCCCGCCCGCCGCACGGATCCCCCGGGCGCGGCGGTCCCCGGCCGCCGAGCCGGCCTTCCCGACGGCCGAGCGCGCGGGCGGCGCGTCGTCGGTCACCGTGCTGCACGTCGCCGGGCCGCGCTTCGGGCGCGGGCTGGCGGAGGCGGACGAGCCGCTCGACGCGGGCGAGTTGCAGGCGAGCGTGTGGGCCGACCTGACCCGCCTCGCCGACGCCGGAGTGCCCCGGCCCGACCTGCTCGTGGTGACCGGCGACCTCACCGAGTCGGGCAGCATCCGCGAGTGCGAGCAGGCCCTGGCGTTCCTCACCGGGCTGCGCGTGCTGCTCGGGCTCGAACCCGGGCGGCTGGCCGTCGTCCCCGGGCCGCGCGACGTCACGAAGGCGGCCTGCCGGGCCTACTTCGCCACCTGCGAGGCAGACGACGTGCGCCCGCAGCCGCCCTACTGGCCGAAGTGGCGGCACTTCTCCACCCTCTTCGGCGAGCTCTACCAGGGGCTCGACGGCCCCGCCTTCGACAGCGCCCAGCCGTGGACGCTGTTCGAGCTGCCCGAGCTTCGCACGGTCGTCGCCGGGATCAACTCGACCATCGCGATGAGCCACCGCGAGGAGGACGCCCACGGCTTCGTCGGCGAGGCCCAGGCGGCGTGGTTCGCCGAGCGGCTGCGGCCGTACGAGGGATGGCTGCGGATCGGCGTCGTCGCCCATCCGCCGCGCCCCGGCCTGCGTGACGCCGACACCCTGGAGCGCCTGCTGGGATCCCGGCTCGACCTGCTCGTCCACGGGCGGGACGCCCGGCGCGACGGTCCGGCCGAGGCCGGGGAGCTGAACGGCCTGCCGTGCGTGCCGGCGCTCGCTCCGGGACGCCACCAGATCCTCCAGTTCACGCCCGAGGGGCTGCGCCGGTGGACCCGCGACCGGCCGGAGCTGCGCGAGCCGGAGGTCCTGCCCTGCCACTGGCGCGGATGGCGCCCGCAGAACCCTCCGCCGCCGGTCGCGGAACCGCCGGAGGAGGCCCCCGAGGAGCCCGCCGGCCCGGCCGACCTGCTGCTCGACCTCATCGCCGAGGTCTGCGAGACCCGGTTCGAACGCGCCAAGATCAAACGGGTGGCCGGGGACCCGCCGCGCCTGCTCGTCACGCACCCCGAGGACGGCTTCGTCCGGCAGGTCCTCGTCGGCGCGCACGCCGGGGAACCGGGCGAGGAGCACGTCGAGGCGTTCCTCGGGCACGTCCACGCGGCGGGGCTGGAGCACGCGGCCGAGCTGGTCTACCAGGGCCCGCCGCCGCCCCGGGCGTTACGCGACGACGCCCTGCGGCGCGGGCTGCGCCTGCGCAGCTTCACCGAGTTCCAGGGCCTGCTCGACCTGTCGGCGTACGTTGCCGGGCAGACCGCGCGGCTGCGCGGCGACCGCCGCTACCCGCCGGAGCTGTACGTGCCGCAGCGGTTCCGCGAGCTCGACCGCAACGGCGGCGAGGTGCGCGACGACCTCGGCGGCGAGCTGATGCGGCTGCTCGCGGCCGACCACGGGCGGTTCGTGCTCGTGCTCGGCGACTTCGGCCGGGGCAAGACGTTCTCGCTGCGCGAGGTGGCCCGGCGCATCCCCGCCGAGCTGCCGCACCTCATCCCGATCCTGATCGAGCTGCGCGCCCTCGACAAGGCGCACTCGGTCGCCGGGCTGGTCGCGGCGCACCTCGCCAACCACGGCGAGGAGCTGATCGACCTCAAGGCGTTCCACTACATGCTGCGCCAGGGCCGCATCGTGCTGCTGTTCGACGGGTTCGACGAGCTGGTCACCCGGGTGACGTACGAGCGGGCGGCCGACCACCTGGACACCCTGCTGCGCGCGGCGGAGGACAAGGCCAAGATCGTGGTGGCCGGGCGGACCCAGCACTTCAAGTCGCGCAGCCAGGTGATGACCGCGCTCGGCGAGAAGGTCGGCCTGCTGCCCAACCGCCGGGTGCTCGGCATCGAGGAGTTCACCGAGGAGCAGATCCGCGCCTACCTGGTCAACCGATACGGCTCGCGGGAGGCGGCCGACGACCGGATGGCCCTGCTCACCGGCATCGCCGACCTGCTCGGCCTGGCCCACAACCCCCGCATGCTGAGCTTCATCGCCGACCTGCCGGAGGAGCGGCTGCGCGCCGTCGCGCGGGCCGGGGAGGCGATCAGCGCCGCCGGCCTCTACCAGGAGATCCTCGACACCTGGCTGGCCTTCGAGGAGGAGCGGGTCGGAGGCGTGGCCGGGGCCCCCGGCGGGCTCACCCGCGAGGAGCTGTGGCGGGCCACGACCACCCTCGCGCTGCGGCTGTGGGAGACCGGCGAGACCTACCTGCGGCCGGCCGAGCTGGCCGAGGCCGCCGACACGCTCACCGGCCTGGCCGCCGACCCGCAGGTCCCCGCGCCGTACGGATCGGGCGGGGCGGCGGGGGCCGCGCGGCTGACGCCCGAGCAGGCCGTGCACGCGGTCGGAGCCGGCAGCCTGCTCGTCCGCACCGACGAGGGGCTGTTCGGCTTCATCCACGCCTCGGTCGCGGAGTGGCTGGTCGCCCGTCATCTGGCGGAGTCGCTCGGCGGTCCCCCGGGCGGGCCCCCCGGCGGGCCTTCCGCCTGGCTCGGCCTGCGGCCGCTGTCCACGCTGACCGTCGACTTCCTGTGCGACCTCGCCGACGCGTCGCGGCTGCAGGCGTGGGCGGCCAGGACGCTCGCCTCCCCCGCCTCCGGCGACGTCGCCCGGGCCAACGCCATCAAGGTGACGACCCGGCTGCGCACCTCGGCGCGCACCGACCTGCGCGGGGCGCGGCTCAGCGGCGAGGACCTGTCGTACCGCGAACTGCAGGGCGTCGACCTCACCGGCGCCGACCTGACCGACACCCGGCTCGTCGGGGCCGACCTCTCCCACGCCGTGCTGAGGGACGCCCGGCTGGCCGGCGCCCGCCTGGACGAGGCCGTGCTGGTGGGCGCGGACCTGCGCGGCGCGGACCTCACCCGTGCCCGGCTCGCCCGCGCCGACCTGCGGGACGTCGCCGTCGAGGGCAGCCGCTGGGACCGGGCCGCGCTCATCGGCTCCACCGGCGTTCCGTTCGCCGCCCCGGAACTGCGCGGCGCTGCCGTCGCACCCGCCGTGCCGGCCGGGCCCGGCGGCCCCGGACGAGCGGGCGACGCGGTCGGCGCCGAGCCCGCCCCCGCCGTCGTGGGCGTCCCGTACGGCTACCACTTCGAGAGCAGCCGCCTGCCCGAGCCGGTCGCCTACCACCCCGATGGCGGCGTGCTCGCACTCGGCGGGGAGGACGGCGGGGTGCTGGTCTGCGACGCCGTCACCGGGTCGGCGCTGCGCACGCTGCACGGCCACCGCGGCCGCGTCTACAAGGTCGCCTACGGCGAGGCCGGGCTGGTGACCGGCGCCAGCGACGGGACCGTGCGGGTGTGGGACCCCCACACCGGAGCGCCGTCCCACGTCCTGCACGGCCACCCCGAGGGGGTGTGGCCCGTGGTGACCTCCGGCGACCTCATCGCGGCCGGCGGCGCCGACGGGGTCGTGCGGATCTGGGCGTCCGGAGAGCTCGTGCGGGAACTGCCGGGCCACACCGCCCCGATCTACACCGCCGTCTTCCTGCCCGGACTGCTGGTGACCGGCGACCGCGCGGGGGTGATCCGCGTGTGGGACCTCGCCACCGGGCAGGTGCGCCATCATCTGCGCGGCCACAGCGGAGCCGTCTACCGGCTGGTGCTCAGCCCGGACGGCACCCGCCTGGCCGCCGGCGACGGGCAGGGCGTGCTGCGCCTCTGGGACCCCCGCTCCGGCGCCGCGCTGCACGAGCTGACCGGCCACCCCGGGCGGATCTACTCCCTCGCCTTCCACCCGGAGGGCCGGCTGCTCGCCTCCGGCGACACCGAGGGGGCCGTACGGCTGTGGGACCCGGTCACGGGCGAGGCGGCCGGCAGCCTGCCGGGGCACCGCGGCGCGGTCTACCAGGTGCTGTTCGACCCCACCGGGGAACTGCTCGCCACCGGTGACAGCGACGGCGTCGTACGGATCTGGGACCCCGTCACCGCCCAGGCGCGGACCGAGCTGACCGGGCACCGGGGATCGGTGTGGCCGTTCGCCTTCCGCCCGGACGGCCGGCAACTCGCGACCAGCAGCAACGACGGCAGCGCCCGCCTGTGGGACCCGCGCACCGGCCAGTGCGCGCAGACGCTGCGCGGGCACGGCCGCCGCATCACCTCGGTCCGCTTCTCCGCCGACGGCGGCATGCTCGCCGCCTGCGGCAACGACGGTTACGTACGCCTGTGGGACCCGGCGACGGGACGGCGCCTGCGCTCGCTCACCGGGACGGCCGACCGGCTGGTGTCGGCCGTCTTCAACCCGGCCGGCCCGCTGCTGGCGACCGCGAGCAACGACGGCGGGGTCTACCTGTGGAACCCGGCGGCGGGGGTGTACGAGCGCGAGCTCAACGTGGAGACCGACCACGTGTGGGCCGAGGCGTTCAGCCCCGACGGGGAACTGCTGGCCACCGCCAACGACGACGACAGCGTGCGGCTGTGGTACCGCCCCACCGGGCGGCAGGTCGCGAACCTCTCCGGGCACCGGGGACGGGTCAGGTCGATCACCTTCGACCCCGGCGGCCGTTTCGTCGCCACCGGCTGCGACGACCGCAGGGCGCGGCTGTGGGACCTCCGGACGGGCACGTGCACGGCGACGCTGGACGGCCACGGCGACCGGGTCTACGCGGTGGCCTTCTCCCCGTCGGGCGACCTGCTGGTCAGCGCGAGCAACGACGGCACCGCCCGCCTATGGGACGTCGCCTCCGGCGAGTGCGCGCACGTGCTCGACGGCGGCGGCCGGCTGTGGACGGCGGCCTTCAGCCCGTCGGGCGACCTGCTCGCCACGGCCGGCGACGACCTCGCCGTCCACCTGTGGGACCCGTCGACCGGCGCGCGCGTCGGCACGCTCGCCGGCCACGGCCGCCGCGTCTGGTCCGTCGCGTTCCATCCCTCGGGCGACCTGCTCGCCAGCGGCGGGGACGACGGCGTGGTGATCCTGTGGGACGTCCCGGGGCGTAGACGCCGCACGACCCTGCTCGGCCTGCCGGAGGGCTGGGCCGCCTTCTCCCCTGACGGGCTGTACAAGCTGGAGGGCGACGTGACGGGCCAGTTCTGGTTCGTGATCGGCATGTGCCGGTTCGAGCCGGGCGAGCTCGACGAATACCTGGCGGAGGTCCGGCGGCTGGCCCTGGACGAGCCCTTCTGACCCGCCGGGGTTCAGCGCTCGGACGGCTCGGTGCTCGTGATGCTCGTCTCGCGGGCGGTGCGGAGCCCGGAGACGACCATGTGGGCCAGCAGGGCGTAGCTCTCGTCCAGGTCCTCGGCGAGACGGAACGCGCCCTCCGCCTCCAGGACGGCGAACCCGTGCGTCACGGCGCGCAGGCAGCGGACCGCGTGGATCGCCGCCGAGCCCTCCAGGCCGTACGCCCGCAGCGCCGCGAGGAGGACGCCGACGAGCCGCTCCCCCGCCTCGGCCGTCTCCGGGAGCGGCGCCTGGACCAGCACCGAGTAGCGGTGCGGGTGCCGGGCGGCGTACGCTCGCCAGCCGTCCATCAGGGCGCGCAGCGCGTCGTCGCCCGACCGGCCGAGCGCCGCCTCCGCCGCGATCTCGGTCAGCTCCGCCAGCACCCGCCCGGATACCAGGCCACGCAACTCGGCGAGTCCGCGTACGTGCTTGTAGAGCGAGGGGGTGGCGACCCCCGCCCGCCCGGCGACCGCGGACAGGGTGAGCGCGTCCGGGCCCTCCTCGTCCACCAGCCGCAGCGCGAGGGCGACGACGGCGTCCGGGGACAGCGCGGCCCTAGGCACGGGCCCCCTCCTTGAGGAACGCGAGCACGACCAGCGGGCCCTCCCCGGTCACGTCGTACGCGATCTCGCCGTCGCCGATCTTCAGGAACCGTGTCACGCCGCTCTCGGTCACGCCGCCCTCCAGGCTCATTATCATAGCCTCCAGACTAATGCCATTAGCCAGATATGGTCAAGGTCCGACAAGGCGATGGCCTTCGGGGCCAGGCGGACCGCAGGAAAGCCGCGCGGACGCCTTTACGATGTAGATTCGCAGAAAGGCCACATGGCGGGCGATGGACCGCTCATCCGCTCCCCGGCCGGAGCCGCCCGGCTCCGCCGGTCGTCGGCGCCGCTAGAAGGCGCGGGCGGTCAGGTCCTGCCAGACTTTGTCGACCTGGGCGTCCAGTTCGTCCAGCGAACCGCTGTTGCCGATCACGATGTCGGCGATCCTCAGCCGGTCCTCACGGGAGGCCTGGGCCGCGATCCGGGCGCGGGCGTCCGCCTCCGGCATGCCGCGCGACCGCAGCAGCCGCTCCAGCCGCACGTCGTCCGGCGTGTCCACGACGATCACCACGTCGTACAGCGGAGCCAGGTTGTTCTCGGCCAGCAGCGGCACGTCGTAGACGACGACCGCGTCGTCCGGCGCCTCCCGCTGCAGTTGCTCACTGCGCTCGCCCACCTTGGGGTGGACGATTCCGTTGAGGACCCGCAACTTCTCGGTGTCGGCGAACACGATCGAGCCGAGCCGTTCCCGGTCGAGGGTGCCGTCGGGGCGGAGGACTTCCTCGCCGAACGCCGCGACGATCTGCGCGAGCCCGGGGGTGCCGGGCTCCACGACCTCTCTGGCGATCTTGTCGGCGTCGACCACGACGGCGCCGCGCGCGGCCAGCCGGCGCGACACCTCGCTCTTGCCCGAACCTATGCCGCCCGTGAGCCCAACCTTCAGCACGCCCCGCAGCCTATCGGGCGGGCTGGGGCTCCCGCCGCAGGTGGACCAGCATCAGGTGGTCCTGCACCCGCTCCCGCTGGGTCTCCCGATAGCCGAGACGCCGGTAGAGGCGCAGGTTCCCCTCCGACAGATGCCCGGTGAACAGGTCGAACGCCGCCGCCTCGGGCACCGCCTCGTGGATCGCGGCCAGCAGCGCGCTGCCGATCCCCTGCCCCTGCCGGTCGGGCGCGACCACGAGCCGGCCCACCAGGCAGGTCGAGCCGGACAGCCGGCCTCGGACCGCGCCGACCACCCGCCCGCCGTCCGTCGCCTTCAGCACGATCGCCGTCTCGATCACCGTACGCACCTGGTCGAGCGACTCCACGAGCGGCGCGATGAACGGGTCGCCGTAAAGCTGCGCCTCGGTCACGTACGCGGCCCGTTGCAGGGTCAGGATCTCCCCGGCGTCCCCGGGCACGGCCCGCGCGATCTCCACCACGCCGCCAGCCTATCGGCGATCAACCCGGCGCGACCGGCGGGCCGGGTGCGGACAGCGGAAAGGCCCCGCCGAAGCGGGGCCTTTCCTTTGGTGTTCCGATGTCCGTCGGGACCGTGTGTCAGCCCGTCGGGACCGCGCGTCAGCTCTGGCCGCCGGCCAGCTTCTCACGCAGGGCCGCGAGGGCCTCGTCGGAGGCGAGAGCGCCGCCGCCGGTCGAGGAGGACTGCGAGGTGGACTCGCCGCCGCCGCTGTAGGACGACGGAGCGGCCTCGCTGGCCGCCGCCTCCTCCTGACGGGCCTTCTCGATCTGCGAGCGGTGCGCCTCGAAGCGGGCCTGGGCCTCGGCGTACTGCCGCTCCCACTCCTCGCGCTGCTTGTCGAAGCCCTCGAGCCACTCGCCGGTCTCGGCGTCGAAGCCCTCGGGGTAGATGTAGTTGCCCTGGTCGTCGTAGGTCGCCGCCATGCCGTACAGCGTGGGGTCGAACTCGACCTCGGCGCCGACGCCCTCGTTGGCCTGCTTGAGGGACAGCGAGATGCGGCGGCGGTCCAGGTCGATGTCGATGATCTTCACGAAGATCTCGTCGCCGACCTGCACGACCTGCTCCGGGATCTCCACGTGGCGCTCGGCCAGCTCGGAGATGTGGACCAGGCCCTCGATGCCCTCCTCGACCCGGACGAACGCACCGAACGGCACCAGCTTGGTGACCCGGCCGGGCACGACCTGGCCGATCTGGTGCGTGCGGGCGAACTGCTGCCAGGGGTCCTCCTGCGTCGCCTTGAGCGAGAGGGAGACCCGCTCGCGCTCCATGTCGACGTCGAGAACCTCGACGGTGACCTCCTGGCCCACCTCGACGACCTCGGACGGGTGGTCGATGTGCTTCCAGGACAGCTCCGACACGTGCACCAGACCGTCGACGCCGCCGAGGTCGACGAACGCACCGAAGTTGACGATCGAGGACACGACGCCCTTGCGGACCTGGCCCTTCTGGAGGGTGTTGAGGAACGTCTGGCGCACCTCGGACTGGGTCTGCTCAAGCCAGGCGCGGCGCGACAGGACCACGTTGTTGCGGTTCTTGTCGAGCTCTATGATCTTCGCCTCGAGCTCGCGCCCGACGTACGGCTGAAGGTCGCGGACCCGGCGCATCTCCACGAGGGAGGCCGGGAGGAAGCCACGCAGGCCGATGTCGAGGATCAGGCCGCCCTTGACCACCTCGATGACCGTGCCGGTGACGATGCCGTCCTCGTCCTTGATCTTCTCGATCGTGCCCCAGGCGCGCTCGTACTGGGCGCGCTTCTTGGACAGGATGAGGCGGCCTTCCTTGTCCTCCTTCTGGAGGACCAGGGCCTCGACGTGCTCTCCGACCTCGACGACGTCAGCCGGGTCGACGTCGTGCTTGATCGAAAGCTCGCGGGACGGGATGACGCCCTCGGTCTTGTAGCCAATGTCGAGCAAGACCTCGTCTCGATCGACCTTGACGACGGTGCCTTCAACGATGTCGCCGTCGTTGAAGTACTTGATGGTCTCGTCGATCGCGGCGAGGAAGGCCTCCTCGGAACCGATGTCGTTGACCGCTACCTGCGGGGTGCTCGAGGTGGCCTCAGTGCTGCTCGTCATGTGTGGAATTGCTCCGAACCGGACAGATGTCGTTGTGACAGAAGCGCGGCGGGCCTGTTTTCGTTCACCGGGGTGCCGTTTGTTCCTGGTAGCGACCAGATGACCGAGCGCGAGCCCGCTCCGTCCGTGACGCGCGCGAGCCCACAGCGCAGCGATCAGCATATGAGACATGGCGAGCCGGGTCAATCCGAGGCAACCGGACGTTCCCCTAGTACGTGATCACGGACTTGGCACGGTCCGGCGAGAGCGTTGCCCGGAGTTTGCGCGGCACGGACACCCGGTCCGGATCCCCGTCCGAGGTGTAACGCTTTTTTGGGTGTTCGCCGAGCCAGTCCAGCCAGTAGGTCGTGCACCAGCGCCGGCAGTCCCCGCGTTTTCCGTTGGACTGGATCCTCGGGATCGCGTAGCGCGGGAAACTTTTCGCGTAGGGCGAAACCGTGGGCTCCGCTCCGGCCAGGAAGACGGCGTCGAAGTGGTACCGGGTGCCGTCCCACTTCCCGTCGTGCGCCCGGCTCAGCTTCCTCGGGCGGGAGCCGTACGGCAGCGCGAAGGTGGTCGAGGGCGGCGCGCCGATCTTCTTGAGCAGCCGCTCCTCCCGGACGATCTGCTCGCTGACCCGCTTGTTCGACAGCCGGCGGAGATCGGCGTGGGAGTAGGTGTGGTTGGCCACCTCGAAGCCGTGGTCGAGCAGCCACTTCACGGCCTTCTTCTGCTGCTCCCGGTCGCGCAGGCCGAACGGGTCGCGGTTGACCCAGAAGGTCGCCGCGGGCCGGAAGTTCGGATACTTCGCGGCGACCTCGTAGATGATCCCGACGGCCGTGTCGTTCTTCGGCATGCCGTTCCGGTCCACCGCGAAGTGGCTGGGATGGCCGTCGTCGAAGGTCAGGACGACGGGATGGGTCCCAGCGGGGATGTCGATCTTCCTGGCGACCAGTTCGGCCGCGGTGATCGGCACGTAGCCGCTCCTGGCCAGGCGCTCCAGTTCCTTGCGCAGCTGGGCCGGGGTCCGGTCGATCGATGCGACCCGCTTGGGCAGGATGCGGTGATACATGATCACGGGAACCAGCCCCGCCTCGTTCGCCTTGACCTTCTTCGCCGACTCGGCGGTCGCGCGCACGGGTGGCGCGCTGGGCTGCGGCGAGGCCGCGAGCGGCTGTGGCCGGACCTTCGACCGGCCGTCCCCCTGTGACCCGCCTCCCTGCGCCCGGGTCAGCAGCACGAGCGCGACGACACCGACCACGACGATGACGACGGTTGCGACGACGATGGAGGCGACGGTGGTCATCCGGGCAAGGTTGCGCACAGTTATTTGACCTTACTGCCCGCCGTGTCCCTATTCATCTGTGTTGGAATTTTTATGTGGACTGGAGCCTGCGTGCCTGCGGACGGCACGGACACGTCACCTACGCGCCGGACGAGGACGCGCTGCGGGCCCGGCTGCGCACCGAGACGCCGCTCGGCGAGGCGTGGCGCTGCCTGCGCTGCGGCGACTTCACGCTGGGCCCGCCGCGCGGCGCGGGACCGGCCGGGGACGCCCCGGTCGTGCTGCGCGGCCGGGCGCTGCGGGACGCCGCGGTCCTGCGGGCGATCGCCGTCTTCCGCTGGGCCAAGGCGGTGCTCGTGCTGGGCGGCGCGTACGGCGTCTGGCGGTTCCGCGCGCACCACGACGCCGTGCGGCGGGCGTTCGACGAGGACCTCCCGCTGATCGAACCGCTGGCCCACCGGCTCGGGTGGAACCTCGACCAGTCAGGCGTGGTGCACACGCTGCGGACCGTGCTGGCGGCGAGGACGAGCACGCTCGCCTGGATCGTCCTCGCCCTTGCCGCCCTCGCGGCGCTGATGCTCGTCGAGGGCGTGGGCCTGTGGCTGCTGAGGCGCTGGGGCGAGTACTTCTCGGTGATCGTGACCTCGGCGTTCATCCCCGTGGAGATCTACGAGATCACCGAGAAGGTCAGCCCGTTCCGCATCGTGCTCCTGCTGGTCAACATCGCGGCCGTCCTCTACATCGCGCTGAGCAAACGGCTGTTCGGCCTGCGCGGCGGGCGGGCGGCCCACGAGTCGGAACGGCACGAGGCGAGCCTGCTGGAGGTCGAGCAGGCCGGCCTGGCCCTCGCCGGCCGGGGCGACCGCGGCGGGCGGGGTGACCGCGGCGGGCGGGGTGACCGGGGCGACCGCGCCCGTCCCCCCTCCAACCGCCGCTGACAGCGACGCACCGCGCAGACCGCCGCACACACCACGCGCACACTCCGCACATACCGCACCGCCGCGCACACGGCGCCGCACGTAGACCGCGGGCACCACCGGCACACCGCACCCACCACCACGTAGCACCGCGCAGACCGCCGGGCCGCCGCGAGAGGGCCGGCGGAGCCGCGGGGCGGTACGTCAGTGCCCGGCGTCCTCCCAGGTGGCGCCGACGCCGACGCTGACCTCCAGCGGCACGCTCAGGTCGTAGGCCCGGCACATCTGCTGCCGCACGATCTCGGTGAGCTCCTCCAGCTCGCCCGGCGCGACCTCGAACACCAGCTCGTCGTGCACCTGGAGCAGCATGCGGGAGCGCATGCCCTCGATCGCGCGCTGCACGTTCAGCATGGCGACCTTGATGATGTCGGCGGCCGAGCCCTGGATGGGCGCGTTCAGCGCCATCCGCTCGGCCATCTCCCGGCGCTGCCGGTTGTCGCTGGTGAGATCGGGCAGGTAGCGACGGCGGCCGAGGATGGTCCCGGTGTAGCCGTCCTTGCGGGCCTGCGCGACGATCTCGTCCAGGTAGTCGCGGACGCCGCCGAACTCCTCGAAGTACTCCTCCTTGAGCGCCCGCGCCTCCGCCACCGGGATGTTGAGCTGCCCCGAGAGCCCGAAGTCGGACAGCCCGTAGGCGAGGCCGTAGTTCATCGCCTTGATCCGGGCCCGCAGTTCGGCGTCCACCTGCTCCGGCGGCAGGTCGAAGACCCGCGACGCGGTCGCCTTATGGAAGTCGTGCCCGGACTCGAACGCCGCGATCAGCGACTCGTCCCGCGACATGTGAGCCATGATCCGCAACTCGATCTGGCTGTAGTCGGCGGTCAGCAGCGTCTCGTAGCCATCCCCCACCACGAAGCCCTTGCGGATACGGCGGCCCTCGACGGTGCGGATCGGGATGTTCTGCAGGTTCGGCTTCTCGCTCGACAGCCGCCCGGTGGCCGCCACGATCTGGTTGAACGTGGTGTGGATCCGCCCGTCGTCGGAGATCTCCTTGATCAGGCCCTCGACCGTGGTGCGCAGCTTGGTCTGGTCGCGGTGGCGCAGCAGGATCACCGGGAGCTCGTTGTCGGTCTGCTGGGCCAGCCACGCGAGCGCGTCGGCGTCGGTCGTGTAGCCGGTCTTGATCTTCTTCGTCTTCGGCAGGCCGAGCTTGCCGAAAAGGATCTCCTGCAGCTGCTTGGGCGAGCCGAGGTTGAACTGCTCCCCCACGGCCTGGTGGGCGGCCTCGGTCGCCTGCTTGACCGCCGCGCCGAACTCGGCCTCCAGCCCCGCGAAGTACTCCCGGTCGGCGGCGATGCCGGCCCGCTCCATCTCCGCCAGCACACGCACCAGCGGCAGCTCGACGTCGGTCACCAGACGCGTGCCGCCGCGCTTGGACAGGTGGCTCTCCAGCGCGTCGGCGAGATCGCGCACGGCCTGGGCACGCAGGGCCAGATCTCTGGCCACGCCCTCGTCGGCGTCCTCGAACAGCGAGGTCTGCCCGCCCGGGGCCGACTCCGCCCGCAGCTCCCGGTGGAGATAACGCAGCACCAGGTCGTCGAGCGGGAACGACCGCTGCCCCGGCATGGCCAGGTAGGCGGCGAGCGCGGTGTCGCAGGTCAGCCCGCGCAGGTCGTGGCCCTGCGCCCACAGCGCCAGCAGCGCGCCCTTGGCGTCGTGCACGGCCTTCGGCCGGCTCTCGTCCGCCAGCCAGACGCCCAGCGCCGCCTCGTCGTCCTCGGTCAGCCGGGTGGGGTCGAGGTAGGCGGCGCCGCCGGGGCCGGCGATCGCGATGCCGTCGAGCCGCCCGGTGCCGCTGCCGTACGCGGCCTGGAAGGCCAGCCCGGCGCGGTCTTCCGGAAGGGTGGCGAGCCAGGCCGCCACCTCGCCCGGCTCCGGCACCGTGACCTCCAGCTCGAAGCCCTCGCCGGCGGCCTCGGGCTCGGTGGTGCCGAGGGTCTTGAACAGCCGCTCGCGCAGCTCGCCCCGGATCTGCAGCGAGTCGAGGAGCTTGTTGACCTCCTCGCGGTCCCACAGGCCTATGGTCAGCGCGGACACCTCGGCGTCGACCGGGGCGTCGCGCTTCAGCTCGGTCAGCATCCGGTTGTGGATCACTTGGCCGAGGTGCTCGCGGAGCTTGTCACCGGCCTTGCCCTTCACCTCGTCGGCCCGGCGGACCAGCTCGTCGAGCGAGCCGAACTCCGCGATCCACTTGGTGGCGGTCTTCTCCCCCACGCTCGGGATGTTCGGCAGGTTGTCGCTCGGGTCGCCGCGCAGGGCCGCGAAGTCCGGGTACTGCGCGGGGGTCAGGCCGTACTTGTCCATCACGGCCTCAGGGGTGAAGCGGGTCATGTCGCTGATGCCGCGCCGGGTCATCAGCACCGTGACCCTGTCGTTCACGAGCTGGAGCGCGTCGCGGTCGCCGGTGACGACGAGCACGCTCATGTCCTCGGCGGAGGCCCGGGTCGCCAGCGTCGCGATCACGTCGTCCGCCTCGAAGCCCGCCAGCGACAGGCGGGGGATCCGCAGCGCGTCGAGCAGTTCGAAGATGAGCTGCATCTGGCCGCGGAAGTCCTCCGGGGTCTCCGCCCGGTTCGCCTTGTACGCCTCGAACGCCTCGTGCCTGAAGGTGGGCTCGCTGCGGTCGAAGCAGACCGCGAGGTGGCTCGGCTGCTCGTCGCGCAGGATGTTGGCCAGCATCGAGGTGAAGCCGTAGACCGCCTCGGTGTGCTGACCGTCCGTGGTCATGAGATTGGCGTCCTTCAACGCGTAGAACGCGCGATAGGCGAGGGAATGCCCGTCCAGGAGCAGCAGACACGGACGGGTGGGGGTCGCTTCACTCTTCGGCACACCCGCAGCCTAGTCTCCCTCTACGACAGAAAACCCGTGGTCTTCCCACCGGAGGCGTCCCCTTGACCTTGACGAATCCCGGCCAGTTCATGGCGGAGATGAACGCCGCTCCGGGCCTGCACCGGCTCATGGGCATCGAGATCCTCGAGGCGAGCGCGGAGCGGGTGGTCGGCCGCATGCCCGTCGAGGGCAACACCCAGCCGTACGGCCTGCTGCACGGCGGCGCCTCGTGCGTGCTGGCCGAGACGCTCGGCTCGACCGGCGCCGCCCTGCACGCCGGGCCGGGCCGCAGGGTCGTCGGCATCGAGATCAACGCCACCCACCACCGCGCCGCCACGTCCGGGCACGTCACCGCCGTCGCCACCCGGGTGCACGGCGGGCGCACGCTCGCGACGTACGCCATCGAGATCACCGACGGCGAGGGCCGGATGGTCTGCACGTCGCGTCTCACCTGTCTCATCAGGTCTGAATGAGCGGGCCCGCGCGCGCCCCGGGACCTCGGCATGCGGACAAGAGGCGCAACCGACTTTCGGGACGCATCGAGGGCCAAACCGGAACGGTTCGCGACTCTCTTTGCACGCGGGTCGCTCCGGTCGCTAGCGTTGTGGCTCCAGAGCCCGTGGGGAACCGAGTAGACAACGTGCGGAGCCGGGGAAGCTGTGTACGGTCCCAAAGGTCGCCCCACGGGCTCAACGTCTCTCCGCGCCGCCCGTTCTCCAGCACCGTCGCCTCGGATGACTCATGACAGCCCGCTGACCTGCGAAACCTTTTCTCACGTCAGTGACACACCATGGTCACCGATTGGTGACGAGGAGCCCTGAACCGGGCGTCCCAGGCTTATGCTCCGGCCACAACAAGACAGAACCTGTCCGATGTTGCGCGTCCGCAGTTGGGGCACGACCCCGCCACGACTCGAATCAGAGGGAGCACCATTGCGCAGAGCCGTGATCGCGTTCACGGCCTTCATGGGTGGACTCGTCTTTCTGCTCGCCGCCCCCGCGTGGGCGGACGGAGAGGCACTGAAGGGCACACTCCAAAACCAAGGCCAGCCGGTGAACGGCGTGAAGATCAGTGTGGTGGCGGAGGACGGCAAACCCGTCGACGACGCCACCTCGGGTGCCGACGGCAAGTGGGAGGTGCCCGTACCCAAGGCGGGCAAGTACAAGGTCACCCTTGACACGTCCACGCTCCCCGCGGGCGTCGCCCTGAAGTTCAAGGACAGGTCCACGCTCGACGTGCAGGTCTACGAGGGCAGCGTACGGAACGTCCTGTTCGCCCTCGCGCCG
This sequence comes from Microbispora sp. H10670, assembly GCF_014161385.1. NCBI lineage: Bacteria > Bacillati > Actinomycetota > Actinomycetes > Streptosporangiales > Streptosporangiaceae > Microbispora > Microbispora sp. H10670. Next base: position 100,284 of record NZ_JABBWW010000024.1, on the reverse strand, counting down.
GCCGGAGCGAAGGGCGGCGCAGCGCCCGCCGCCGACGACGGGGGGACCTCGTTCTGGGACCGGGTCGCGCAGCTCACCTTCGAGGGCTTCAACCTCGGGCTCATCATCGCCCTCGCCGCGATGGGCCTGTCGCTGGTGTTCGGCACCACCGGCCTCACCAACTTCGCCCACGGCGAGCTGCTCACGTTCGGCGCGATGTGCGCCTACTTCTTCAACGTCGTCGTGGGGGTCCACCTCGTCTGGGCCGCGCTGCTCTCCGTCGTGATCGGCGGGATCTTCGGGTACGGGCAGGACCGGTTCTTCTGGGGACGGCTGCGCAGGAGAGGCAGCAGCCTCGTGGCCATGATGATCATCTCGATCGGCCTGGCCCTGTTCCTGCGGTACGTCTTCCTGTTCTTCTTCGGCGGTGAGGGCGCGCCCTACGCCGACTACAACGCCCAGCCGGGCGTCCAGGTGGGCCCGATCTCCGCCGCGCCGAAGAACTTCGTCGCCATGGGCATCGAGCTGCTCGTGCTCGTGATCGTCGGTGTCGCGCTGCTCAAGACCCGCATCGGCAAGGCCGCCCGCGCGGTCTCCGACAACCCCGCGCTGGCCGCCTCCTCCGGCATCAACGTCGACCAGGTCATCCGGATCATCTGGACCGTCGGCGGGGCGGTCGCGTCACTCGCGGGCGTCATGCTCGGCCTGTCGCAGAACGTCAGCTACCAGATGGGCTTCCAGATCCTGCTGCTCGTCTTCGCGGGTGTCACCCTCGGCGGCCTCGGCACCGCGTTCGGCGCCCTCGTCGGCTCCATCGTCGTCGGCCTGTTCATCCAGCTGTCCACCGTCGTGGTGCCGACCGAGCTGAAGACCGTCGGCGCGCTGCTGGTGCTCATCCTCGTCATGCTCTTCCGGCCACAGGGCATTCTCGGCCGGCGCGAGCGCATCGGCTGATCGGAGACCACACGTGGACTGGAACGCAATCCTCATCACCACGGTCAAGGCCTCGATCGGCCTGGAGACCGTCGTCTACGCGCTCGCCGCGATCGGCGTCAACATCCAGTTCGGCTACGCCGGGCTGCTCAACTTCGGCCAGGCGGCCTTCCTCGGCGTCGCCGCGTACGGCATGGCCGTCACGGTCGCCACCTTCCACCTGCCGTTCTGGCTGGGCATCGCGATCGGCCTGGCCGCCACCATCGTGCTGGCCTTCCTGCTCGGCATCCCCACCCTGCGGCTGCGGGCCGACTACCTCGCGATCGTCACCATCGCGGCGGCCGAGATCGTCCGGCTCGTCTTCAGATCGGTCAAGTTCAGCAGCGTCTTCGGCGGCTCGGACGGCCGGCAGAACTTCTCCGGCGACTTCTTCGCGATGAACCCCTACGCCCCCGGCACGTACGGCATCGGCCCGATCAGCTTCAACGAGCGGGTGACCTGGATCCTGACCGTCGGCTGGGTGCTCATCGCGATCTGCTGCGGGCTGGTCTACCTGCTCATGAAGAGCCCGTGGGGCCGCGTGCTCAAGGCCATCCGCGAGGACGAGGACGCCGTGCGCAGCCTCGGCAAGAACGTCTTCTCCTACAAGATGCAGGCCCTGGTGCTCGGCGGCCTGGTCGGCTGCCTCGGCGGCTTCCTGTTCGCGCTCGGCCAGGCGTCGGTGCAGCCCGACCTGTTCAGCACCGAGTTCACCTTCTACGCGTACACGATCGTGATCCTCGGCGGCGCGGCCCGCGTCTTCAGCCCCGTCGTCGGCGCCGCGATCTTCTGGGTGCTGCTGGTCTTCGTCGGGAACACGCTCAGCGAGGCCGTCTCGGCCGGGCTGCTCCCCTCGCTGTTCACCGTGAACAACATCGGCGCCGTCCGGTTCATGCTGGTCGGCCTCGGCCTGATGCTCCTGCTCATCTTCCGGCCCCAGGGCATCTTCGGCGACAAGAGGGAGATCGCGCTCGATGCACGCTGACAGCACCACGACGAAGAAGGCGGCGGCGCTGGCCGCCTTCGCGGGCCTCGATCGCGAGCCGGGGGTCGCCAAGCCCGACCCCATTCTCGTCGTCGACAACGTCGTACGCCGCTTCGGCGGCCTCACCGCCGTCGACGTCGCCCACCTGGAGATCCAGCGCGGGTCGATCACCGCGCTCATCGGTCCGAACGGCGCCGGCAAGACGACGTTCTTCAACCAGCTCACGGGCTTCGACAGCGCCGACGAGGGGTCGTGGACCTTCAACGGCAGGCAGCTCAAGGGCGTGCCCGCGCACCGGGTGGCCCGCACGGGCATGGTGCGCACGTTCCAGCTCACCAAGGCGCTGTCGAAGCTCACGGTGATGGAGAACATGCGGCTCGGCGCGCAGAACCAGCGCGGGGAGAACTTCTTCCGCGCGCTCGTCCCGGGCAGCTGGCGCCGCCAGGAGGACGAGATCACCGAGCGGGCCGAGGAGCTTCTCGAACGCTTCAAGCTCGACGCCAAGCGCGACGACTTCGCGGGCTCGCTGTCCGGCGGCCAGCGCAAGCTGCTGGAGATGGCCCGGGCGCTGATGGTCGGCCCCGAGCTGGTCATGCTGGACGAGCCCATGGCGGGCGTGAACCCGGCCCTGACCCAGTCGCTCCTCTCGCACGTGAAGGACCTGCGCGAGGAGGGCATGACGGTGCTCTTCGTCGAGCACGACATGGACATGGTCCGCGACATCAGCGACTGGGTCGTGGTGATGGCGCAGGGCGCCGTGATCGCGGAAGGGCCGCCGGACACCATCATGTCCGACCAGCGGGTGGTCGACGCTTACCTGGGCGCCCACCACGACGCGCCGATGTCGGCGGAGGAGTTCGAGGAGCAGCTGCAGGAGGCCGAGGCCGAGCTGGAAGCCGAGATCGAGGAGAAGGCATGAGCGCAGCCGGGCCGGACCGCCCCGTCACGCCGGAGGACACCGTCACGCCGGAGCCCGCGGAGGCGACCACGTCGGCGGCCGCGTCGGCGGCCGCGTCGGCCGCTGAGGGGACGGACGACGCCGGAGGCGTCTCGCGGGCAGCCGTCACCGACCGCTCCGAGCACGTCGCCGGGGCCGAGAGCGCGCTGCTGCGCGCCGACGAGCTGTACGCCGGTTACATCCCCGGCGTCAACATCCTCAACGGCGCCGACCTGTACGTGAAGAAGGGCGAGCTGATCGGCATCATCGGCCCCAACGGCGCCGGGAAGTCGACCCTGCTCAAGACCCTGTTCGGGCTCGTGCCCGTACGCAGCGGCTCGGTCACCCTGGACGGCGAGGACATCACCAACCTCAAGGCGCACGCGCTGGTGTCCCGGGGGGTGGGCTACGTCCCGCAGACGAACAACGTCTTCCCCAGCCTCACCATCGAGGAGAACCTGGAGATGGGCGCCTACCAGGTGCCCGGCAGGTTCAAGGAGCGGTTCGAGTTCGTCTGCGAGATCTTCCCCGCCCTGCGGGAACGCCGCAAGCAGCGCGCGGGCTCGCTGTCCGGCGGCGAGCGGCAGATGGTCGCCATGGGCCGCGCGCTGATGACCGAGCCGTCGGTCCTGCTGCTCGACGAGCCCTCCGCGGGACTGTCGCCCAAGCTGCAGGACCTGGTCTTCATCCAGGCCCAGCAGATCAACAAGGCCGGCGTTACCGTGATCATGGTGGAGCAGAACGCCCGCCGCTGCCTGCAGATCTGCCACCGCGGCTACGTGCTGGACCAGGGCCGCAACGCCTACATGGCCAGCGGCCGCGACCTGATCAACGACCCCAAGGTCATCCAGCTCTACCTGGGCACGCTCGCGCGGGCCTGAGCCCGGCCGCACGACCCCTTCTCAGGACCCCGGCGGGAACCCTCCGCCGGGGTCCTCGTCGTGGAGCTGTGACCGTATCCGCATCCGACCGGCACCCTGCGCGCGCACAATGAGGCGTATGCCGCGAAGCTTCCTCCGGGCGGCGCTGGTCGTCACAACGGTCACCACGCTCGTCGCGAACCTGTCCGCCTGCCGGTCACCGGACCACGGGCCCTCGGCCGCACCCGCCTCGCACCCCGCCCCCGCCTCCGCCTCGCGTCCCGCGACCGCTTCGCCGGACGCCGCGGGAGCCGTGTACGTGACCGGGGCGGAGTCCGGGGACGACCCCTGCGCCCGCGTCGTGTCGGCCGTCGGCTATCTGGGGCTGTCGCTGCTGCCCCCCGGGCAGGAGGAGGCCCAGCACTGGGACGGCGACGTACGCGGCCGTTTCGGTTACCTGCGCGGGACGCTGGCGATGTACGGTCCCCGGCTGCCCGCCCCGGCCGCTCCCGCCGTCAGGGCCGTCGACCGGCTCGCCCGCACCCTCTCCCTCGCCCGTACGGAGGACTCCCGGCGGCCCCGCCTGCTGCGCGAGTACCGCACGGCGTCCGCCGCCGTCCTGGCCGCCTGCGACCGCCCCTGATGTCACCTGCCGGCCCGCGTCACCTGCCGGCGCCCGTGACAGGCGTGACCAGGGAGACGATGTCGTCCATGGCGATCACGAGCACGGCGGCGGCGAGCCCCGCCAGCACCGCGAGGGCGAACCATCCCGTGGGCGCGAAACCGGCGGGCTCCCCCGGCGCGACCGCGAGCGCCGCGGCCGCCAGGAGGAGGTTGCGCACGACGTGCCGTCTCCCGACGACGGCTCCGCTCCTGCCGAAGCAGTGACAGCGGGCCCGCCGCCCGCTCCGCAGCGCGACCACGAGCCCGGCCGTGAGCACGGCCAGCAGCGCCGCCGCCAGGACCAGCCCGTACGGCGCCAGCCACGCACGCGCGAAGGACGCCCCGAGGAGCACGGCCGTGACCCCCTCGGCGAGGACGACGGCCCACGCGACCGGCAGGACGGCGGCGCGCGGCACGACGCGCAGCGCCTCCAGCGACCGCGCGAAGCTCCCCGGGTCCCTGGCCTTCCCTGACGCGGAGACCGTGAAGATCGCGATCAGCAGGACCTGGACGGCGTGCTGGGGGAACGTCATCTCACCGGCCCCCCGAGATCCGCCGCACGACCCGGCCCAGCACCAGGCCGACGGGAACCGGGCCGAGCTGACGGGAGTCCAGGCTGTGGCCGCGGTTGTCGCCCAGCACCACCATGTGACCGGGCGGCACGCGCGGCGAGCCCGTGCCGTCCCCTCCCGCCACCCGCTCTCCCGCCGCGACCTCCTCGGGGACGGGCTCCCCCGCGACCGCGACGACGCGTTTGACCATCCACGCCCGGCCCGGGCGGCCCGTGCTGCCCGCCGCCGCCAGGGGGTTGAAGAACACCACCACGTCGTCCGCCCGCGGGCGCCGGCTCCGGCGTACGAGCAGCCGGTCGCCGTCGCGGTAGGCCGGCTCCATGCTCCGGCCCACCAGGTCGACCACGACGAGACAGCGCCGGACGACGAGCGCGGCCGCCACGGCGACGGCCGCCACGAGCGCCGCCGTCACCACCCGGCGCTCCACCCTGTGCGGGGACCCGGGCAGCGGGTGGCGGACCGGTCTCACGGCCGCGTCCCGCCGGTCACGCGAGCACCGGGTCGGGCGCCCCCGGCAGGTCCGTCGAGACGATCCTGCCGTTCCCGGTCGCGACGAAGGCGGGGGTGCCCTGGACGCGGAACGCCTGCCAGACGGGCTTGCCGAACTCCTCCACGATCACCTCGCCCACGGACTCCAGAGCCGAGAGCATCTCCTGGAAGCGCGGGTCGTCGCGGTCCCCGTCCATCATCACCGCCACGGCGCGCAGATCCGCGTTCTTCGCGTACGCCACGAACTGCGGCAGCCTGGTCCGGCAGGGCTCACATCCGGCCGACAGGAAGGCGACCACCGTCCCCGAGGCCACGTCCCCGTCTCCGATGGTGGCACCGGTCGTCGTCGTCGCCGTGAACGCTCCGATTTCCGTCCCGACCGGCGCCACGACGGACGCGGAGAAGCCGGAATTCATCGTCTGCCGCAACAGGTCCGAATGCTCGCGCAGCCGGCGGATAACGGCCACCGTGAGCAGCAGGTCGATTATCGCGACGGCCCCCACCGCGACCAATCCGGCCACCAGCAACGACATGAGCTCGCTCCCGTAGGTTGAATTCACGTTACAGACACGGAAACGCGGGGGCCGCGCCCGCCTGCAGCGGCAGGCGCAACCCGGCATTTCACAGGCAGTTGGACGACGAGACGCAGGTGCTGAACACCGCGATACAGCCGCCGCTCTGACACTGCCAGCAGTATCGATAGGCCCACCTGTTGTTTCCCTGACAGCCGCAGCCCTGCTCCCAGCACCCGAAGCAGTTGGTGCAGGCCGCGCTCGCCGTCACTCTGGGCACCAGCCTGCCGAGCAGCCGGTCGCCGAGCCGTGCCATCGACTCGAACATTTCCCTCCTTCTCCTGCATTATCCGAACGTGAACTTCTCTCGGATGGTTACACGGCGCAGACAGAAGGGTCAAGGCATTCCGTACGAGCCGGAACGACGGAGAGTCATTCACCGAATACGCCCGGCCATACCGCTCGCACGGGCCGGCTTCCGGAAAAGGCGGCGCATAATACCGGCGGCCCGGGCAAATTCAAGCTCTTGTCAGGCGATTTTCCATGACCGAATCTGTTCGGGTGAAGCGGTCGCAGGAACGTCGCGTGCGGTGGCGCCGTCCCCCGGCCGGGCCGTGGATCGCGCTGACGATGGCGTGGCGGGCCGGAGCCGTCTGGGCCGTGTCGATCGCCGCCGTCACCGCCGTCTCGTCCGGCGTTCCGGTGGCCGTCGCCTGGCTGACCAAACTGGTGCTGGACCGGCTGGCCGGCGGCCCGGGCGCGCTGCCGGACGTGCTGGGCCCCGCGCTGGCGCTGATGGCGCTCGGCCTGGTGGCAGGCGTACAGCCCTCCGTACGGCGGTTCGCCGGGAACGAGCTGGACCGGCGGATCAGCCTGCTGGCGCAGGACCGGCTCTACACGGCCGTGAGCCGGCTGAGCGGGCTCGCCCGGTTCGAGGACCCCGCCTTCATCGACCGGCTCCGGCTGGCCACCCAGGCCGGCGGGTCGACCCCGGGCCAGGTGCTGAACGCCGTGTTCGCCGTCGCCGGCGGCCTGATCACCCTGGCCGGCTTCCTGGTCTCGCTGCTGACGATCAGCCCTCCGATGGCGGTGGTGCTGCTGCTCGGCGCGGTGCCGGTCCTCGGCGCCGAACTCGTGCTGGCCCGCCGCCGGGCCGCCTCCGACTGGCGGCTGGGCCCGGTGGAACGACGCGAGTTCCTCTACGCCACCCTGTTGTCGAGCGCCAACGCGGCCAAGGAGATCCGCCTCTTCGGGCTGGCCGCGTTCCTGCACGACCGCATGCTGCGCGAGCGGTCGGTCGCGGAGCGCGAGCGGCGCGGGCTCGACCGGAGCGAGCTGCGGATCCAGCTCGCTCTCGGCCTGACGGCCGCCCTGGTGGCGGGGGGCGGACTGGTCTGGGCGATCACTCAGGCCGGGCGGGGGGCGCTGTCCGTCGGCGACGTGTCCATGTTCGTGGCGTCCGTCGCGGGCGTGCAGGCGGGCCTGTCCGGCATCATCACCGAGATCGCCGTCGCCGCGCGCCGGTTGCTGCTCTTCCAGCACTACCTGGCGGTGGTGGGCACCGAGCCCGACCTGCGGGGAACCAGGCGTGAGCTCCCCCCGCTCACGGGCGGCATCGAGTTCCGCGACGTGTGGTTCAGGTACGGCCCCGAACATCCGTGGGTCCTGCGCGGGGTCAGCCTGGTGGTGCCGTACGGCCGCGGCGTCGGCCTCGTCGGCGGCAACGGATCGGGCAAGAGCACACTGGTCAAGTTGCTGTGCCGGTTCTACGACCCGGAAAAGGGCGCCGTGCTGTGGGACGGGGTGGACCTGCGGGAGATCGACCCGGCCGTCCTGCGCGCCCGGATCTCCGGCGTCTTCCAGGACTACATGCAGTACGACATGACCGCCGGCGAGAACATCGGGCTCGGCGACCTGGACAGGTTCACCGACCGGGCGGCGGTGCGGGAGGCGGCGCGCAGGGCCGGGGCGGAGGAGTTCGTCGCGGCGCTGCCCCGGGGATACGACACCCTGATCACCCGGGTGTTCTTCGACTCCTCCGACGACGAGGAGGGCGTCTTCCTGTCCGGAGGGCAGGGACAGCGGGTCGCCGTCGCGCGGGCGATGCTGCGCGGCGACCGCGACGTGCTGATCCTCGACGAGCCGAGCTCGGGGCTGGACGCCGAGGCCGAGCACGAACTGCACACCAGGCTGAAGGAGCACCACCGGGGCCGGACGAGCCTGCTCATCTCCCACCGCCTCGGCGCGGTGCGCGACGCCGACGTGCTGGTCGTCCTGGAGAACGGCGTCGTCGCCGAGCAGGGCACGCACGACGAGCTGATGGCCGCGGGCGGCGTCTACGCCCGCATGTTCACGATCCAGGCGTCCGGGTACCGCGAGCCGGACCGGCCGGCGATGACGGAACCCGGTCCGCCCGGATGACGCGCGGGGGCGGGCCGGTCGGACCGGCCCGCCCCCGTCACCGTCGTGCCGCCCGCCTAGCCGGCGATCTTGCCGGTGTTGAAGGCGGTGTTCTTGTTGTTGTTGTCGGCGCCGTACTCGTAGATGCCGATCGTGGCCTCGGCCGGGTCACCGGCGTCGTTGAACTCGATCGGGCCCGACGCGCCGTCGAAGTCGATGTCCTTGCCGGCGGCCAGCAGGTCGGCGCAGGACTTGAAGTCCTTGCACTTCTCGCCGCCGGTGGACACCTCCTTCAGGTGGGCCGCGATGTCCTTGCCGGCGTCGCTCTTGGCGGCGATCGCCGCGAGCGCGGTGAGGATCGTGGCGTCGTACGACTCGGGGCCGTAGTTGAAGTCCTTCAGGCTCGGGTCGACCGACTTCAGCTTGTCCTTGAAGTCGTCGGAGACCTGGGCGCCCGGCTGGGTGCCCTTCGCGCCGTCGAGCGTGCCCTTGGGGAACCCGTCCTTGCCGGTGCCGTAGTTGTGCAGGTTGCCGTCGACGAAGTAGTACTTCACCTTCTTGGCGGTCAGGCCCTGCTTGACCAGCTCGGGGACGATCTTCTTGGTCTCGTCGAACCCGATCAGCGCGACGGCCTTGGGGTTCTTCTCCTTGATCTTGGCGACGTCGGCCGAGTAGTCGGCCGCCTTCGGGTCGTAGATGACCTTCTCCACGACCTCGCCGCCGCCGCCCTCGACCGCCTTCTGCACGTTGTCGGCCAGGCCCGTGCCGTACGCGTCCTGGAGGGCGAGGATGCCCACCGTGTCGTTGCCGTCGGCGAGGATCAGGTCGCCGAGCACCCGGCCCTGCAGCACGTCCGGCGGCGCGGTGCGGAAGTACAGGCCCTTGTCGTCGTACGTGGTGAACTGGTCGGAGGTGTTCGCCGGCGAGATCTGCACGACCCCCGCACCAGTGATCTTGTCGATGACCGACAGCGACACCGAGGACGACGCGGCGCCCACGACCACGTCGGCCTTCTGCTGCAGCAACTTGTCGACAGACTGGGAGGCAATGTTGGTGGAGGTGTCACCCGAGTCCGTGTCGATCTCGGTCACCGGCTTGCCGAGGACACCGCCGGCGTCGTTGATCTCCTTCACGGCCAGCTTCACACCGGCGAACTCCGGTGGGCCGAGGAAGGCGAGCGAACCGGTCTGGGGCAGCAACGTGCCGATGGTGAGGACGCCGTCGCCCTGCGCGGCGGCGGGGGCCGCCGAGGAGGCCGCCGGCGCCGGGGCCGAGGCACTCGGGGCGGCGCTGTCCTCGCCACCGCCACAGGCCGCCAGCGCGAGGGTGGCGGCCGCGGCGACGGCCAGAGCCCGCCCGAGGGGGGCAATGCGGATCATGAAAGCATCTCCTTCATCCAGGCCCGGGAATCCGTCAGCGCTGCCGACTGTCCCGATCGACTGGCTGAAAGGTACATAGGCGGGGGCGCCCCGGACCAGGGATGCATCAGAACTGTCCGCACTTGGATGCGGAGTCGTAATAACTCCTCAACTTAGCGGCGCACGCCCCTGACCAGGAGTCTTCTCCTAGACGATCAGCACGGGCACGTGGTCAGGCGGACGCCGGGGCCCCGCCGCCGTTCTCGTTCACCACGATCTGCGCCACCTGGCGCATGCTCATGCGCCGGTCCATCGACGCCTTCTGGATCCACCGGAACGCCTGCGGCTCGGTCCACCCGTGCTGGGCCATGAGCAGGCCCTTCGCCCGCTCCACCAGCTTCCTGGTCTCCAGCCGCTCCGACAGCGTGGAGACCTCCTTCTCCAGCGCGGCCATCTCCTCGTGCCGGCTGACCGCCATCTCGATCGCGGGGACCAGGTCGCCCTTGGTGAACGGCTTGACCAGATAGGCCATGGCCCCCGCGTCCCTGGCCCGCTCCACCAGGTCGCGCTGCGAGAACGCGGTGAGGATGAGACAGGGGGCGATCCGTTCCGACACGATGCGCTCCGCCGCGGAGATCCCGTCGAGCACCGGCATCTTCACATCCAGGATCACCAGGTCCGGACGGAGCTCCAGGGCCAGTTTGACCGCCGTCTCTCCGTCCCCGGCCTCCCCGACCACGGCGTAGCCATCCTCTTCGAGCATCTCCTTCAGGTCGAGGCGGATCAGCGCCTCGTCTTCCGCGATCACCACTCGCCGCTGCGTACTCACGCACAAGAGGTTACCGATGTCCGCTACATTGGAACCACGCCAGGGGCCTCGTGAGTGATCACCTGTTTGGTAGGCTGCTGCGCGACGGGTTCGGACAAAGTAGGTAAAGTCCGGATTGAAGCCCCGGTACCCCAATTGGCATGAGGGAGCGGATTCAAAACCCGTACAGTGTGGGTTCGAGTCCCACCCGGGGCACTTTTCACTCTTCGCGTCCACTCGGAAACTGTCGGTGGCGACTGTCACGATCAGGCGCGTGTACGACCCCTCGACTCGCCGCCGAGCTCTCCGTCTCCTCGCCTCCGGTCTCACCCTGACGCAGACGAGCCGTCAACTCGGCATCTCCATCTCGACGCTCCGTGAGTGGCGGGACCACCCCGAGCGGCTTCCCGCCCGGGCCGCGACCTGCCCGCGCTGCGAGGAGATCCCCACAATGCCGGAGCCGCCCGGTGCCTACGCCTATCTGCTGGGCCTGTATCTGGGAGACGGCTGCATCAGCGTGGTAGGCGACCCGGGCAAGCGGGTCTGGTCACTGCGAATCATGTGCGGACTCGTGGCCCGGCCTCCGGGACGAATGCGCGCGGGCGATGACGGCGATCCGCCCGCTCAACCGGGTCCGCGTCCTCCAGAAGCAGGGCTGCAGCGAGGTCAACAGTTATTCGATGCACTGGCCCCATCTCTTTCCGCAGCATGGGCCGGGGAAGAAGCATCAGCGGGCCATCGTGCTGGCGGGCTGGCAGGAGGAGATCGTCGCCGAACATCCGGGTCTCTTCGCACGCGGGCTCATCCACTCGGACGGCTACCGGGGGACGAACCGGGTCCGGCGGCCGGTCGGCGGGGAGGACAAGTGGTACGAGTACCCGCGATACCTGTTCAAGAACGAGTCGGCCGACATCCTCCGGCTGTGCGGCGAGACGCTGGACCGCCTCGGCGTCGCGTGGCGTCACAACAAACCCGACGAGATCTCGGTGGCCAGACGCGACGCCGTGGCCCGCCTCGACCGGTTCGTGGGCCCCAAGTACTGACGATCACAGGGCCGGCCGAAGCGACGGTCAGGCGAGGCTGTCGAGCCAGGCGTGGTGGAGGCGGGCGAACCGCCCGGAGCGGGCGATCAGCCGGTCGGGCGGGCCGTCCTCCACGATCCGGCCGTGCTCCATGACGAGCACCCGGTCGGCGATCTCGACGGTGGACAGGCGGTGGGCGATGATCAGCGCGGTCCGGTCGGCGAGGATCGTCCGCAGCGCCCGCTGCACGAGCCGCTCGCTGGGCACGTCGAGGCTGGAGGTGGCCTCGTCCAGGATCAGCACGGCGGGATCGGCGAGGAAGGCCCGGGCGAAGGCGACGAGCTGCCGCTGCCCCGCCGACATCCGGCCGCCGCGCTTGCCGACCTGCGTCTCGTACCCCTCGGGGAGGGTGGAGACGAACGTGTGGGCGCCGATGGCCTCCACGGCCCGCACGATCTCCGCGTCCGGCGCGCCGGGCCGCCCGAACCGCACGTTGTCCGCGATCGTCCCGCTGAACAGGTAGTTCTCCTGGGTGACCATCACCACGTGGCGGCGCAGGGTGTCCTCGTCGAGGTCGCGCAGGTCCACGCCGTCGAGCAGCACCCGCCCGGCGACCGGGTCGTGGAACCGGGCGATGAGCTTGGCCAGCGTGGTCTTGCCCGCGCCGGTCGTGCCGACGACGGCGACCGTCTGCCCGGCGGGGATCTCCAGGTCGAGCAGCGGCAGCACCGGCGGGCCCTCGGCATAGGCGAACCGGACGGTCTCGAAGCGCAGTGCCCCGGCGGCGGTCGGCAGCGGCGCCGGACGAGCGGGCTCGGCCACCGCCGGCCGTTCCTCGAGCACCCCCGACAGCTTCTCCAGCGCCGCACCCGCCGACTGGAGGGCGTTGTAGAACTGCGAGATCTCCTGCATCGGTTCGTAGAACTGGCGCAGGTAGAGCAGGAACGCGGCGAGCACGCCGACCGTGACCGTGCCGCGCAGGGCGAGCATGCCGCCGTACAGCAGGACGGCGGCGACCGTGACGTTGCCGATCAGCTTGATGCCGGGCATGAACACGGCCACGAGGCGCGAGCCACGCACGTTGGCGTCGCGGTAGTCCGCGTTGAGCCGTTCGAAGATCTCCTGGTTGCGCGGCTCGCGGCGGAACGCCTGCACCGCCCGGATCCCGGTCATCGACTCGACGAAGTGGACGATGACCAGTGCGACGGCCTCCCGCGTACGCCGGTAGGTGACGCTCGACTCCCGGCGGAACCACCGGGTGAACAGCAGCAGGACCGGCAGCGGCAGCAGCGCCACCAGACCGAGGTGCACGTCGAGCACCAGCAGCATGACCGCGGTGCCGCACAGGGTGAGCACGGCGGTGACGAGGCCGTCGAACCCGGAGTCGAGCAGTTCGGCGATCGCGTCCACGTCGGAGGTCAGCCGGGAGATGACCCGCCCGGAGGTGTACTTCTCGTGGAACGACAGCGACAGCCGCTGGAAGTGGTCGAAGACCCGGCGGCGCAGCTCCAGCAGGGTGTCCTGCCCGATCCGTCCCGCCATCTGCAGGAACGCCTGCCGGGTGAGCGCCTGTGTGAGGGCGGCCAGCAGCACCGCGGCCACGACGGCCAGCAGGGTCCCCGCGCCCTGTCCCCGCAGCATCGGCGGGATCCCGTCGTCGATCCCCCTCTTCACCAGGTACGGCAGGGCCAGCCCGGCGGCGTTGGACACGACGATGACCGCGGTGAGCACGGCGATCGCCCGGCGGTGCGGGCGGAGCAGGTCGCCGAGCAGGCGGCGGGACCGGGTCCGCAGCAGCAGGGAGACCCGTTCGGAGATCTCGTCCCGGTCCTCCGCCGCGACCCCCCGCCAGGCGGTGTTTCCCGCTTCACTCATCGGGGCGCTCACATCCGCCGGGGTCGCGCCGGAGGCGCGCAACGGGCTCTTCCCTCGTCGCGCTTGGTCGCTTCGCTCCCGCACACTCCTCAGTCCAGACCGGCGGCGCGCCCCTCCGGCTCGCTCGGTGTTTCCCGCTTCGCTGCCGGTGTCGTGGGTCATGGCGCGGATCTCTCGGCGTCGAGGCCGGCGTCCTGGGCGAGCAGTTCGCGGTATTCCGGCACCGTGGCCAGCAGGTCGCCGTGGCGCCCGACGTGGGCGATGGTGCCGTCGCGCAGCAGCGCCACGCGGTCGGCGAGCAGCACCGTCGAGGCGCGGTGGGCCACGACGATGCCGGTGGCGTCGGCGAGCACGCGGCGCAGCGCCTCCTCCACCAGCGCCTCGGTCTCCACGTCGAGCGCCGACAGGGTGTCGTCGAGCACGAGCACGCGCGGCCGGCCGAGCACGGCCCGGGCCAGCGCCAGCCGCTGCCGCTGGCCGCCCGACAGCGACATGCCCTGCTCGCCGATGCGGGTGTCGAGCCCCCACGGCAGGTCGTAGGCGAACGTCGCCTGCGAGATCTCCAGGGCCTGCCTGATCTCCTCCTCGGTGGCGTCGCCCCGGCCGAGCGTGACGTTCTCGCGCACGCTCATGGAGAACAGCGTGGGCTCCTCGAACGCGGTGGCGACCACCGAACGCAGCGAGGCCAGCGACAGGTGCCGTACGTCGTGCCCGTCGATGGTGACGCGGCCCGCGGTGACGTCGCACAGGCGGGGCACGAGGGTGGTCAGGGTCGTCTTGCCCGAACCGGTGGCCCCGACGACGGCGACGGTCTCCCCCGGCCGCACCTCCAGCCAGACGTCGCGCAGCACCGGGCGGTCCGCGCCGGGGAAGCGGAACTCCACGCCCTCGAAGCGGACGTGGCCGCGGGGGCGCTCGATGACGGACGCGCCGCCGCGGATCGCGGGGACCGTGTCGAGCACCTCGACGACCCGGTCGGCCGAGGTCATCGCCTCCTGCCCCATGGCGAGGATGTAGCCGAGGGAGGCGACCGGCCAGACGAGCTGGAGGACCAGCGTGGTGAACGCGACCAGCGTGCCGAGCGTCAGCGCGCCGGCCCCGACCGCGATCGCGCCGAGCAGCAGGACCAGCGCGAGCGTGACGTTCGGCACCACTTCGAGGAAGGTGAAGAACCGGGAGGCCAGGCGGACCTTCCCCAGGGCGGTGCGGCGGACCTCCCGCGCGGCGGCGGCGTACCCGCCGAAGACGTGTTCGCGCCGCCCGAACGCCTTGACGGTGCGGACTCCGACGGCCGACTCCTCGACGAGCGTCGCGAGGTCGCCCTGCTGGTCCTGCAGCCGGCGGGAGATGCCGATGTAGCGCCGCTCGAACCGCAGCGACAGGGCCACGACCGGGAGCGAGGAGGCGGCGACGAGCAGGCCGAGCGGCCAGTACATCCGGAGGAGCACCACCGTCACCGCGGTGAGCTGCAGGATGTTCATGATCAGGAACAGCACGCCGAACCCGAGGAACCGGCGGATCGTGGACAGGTCGCTCGTCGCGCGGGACAGCAGCTGGCCCGACTGCCACCCGTCGTGGAAGCTCATCGGCAGCCGCTGGAGCCGCCGGTAGAGGTCGTCGCGGATCGCGGTCTCGAGGCCGAGGACCGGCCCTGCCTGCGACCACCGGCGGACGAACGTGAGAAGCGCCTCGGTCACGCCGAGGCCGAGGGCGAGCAGCCCGAGCGGCACCAGCCCGGCCAGGTCCCCATGGGCCACCGGCCCGTCGATGATCTCCTTGCCGACGAGGGGGATCACCGTGCCGGCCGCGATGCCGCCGAGTGCCGCGAACCACGAGACGACCAGGCTGCCGGCGTACGGCCGCAGGTAGGTCCGCAGCCGCCACAGCGAGCGCCACGACGACCGGCTGTGGACGGGCCCGGGGGTCTGGGGGGATGCCATCAACGGGCGCAGCGCTCCTCCGGCGTCTGACAGGACGGATTACTCGCTCCTGCCATGCTCCGTC
The DNA here is from genome assembly GCF_014161385.1 of Microbispora sp. H10670. NCBI lineage: Bacteria > Bacillati > Actinomycetota > Actinomycetes > Streptosporangiales > Streptosporangiaceae > Microbispora > Microbispora sp. H10670. Next base: position 84,848 of record NZ_JABBWW010000024.1, on the reverse strand, counting down.
GAAGAACGCCGCGCCCGCAAGCGGTTTGATCCCGCCGCCGGGGATCACAGCTCCCGCGGGGGCCGGGCCCTCAAGGCTCGGCCCCCGCGGGCCGCCGGTGTCAGCCCGCCGGGTGGGCGACGAGCGAGCCGACGGTGTGGACGCGCAGCGCGTTGGTGGACCCGTGGTTGCCGGGCGGGGAGCCCGCCACGACGACGATCTTGTCGCCTTTCTCGCACACGCCGAGCGCGAGCAGCGAGGCCTCCACCTGGCGCACCATGTCGTCGGTGTGGTGGACGAACGGCACCTCGAACGTCTCGACGCCCCAGGTGAGCGCCAGCTGGCCGCGCACCTGCGGGTTGGAGGTGAAGGCGAGCAGCGGGATCGACGAGCGGTAGCGCGCCAGACGGCGGGCGGTCTCACCGGACATCGTGAACGCCACCAGGGCCTTGGCCTTGACGATCGCGCCGACCTCGGCCGCCGCGCGGGCGATGGCGCCGCCGGTCGTCTCGGGCAGCCGGTCCAGGTTGTGGGTGGCCTGCAGCGTGGTGCCCTCCGCCGCGACCGCGATGCGGTCCATCGTGGCCACCGACTCGATCGGGTAGGTGCCGACCGAGGTCTCGCCGGACAGCATCACCGCGTCGGCGCCGTCCATCACCGCGTACGCGACGTCGGACGCCTCGGCGCGGGTGGGCCGCGGGGCGCTCATCATCGAGTCGAGCATCTGGGTGGCCACGATGACCGGGTGGGCCTTCTCGCGGCACAGCTCGATGATGCGGCGCTGGACGATCGGCACCTGCTCCAGCGGAAGCTCGACGCCGAGGTCGCCGCGGGCGACCATCACGCCGTCGAAGGCGTCGACGATCTCCTCCAGGCACTCGACGGCCTGCGGCTTCTCGATCTTGGCGAGGAGCGGGAGCCGGACGCCCTCCTCCTCCATGATCCCGTGGACGAGGGCGGCGTCCTCCGGCGACCGGACGAACGACAGGGCGATCATGTCGAAGCCGGTGCGAAGGGCCCAGCGCAGGTCCTCCTCGTCCTTCTCCGTGAGCGCCGGGGCGCTGACGGCGACGCCGGGGAGGTTGAGGCCCTTATTGTCGGAGATCATGCCGCCGATGACGACGCGGGTGACGACACGCGGTCCCTCGACCGCGGTCACCTCGAGGTTCAGCCGTCCGTCGTCGACGAGGATGGTGTCACCGGGACTGACGTCGCCGGGCAGGCCATCGTAGGTGGTGGACACGATGTCACGGTCCCCGGGGACGTCCTCGGTGGTGATGGTGAAGACGTCGCCGAAGCCGAGCCGGACGGGGCCGGAGGCGAAGCGTCCGACGCGGATCTTGGGACCCTGGAGGTCGGCGAGGACGCCGACGGCGCAGCCAAGCTCGTCGGCGGCGGCCCTGACCCGGTCGAACACCTCCTTGTGCAGCTCGTGGCTGCCGTGGGAGAGGTTGAAACGGGCCACGTTCATGCCCGCCTTGATGAGCTCGCGAAGGCGCTCCGGCGAGGAGGTGGCGGGCCCGAGGGTACAGACGATCTTTGCTCGACGACTCACAACACTACCCTAATTGGTACAGACCACTCGATGTGACGGCACACACAGCCGTCGCCAAATGTTCAGACACTTCACGCGATCACCCGCGTGCCCTAGCCTGCAGCCATGGAACGTACCCGGGCATGGGGGGCGATAACGGCGCTGTTCACCCTGGCGGCGTGCGGAGGCCAGGCTACCGAATCTCCCGCTCCTCCGCCGGGCGTTTCGGTGTCCCTGAACCAGTGGCGCAGCGACGAGGCGGCCCACGAGCTCGAGGTGTCCGTGCGCAACGACGGCGACGCCCCCGTCCGGTTCCTGGACGTGCAACTCGTCACCGGCTCCTTCGCCACTCTCCCGCCGACCCGGGTGGACTCCACGCTCGGCCGGACTCCGCGCACCGACCTGCGGATCCCCTACGGCGAGGCGCGGTGCGACCCCGCGACGATCCCGCCGGTGCGCCCCGCCGTCGTCGTGGCGAACGTGCAGGCGGGCGAGGGGCCGGCGCGCAGGGTGGAGTTCCCCGTACGCCATCCGGACCCGCTGCTGGCGGGTCTGGTGAAGGCCGAGTGCGGGGCGTACCTCCTGCGCCTGGCGGCGGACGTGACCTTCGGGGACACCTGGACCAGGTCCGGCCGGACGCTGCGCGGGGTGCTCCTGGTGACCAGGAAGCAGGGCGCGGAGCCGGTGACGATCGACGAGCTGGGCGGCACCACGCACTACGACATGAAGCCGTTGTCGGGCCGGAGCCGCCCGGTGGCGGTGCTGGAGGCGGGGACGCCGCGCCTGGAGATCCCGGTGGAGGTCACCCCCGCCCGCTGCGACTGGCACGCCTTCGCCGAGGCGAAGAAGGCGTACCTGTTCCCGATCTACGGGATGGTGGGGGCGGGCGAGCGGCGCTACCTCATCGCGACGCCTCCGGCGCCGGTGCAGCGGACGTTCCTGTCGTACGCGGAGGACGTCTGCGGCGTCGGCGGATGACGACCGCCAGACCGGCCCAGGAGACGAGCACGACGGCGATCACCGCCAGCCGGACGGCCGTGACGTACTCCTCCGGATAGACGATCCCTTCGATGTAGGTGTCGATGAAGCCGCCGGGCAGCAGGCCGCGCTCCCCCGCCCGGGCGCGCCCCCAGTTCTCCAGCGCGGTCAGCGGGCACTCCACCAGCCCGGCGAGCTGGACCAGCGCCCAGGCGCACAGCGCGAGGTGCGGCCAGGCCAGCCGGGGCCGCCACCAGGCGGGGAAACCGCCCAGGGCGATGTAGGCGATGACCAGGAAGTGCACGGCCATCGTGGCCTGCCAGACGAACCGGTAGATCATGATCTGCCCTCCCGAGAAGCCGAGGGTAGATCGCCGTCCGGCCGCCGGCCATCCGGCGGCCTACTCAGTTCGGTACTCATCCGGGCCGATACTCAGACGGGTCAGCGGGCGACGGTCGCGGCCCGGGCGGCGTCGACCAGTCCGTGGCCGAAGAAGCCGTTCCGGCTCGCGGGGCCCTCGCAGACCTGCGTCTCGCCGGTCCCGTAGCGGTACGTGCGGGGCGAGGGGCAGTCCTTCGGCGTCGCCGTGGCGTACAGCAGGCGCTCCACCTCCGCGGGGTCCATCTGGAGCCCGCCCCAGCCCGGCTTGCCGAACCGCCCGATGATGATGGCCGCCACGCCGGTCACGTGCGGCGCCGCCATCGAGGTGCCCTCCATGTACTGGTAGTAGGCGCACTTCCTGGCACGGCACTCGCGGATCACCGAGTCGTCCTTCGGCACGCCCTTGGCGTCGAGGCGCCCCTGGGCGCGCAGGACGTGCTCGGGGGCGGCGGCGAGGATCTCCCGGCTCGGCCCCCGCAGCGCGGTGCCGCCGTCGAAGACGTCACCGCCCGGCGCCGCGATGTCGGTCTGCTCGGTGCCGTAGTCGGAGTACGGCGCCTTGCGGCCGCTCGGGCCGACCGCGGACACCGAGATGACGCCGTCGAGTTCGGCCGGGACGTTGCGGCAGGAGTTGTCGACGGACCGGTTCTTCTCGGAGCCCCTCGGGAAGTCCGGGCTGGTGGTGTCCGTCTTCGGCTTGCCGAGGTCTCCCCCGGCGTTCCCGATGGCGGTGATCAGCGTGACGCCGTGCGACCGGGCGTAGTTCACCGCCCGCCGCATCCCCTCCAGGATCGCCCGCTGCTCCGACCGCTCGGCGGGCGTGTCATCGGGGTTGTCCGGGCAGTTGAACGTCCACGGGTCGACGTAGAAGCTCATGTTGACCACGTCGACGCCGATGTCGGCGGCGTACTCCAGGGCGTCCAGGGTCGGCTTGAGGAAGAAGAAGCCCGAGTCGGTGCCGGCGCGCAGGTTGACCAGCGACACGTCGGGGGCGACGCCGGCGACGCCGATGCCGTTGATCGGCGACCCGATCGTACTCGCGACGTGGGTGCCGTGGCCGTCGTCGTCGACGTCGGCCGGGTCCTTGCACCCCTTGTACTCGCAGGGCCCGTCGAGCTTCTTCCCGTTGGGGTCGGTGGGCTGGTCGGTCACGAAGTTGCGGCTCAGCGCCCGGTCGAAGTTCGGCGCGATGTCCGGGTGCCGGCCGTCGACGCCGGTGTCCATCACGCCGACCAGCACCTTGCGGCTGCCCCTCGCCTTCGCGTAGGAGCCCGTGGGCGTGGCGCCGATCATCCTCATGTTCCACTGCCGGTCGGCGAGCGGCTCCGCGCCGCCCGCCCGCGCGGCCGTGCCCGGGCGCCACGCGCCGGGGAGCGTACGCCCCGGCCCGGCGGAGACGGGGGCGTCGGCGGTCCGGCCGATGGGGCGGTCGCGGGCGACGCCGACCACGGCGGGGTCGTCGCCGATCCGCTCGGGCGCGGACGTGCGCACGACGAGATAGCCGAGGCGGTCGTCGTGGACCCGCACCGTGCCGCCGGCGGCCTCGGCCGCCCGCTGCGCGGCGGCCCGCCCGCCGTCCACGTAGAAGACCAGGTAGTCACCGGCCTGCCCGTTTCCCGACGGGCTTGACGAGCTGGATGGGCCAGATGGGCTCGGTGTGCTCAGCGCGACCGGTATGCCCGGTATCCCTGGCGTGCCCGACGGGGCGCCCGGCCCGCCGAGCAGTGCGACCGACATGATGGCCCCGGCGAGCCGCCCCCGTGCGTGCAACGCTCCTCCTCGATTCCGGGCCCGGTGATCGGGCTCAGCATCTTCCCGGCAGCCGGCCGCGCGTCGCAACCCGCCGGACCGCGTGGCCCGAGGGCCGCACGGGCCGGCCGCCGCGCGGCCTGGCCTCCCGAGATGGAGATATTCCCGATTTGCCGCGTGACGCCGCCGGAACGCGGTCCGGTCCCCTGAGGACCGCGCCGGCGGCTCACATCGCGATCAGACGAGGGGCCGCGCCGTCGGGGGGATCGGCACGGGCAGGACCGTACGGCCGCTCAGGTGCTGGTCGACCGCCGCCGCCGCGGACCGGCCCTCGGCGATCGCCCACACGATCAGCGACTGGCCGCGGCCCATGTCACCGGCCGAGAACACGCCCTCCACCGACGTCTCGTACGAGGAGTTCCTGGCCACGTTGCCACGGGCGTCGAAGAACGACTCCGGGTCGCCCGACAGGGCGGCGAGGTCGTTCAGCAGCGGGCCCTTCTCCGGGCCGAGGAAGCCCATGGCGAGGGTGACCAGGTCGGCCGGGATCTCCCGCTCGGTGCCGGGGATCGGCGCGAACCCCGCCGCCGGGCCCTCGACCTCGACCAGGCGCAGCGCCCGCACATTGCCCTCGTCGTCGCCGGCGAACTCGGTGGTGGACACCGCGTACACGCGGTCGCCCGCCCCGGCCTCCAGCTCCTCGTGCGCGCTCTCCATCTTGAACAGCATCGGGTACGTCGGCCACGGCTGGCTGCCGGGACGGTCCGCCGGCGGCCTCGGCATGATCTCCAGCTGGGTGACCGACAGCGCGCCCTGCCGGATCGCGGTGCCGATGCAGTCGGCGCCGGTGTCGCCACCGCCGATCACGACGACGTGCTTGCCCTCCGCCGAGATCGGCGATTCGGCGTAGTCGCCCTCCTGGGCCTTGTTGGCCGGGGGGAGATACTCCATCGCCTGGTAGACGCCCTTGAGCTCGCGGCCGGGCACCGGCAGGTCGCGCCACGCCGTGGCGCCGCCCGCGAGCACGATCGCGTCGAACTCCTCGCGCAGCTCGGCCGCCGTGACGTCCACGCCGACATTGACGCCGGTGCGGAACTCGGTGCCCTCGGCCTCCATCTGGGCGATTCGGCGGTCGACGTGCCGCTTCTCCATCTTGAACTCGGGGATGCCGTAGCGGAGCAGCCCGCCGATCCGGTCGGCCCGCTCGAACACGACCACGTCGTGCCCGGCGCGGGTGAGCTGCTGCGCGGCCGCGAGGCCGGCCGGGCCGGAGCCGACGACCGCGACCTTGCGGCCGGTCTTGACGGCGGGCGGCTGCGGCGTGACCCAGCCCTCGGCGAAGGCCCGGTCGACGATCTCGACCTCCACCCGCTTGATCGCGACCGGGTCGGAGTTGATGCCGAGCACGCACGCCGACTCACACGGAGCGGGGCACAGGCGGCCGGTGAACTCCGGGAAGTTGTTGGTCGCGTGCAGCCGCTCGATCGCCTCGCGCCAGTCGTCGCGGTAGACGAGGTCGTTCCACTCGGGGATGAGGTTCCCGAGCGGGCAGCCGTTGTGGCAGAACGGGATGCCGCAGTCCATGCAGCGGGCCGCCTGCTTGGACAACGCGGGCTTGGGGAAGTCCTCGTAGACCTCGCGCCAGTCGCGGATGCGCACGTCGACCGGGCGGCGCGCCGGCAGCTCGCGCCCGTGTGTCAGGAACCCCTTCGGGTCAGCCATCGGTGTACCCCCCTTATCGTCGCGTGGGAATGGTGGTGGTGATTACGCTCATCGGCGTCACCCGTGGGCGGCGGCCATGACCGCCTCGTCGATGTCGCGGCCCTCGGCCTCGGCGGCGGCCCGCGCCAGCAGGACCCGCTTGTAGTCGGACGGCATGATCTTCGCGAACCGGCCGAGCGCGGCGTCCCAGTCCGCCAGCAGCGCCTTGGCCACCGTGGACCCGGTCTCCGTGAGGTGCCTGTCGACGATCTCCCGCAGGAACTCGGCGTCCTCGTCGTCCAGCGCCTCGAGCTCGACCATCTCGCGGTTGACCCGCTCGGGCCGCAGGTCGAGCACGTAGGCCACGCCGCCCGACATGCCGGCGGCGAAGTTGCGGCCGGTCGCGCCGAGGACGACGGCCCGGCCGCCGGTCATGTACTCGCAGCCGTGGTCGCCCACGCCCTCGACGACGGCGGTGGCGCCGGAGTTGCGGACGCAGAACCGCTCGCCCACGATGCCGCGGACGAAGACCTCGCCGGACGTCGCGCCGTACAGGCCGACGTTGCCCGAGACGACCTGCGTCTCGGCCTCGAACGGAGCGTCGGGGTGCGGCCGGACCACGATCCGGCCGCCCGACAGGCCCTTGCCGAGGTAGTCGTTGGCGTCGCCGGTCAGCCGCAGGGTGACGCCGCGCGGCACGAACGCGCCGAACGAGTTGCCCGCCGAGCCGGTGAACGACACGTCGATCGTGTTGTCGGGCAGGCCCTCGCCGCCGTACCGCTTGGTCACCTCGTGGCCGAGCATGGTGCCGACCGTGCGGTTGACGTTGCGGATGGGCAGCTCCAGCGTGACCGGCTCGCCGAGGTTCAGCGCGCCCTCGGCGAGCTGGATCAGCGTGTTGTCCAGTGCCTTGTCGAGCCCGTGGTCCTGCTCGGCGACCCTGCGGCGCGGGGTGCCCTCGGGCAGCTCCGGCTGGTGCAGGATCGGCGACAGGTCGAGGCCGGCGGCCTTCCAGTGCTCGACCGCGCGGGTGGTGTCGAGCAGGTCGGCCCGCCCGATGACCTCGTCCAGCGAGCGGTAGCCGAGCTCGGCGAGGTACTCGCGCACCTCCTGGGCGACGAACTCGAAGAAGTTCACCACGAACTCGGGCTTGCCGCTGAACCGCTTGCGCAGCTCGGGGTTCTGCGTGGCCACGCCCACCGGGCAGGTGTCGAGGTGGCAGACCCGCATCATGACGCAGCCGGAGACGACCAGCGGAGCGGTGGCGAAGCCGTACTCCTCGGCGCCGAGCAGCGCCGCGATGACCACGTCGCGGCCGGTCTTGAGCTGGCCGTCGGCCTGCACGACGATGCGGTCGCGCAGCCCGTTGAGCAGCAGCGTCTGCTGGGTCTCGGCCAGGCCGAGCTCCCAGGGGGCGCCCGCGTGCTTGACCGAGGTCAGCGGGGAGGCGCCGGTGCCGCCGTCGTGGCCGGAGATCAGCACGACGTCGGCATGGGCCTTGCTGACGCCCGCCGCCACGGTCCCGACCCCGACCTCTGCGACCAGCTTCACGTGGACGCGGGCGCGCGGGTTGGAGTTCTTCAGGTCGTGGATGAGCTGGGCGAGGTCCTCGATCGAGTAGATGTCGTGGTGCGGCGGCGGCGAGATGAGGCCGACGCCGGGGGTGGAGTGCCGGGTCTTGGCGATCCACGGGTACACCTTGTGGCCGGGCAGCTGGCCGCCCTCGCCGGGCTTGGCGCCCTGCGCCATCTTGATCTGCAGGTCGTCCGCGTTGACCAGGTATTCGCTGGTCACGCCGAACCGGCCGGAGGCCACCTGCTTGATCGCGCTGCGCCGCTCGGGGTCGTGCAGCCGCTCGGGGTCCTCGCCGCCCTCGCCGGTGTTCGACTTGGCGCCGAGCCGGTTCATCGCGATGGCCAGCGTCTCGTGCGCCTCCATCGAGATGGAGCCGTACGACATGGCGCCGGTGGAGAACCTCCTGACGATCGACTCGACCGGCTCGACCTCGTCGATCGGGATCGGCGCGCCGGCGGGGCGCAGCCTGAACAGGCCGCGCAGCGTCATGAGCTTCTCGGACTGCCCGTCCACGAGGGACGTGTACTCCTTGAAGATCTCGTACCGCCGGGTGCGGGTGGAGTGCTGGAGCTTGAAGACGGTGGTCGGGTTGAACAGGTGCGGCTCGCCCTCGCGGCGCCACTGGTACTCGCCGCCGACCTCCAGCCGCCGGTGCGGGTTCTCCGCGCGGGGGTAGGCCCGCGCGTGCCGCTCCAGCGCCTCCCTGGCCAGCACGTCGAAGCCGACGCCGCCGAGGCGGGAGGTGGTGCCGGTGAAGCACCCGTCGATGACCTCGGCGCCGAGGCCGAGCGCCTCGAAGATCTGCGCGCCGGTGTAGGAGGCGACCGTGGACACGCCCATCTTGGACATGACCTTCAGGACGCCCTTGCCGTACGCCTTGATCAGGTTGCGGACGGCCTTGCGCGGGTCCAGGTCGAGCTGACCGGTCGCGATCATGTCCTCGACCGTCTCCAGGGCGAGGTAGGGGTTGATCGCGCTGGCGCCGTACCCGACGAGCAGGGCCATGTGGTGGCACTCGCGGGCCTCGCCGGTCTCGATCACCAGGCCGACCCGGGTGCGGGACTTCTCCCGGATGAGGTGGTGGTGCACCGCGCCGGTGAGCAGCAGCGACGGGATCGGCGCCCGCTCGCGGGAGGACCCGCGGTCGGACAGCACGATGATCCGGGCGCCGTCCTCGATGGCCCGGGAGACCTCCAGGCGGATCTCCTCCAGCCGCCGCACCAGCGCCTCGCCGCCGCCGGCGGCGTCGAACAGGCCGGACACGACGTACGGCTGGAAGCCGGGCAGCGCGCCCTCGTCGTTGATGTGGACGATCTTCGCGAGCTCGTCGTTGTCGATCACCGGGTAGGGCAGCACGAGCCGGCGGCACGAGGCCGGGCCGGGGTCGAGCAGGTTGCCCTCGGGGCCGATCGTCGACTGCAGCGAGGTGACGAGCTCCTCGCGGATGGCGTCCAGCGGCGGGTTGGTGACCTGCGCGAAGAGCTGGCTGAAGTAGTCGAACAGCAGCCGCGGCTTCTCGCTCAGCACGGCGACGGGGCTGTCGGTGCCCATCGAGCCGATCGGCTCGGCGCCGTTCCGCGCCATCGGCGTGAGGATGATCCGGAGCTCCTCCTCGGTGTAGCCGAAGGTCTGCTGCCGCTTGACCAGCGCCTCGTGGGTGGGGTGCTCGTGCTCGCGCTCGGGCAGCTCCTCGAAGCGGACCAGGCCCGCGTGCAGCCACTCGCCGTACGGCTCGGCGGCGGCGAGCTCGGCCTTGATCTCGTCGTCCTCGATGATCCGGCCGCGCGCGGTGTCCACGAGGAACATCCGGCCCGGCTGCAGGCGGCCCTTGCGGACCACCTTCTCCTGCGGGATGTCGGACAGCACGCCGGCCTCGGAGGCGAGCACGACCAGGCCGTCGTCGGTGACCCAGAACCGGCCCGGGCGCAGGCCGTTGCGGTCGAGGACCGCGCCGACCAGCGTGCCGTCGGAGAAGGTGATCGACGCGGGGCCGTCCCACGCCTCCATGAGGGTGGAGTGGAACTCGTAGAAGGCCCGGCGGGCCGGGTCCATCTCGGTGTGGTTCTCCCACGCCTCCGGGATCATCATCAGCACGGCGTGCGGCAGCGACCTGCCGCCGAGGTGCAGCAGCTCCAGCGTCTCGTCGAACGAGGCGGTGTCGGAGCCGTCCGGGTCGCAGATGGGGAACAGCCGCCGCAGGTCGCCCGGGATCAGGCCGGTGGCGAGCATCGCCTCGCGGGCGCGCATCCAGTTGCGGTTGCCCCGGACGGTGTTGATCTCGCCGTTGTGCGCGACGTACCGGTACGGGTGGGCCAGCGGCCAGGAGGGGAAGGTGTTGGTCGAGAAGCGCGAGTGGACGAGCGCGATGGCGCTGACGTAACGCTCGTCGGACAGGTCGGCGAAGAACGGCTCGACCTGCAGCGAGGTCAGCATGCCCTTGTAGACGATGGTCCGCGAGGACAGCGAGGAGAAGTAGACGTCCGCCTCGTGCTCGGCCCGCTTGCGGAAGGCGAACACGATCCGGTCGAGGTCGACGCCGGTCTCGCCGCCGGGCGAGGTCACGAACAGCTGCGCGAAGTGGGGCATGGCCGCCCGCGCGGTGGCGCCGGGCAGGTCGCGGTCCACCGGCAGCTCGCGCCAGCCGAGGATGCTCACGCCCTCCTCCGCGGCGATCCGCTCGATGGTCTCGATCGCGGCGGCCCTCGCCTGCCCGTCCGCCGGCAGGAACGCGGCGCCCGCGGCGTACGCGCCCTCCGCGGGCAGCTCACTGTGCCATCCCAGATCGGCCACCACGGCGCGGAAGAACGCGTCGGGGATCTGGGTGAGGATGCCCGCGCCGTCGCCGGTGTCCGGCTCGCTGCCGCTCGCGCCCCGGTGGTCGAGGTTGCGGAGGGCAGTCAGTGCCTTGGCGACGATGTCGTAACTGCGGCGACCCTGCACGTCCGCGACCATGGCGACGCCACAGGCGTCATGCTCGAAGGCGGGGTCGTAGAGTCCCTGAGGCTCGGGGAGACCTCCGGGAAGGCCAAGGCGGGCAGCAGGCATGTAGTCACTCCCGTCGTCAACTTCTGCGTGGAACAGAGGGACGACGCTGGCCCTGCTGCGGTTGTGGTGCTTAGAGATTACAACACGCTGCCGGAATAGTGCCCCCCCGGTCTGCTTCGCGAACCTTCACAGGTCAGCGTGGTGAACAGGGCCTCGATAGGGTTTGCGCATGGGTGGTCATGAGGCGATCGACGAACTGCTGGCGGAGGCCGGCGTGGACGGCCTGCGCCTGCGCGGAGCACTGGCGCTCCTGGCGGGCGGCCGCTGGTGGACCCTGTCCGACCTGGTACGGGAGACCGCGACGCCACGGCGGACGATCGAGTCGCTGCTGCGGGCGCTCCCCCTTGAGCACAGCGGCGACCGTGTCCGGATACCCATGGATCAGGTCAACCGCTACAACGCCGGGGTCGAGCCGGAAATTTCCGATCTCGGGAATCCGGTGTCCGAAATGGTGCCGGAACACGCCGAAACCCTCGCCCGTCTGGAGCGGCTGATCGCCGAGGCTCCCCGGGGCCGGCACGCGCTCGACCACGTCTCCGCGACCGCCGAGACCGTGCTGCGCCGCGCCCTCCTGCTGGGGCGGCGGTTCTGGCTGCCCGGCTCCCGCCTGCTGTGCGTCGGCGACCACGACCTGACCTCGCTGGCCGTGCGGATGGTCCACCCGGAGGTCGAGGTGGCGGTGGCCGACATCGACGACCGCATCCTGGAGTTCGTCGACGCCCAGGACCTCGGGGTACGCACCCGGTGGGCCGACCTGCGTCTCGGCCTGCCGCCGTCGCTGCGCGGCTGGGCCGACCTCGCGATCACCGACCCGCCGTACACGCCGGACGGGATCGGGCTGTTCGCCGCCCGCGCCGCCGAGGGCCTGCGCGACCGCGAGCGGGGACGCATCCTCCTGGCCTACGGCGCCTCCGAGCGCACCCCGATGCTCGCGCTGAAGGTGCAGAAGGCTCTTGTCGACCTCAACCTGCTGCATGAGGCGATATTTCCGCACTTCAACCGGTATTACGGGGCGGAGGCGATCGGCAGCGCGGCGGACCTGTACGTGCTGCGTCCCACCACGAAGACCTGGCCGGCGATCGCCGCGCGACTCGACCGCCTCGCCACGGCAATCTACACGCAGGGCCCCCAGGCCGTGGAGTCCGCCGGGCGCCCCGGCAAGGCCGCGGCCCAGGCGGCGGCCCAGGCGACGGCCGTGGACAGCGCGGCCGGCAGGACGGCCGGTACGGGGACGGACAGCACGGCCGGTACGGGGGTGGACGGCGCGGCGGACGAGGCGGCGGTGACCGCCTTCGGGCCGGACCTGCTCGCCGGGGACTGGCCGCGCGGCCTGCTGCCGCAGGTGCCCCGCACCCGGCTCGCCACGCTGCTGGCCAAGCCGTACGCCGCCGACCCGCGGCGGGTGGTGATCGCGGTGCCGGCCGGGCTGGAGGCGGCCCTGCCCCGCCTGCTGCTCGCGACCCGGGCCTCGCACGTGCGGGTGCTCACCGCCGCCCCGGTCGCCGGGCTGCCCGCGCTGGCCGCGTTGCTCGCTCCGGTCTACGAACTCACCGTCGAGGGCCGTGTCCTCGACGCCGTACGGCTCGCGCCGCCGGAGGTCGGGCCGGACCGGATCGTCCGCGCGATCCTGGACAGCGCGCACGGGAAGCTCGCCAACACCTGGCGGGAGGCGCTCACCAGGACCGGCCTCACCACGACGCCCGGACACACCACACCGCCCGAGCACGCCGGGGCCCCCGGGCACGGCGCGACCGCCGGGCACGGCGGGACGGCCGGGCTCACCAAGCGGCAGGCCAGGGCCGCCGTCGAGGAGGCCGCTCCCTGGGCCGGCGACGCGACCCCCCTCGAACTCCCGCTCCACCGCCTCGCGCAGCTGACGGCGGAGATCACCGCCCCCGCCCCGGCCTGAGGATCGGCCGCCCGAGGTCGTCCTCGGCCCGTGGTCAGCCGGGGGCACACGCCCCTCCCGTCCGGCTCGGCCACCCCCTCCCAGCGGGGGAACCGGGCACGCTCCCGGGGCTCCGGTCAGGCCTGCCCGGCGCTGACGGGCGGGCGGCCCGGTGACCTGCTACCGGGCGGCCGGGACGGACGGCGACGGCGCGGCCGTGTTCGCAGAAGGGGCCGTGTTCGCGGACGAGGCCGGAGAGGCGCCGGGATCGGACGGCGGGTCTTCCGCGGGCTGGGCGGTGTCGGCCGGGCCCGGCGGCTGGGCGGGGTCCGACGGCACGCCAGCGACCGCGACCACCCGGCGGAAGACCGCTCTCTCGGCCTCCCGCACGGCCAGGCCGAGCATGACGAAGTCGTCGGTCTCCCCCGGCTCCGCGCCGTCGGTCCTGCCGATCCAGGCCACGCCGAGGTAGTGGCCCATGACCTGGGCGCTCGCCTCGCTGTAGGCGCCGAACTTCGCCCGGGGGGATTCGAGCGGCTGCACCCAGGAGCCGCGGTAGAGCGTCGCCAGCGACGTCGCCAGCGACTCGGCGGCGGCGACGGACGACAGGTTGAACAGCGTGTACTGCGCCATATAGACCCCGTCCGCCGTGGCGTACAGGCCGCGGACGGCCTGGGTGCACCCGGCCTCCGCGAGGGCGTCGACGAGGTCGGCGCCCCACACCGCTCCCCCGCAGGCCTGGTCGGGACGGCTGGTGAGGCGGCGCAGCGTGACCTTTCCCGCGCTGAGCGTCCGGGCGCCGAACACCTCCTGGACGCTCAGCGGCGCGGAGTCCGCCTTGCGGTCCGCGATCGGGGCGAACTCCTTCAGGGACGGCCAGGACTGGAAGGACGACGGCAGTCCCTGCCCCGCGATGTCCGCCGACGCCCCCGTCGGCACCGCGGGTCCGCCTCCGCCCAGCGCGTTGACCACCAGCGTCAGCACCAGGGCGATCACCAGGACGCCCGCGGCGGTCACGGACCACACGAACACGCGCTGCTGCCGGTCGTCCAGCCCGAGCTCGGTGAGGGTGGGTCCGGCCCAGCGCTCGGCCGTCGCGGACGACCGGCGCTTGCGCTTGGTCATAGACCGCCGGTTCCTATCAGCGACCCCAGTCCCCAGGTCAGCGCCGCCGCCACGGCGCCCACCACGAGCTGGCGGAGACCGCTGAACCACCAGCTTCTGGCCGTCACGCGCGAGACCACCGCGCCGGCGACGAACAGCGCCACCATCGACGCGGCGGCCGAGATCCACAGGCTCCGCGCGCCGATCAGGTACGGCAGGAGCGGGACCAGGGCGCCGAAGGCGAACGATAAGAACGAGGATCCGGCGGCGAGCAGCGGTGAGGGCAGGTCGCCGGGGTCCACACCCAATTCGGCCCGCGTGTGGACGGCGAGCGCCTCCTCCGGGTCGCGGGAGATCTGGCGGGCGACCTCCCTGGCGGTCTCCGGATCCACGCCCCGCTGGACGTACATCTGGGCCAGCTCGGCCTCCTCGGCCTCGGGGTGCCGCTCCAGCTCCCGCCGCTCCACGTCGATCTCCGCCTCGGCCAGCTCGCGCTGGCTGGCGACCGACACGTACTCGCCGCCCGCCATGGAGAAGGCTCCGGCGGCGAGGCCGGCGATGCCGGCGAGGGCGATGATCCTGGTCTCGGCGGTGCCGCCGGCGACGCCCGCGATGAGCGCGAAGTTGGACACCAGTCCGTCCATCGCGCCGAACACCGCGGGCCGCAGCCATCCGCCGGTGACGTCCCTGTGCTGGTGGTGTGCCTCGGCCCGTGCCCCCGTCCTGGCCTCGGTCATCGCCGCCCGGCCTCCGGTTCCGGCATGGTCCCGCCGTCGCCCGTGGCGCCGGCGCCCGCCGGCGCCCTGTCCCCCTCACCGGAGTCCGCCGGAGCGTCGTCGGAACCCGCGGAGGCGGAGCCGGCCGGGCCGCCCGTCTCCGGTGTGTCCTCGTGGGCCGCGGGCAGGCTCCCGGCCTCCCCGCCGCCGAGCTCGGGCTCGTCGGCCTGGTCCCGCCGGTGGGCGGGGTCGGCGTCCTCGCCGTCCCCCGCGAAGACGCCGACCGGCTCCTCGCCCGTCCGGTTGCGGGACAGCACCAGGTACGCGACGGCGCACAGGAAGATGACGATCGAGGTCCACTGGTTCAGGCGCAGCCCGAGGATCTCGTGCGCGGGGTCGACCCGCAGCCCCTCGATCCAGAACCGGCCCAGGGTGTAGCCCGCGACGTACAGCGCGAACACCCGGCCGTGGCGGAGGCCGAAGCGGCGGGCGGCCAGGATCAGCACGCCGGCGAGCGCCAGGTCCCACAGCGACTCGTACAGGAAGGTCGGGTGGTAGGTGGTCGCGCCGGGGACGGTGCCCGGGTGGCCCGGCTCGATCTCCAGTCCCCACGGCAGGTCGGTGGGGCCGCCGAAGAGCTCCTGGTTGAAGTAGTTGCCCCACCGGCCGATGGCCTGGGCCACGGCCACGCCGGGGGCGAGGGTGTCGGCCACGGCGGTGAAGGAGATGCCGCGGCGGCGGCAGGCGATCCAGACGCCGAGCGCGCCGAGCGCGATCGCGCCCCAGATGCCGAGGCCGCCCTCCCAGATGAACAGGGCGTCGATCGGCCGCTTGGGCGCGTCGGAGCCGAAGTAGATCTGCCAGTCGGTGATGACGTGGTAGAGACGTCCGCCGACGAGGCCGAACGGCACGGCCCAGACCGCGAGGTCGGTGACCGTCCCGGGAGCACCGCCGCGGGCGCGCCAGCGGCGTTCGCCGATCCAGACGGCGACGACGACGCCGAGCACGATGCACAGGGCGTACGCGCGGATCGGAATCGGTCCGAGATTCCAGACCCCCTGTGACGGGCTGGGAATCGAGGCGAGGAGGGGCATGTAACGTGACGTTACCGCAAGAGAGGGCGAGTCCGGTGCCCGCCGCGTTCATCGGTACCAGGACGTGCTCCGGCCCCCTGGGGGCGGGTCATCCGGGCGGCGGCGGAGCCGCGCGGAGGGCGGCCAGGCGGGCCGCGAGGTCCGGCAGCGCGGGATACTCGCCGAGGTCCACCGGCCCGAGCCAGTCGAGCGCGGCCACCCCCTCCGGTTCCCGGGCGCCGAGGACCCCGCCGACGAGCGCGGCGACCGTGTCGGTGTCGCCGCCCAGGGACACGGCGTACGGCAGCGCGGCGGCGAGGGCGGGAGCCTCTCGCAGCACGTGGACCACCGCGGCGACGGTCTCGACGGCGTCCAGCGAGACGCCCTCGGACGGGGGCGTCCACCGTCCATAAGCGGCGTCCACCACGGCATCCACCACGGCGTCCGCCGGCGTCGGCGGGACGTGCTCGTCCGCCCGGCGGGCCTCGTCCGCGGCCACCTCCAGCAGGGCGGGCACGCTCTCCCCCTCCAGCGCGTGCGACGCCATCGCCGCGATGACGCGGGCCGCCGCCACGGCCGCCGGCGCCCGGTGCGTCGCGGCGGAGACGACCTCGCAGAGCCGGCGGCGCAGGCCGGGCCGGTCGGTCGGAACGGCCCAGCCGATCGGGGCGACGCGCATCGCCGCGCCGTTGGTCGGCCGGTCTCCCGCCGAGGGGGCGGGCGGCTCACCCGTGGCGTGGAAGTGCGCCAGGGCGTGCCGCGTGGTGGGTCCGAGGCCGCGTACGGCCGGCGCCGCCTCGGCGAGCCGGGTCAGGAACTCCAGCGAGGTGGGGCGGCCGCCGGTGTCGGCCAGGCAGCGTGCGACCAGCACCATCTGCGCCGTGTCGTCCGAGGTCGACCCGCGCGGCCATCCCCGGTCCGGGGCGGGAAGCCGGACGACCTCCTCGGGGTCGATCCGCTCCGGCCCGCGCCCCTCCCACGGCACGCCGAGCGCGTCGCCCGCCGCGAAGGCCACCATCGCCTGGTGGATCCGTGCGGCGACGTCCTGCCGGGGGCCGGTGATCGGCGCGGAGCGAGGGGCGGAACGGTCGTCGCGGGGCATGCCGGAATGCTGACCCGCCAGGCGGCGGCGAAACCCGTGTCAGGTGCGGTAGAGGCGTCCGGCCCTTCGGAAGGCGACGCACGGGCCGTCGTCCGATACCACAGGTCCCTGGTGAGCCGGCGGCCGGAATGGGCAGACTCCGATCATGAACGACACACTCACGCCCGAAGCGGTCACGGTGGAGACGAGCGGGCAGGTGCCCGCGGGAGCGGTCACCGAGGCGCGGGAGCGCATCGCGTCGGTGTCCAGGTTCACCGCCAGGCCGATCCTCTACGCCAGGGTCAACCTCGCCTACAGTCCGTCGCTCAGCCCGGGAGAACGGTGCGCCGCGCGGGCGGTCCTCGACGTGAACGGGCAGCCCGTGCACGCCCAGGCCGAGGCGGAGACCATGCACCTCGCGATCGTGGAGGTCCAGCACCGCCTCCGGGTGGGCATGGACCGCCTGTCCTACCGTCCGGCCCACCGAGGCTGAGGCTCTCGGCCGGAACCCCGCCGACCCGCCGGGACGCACCCTGGAACGGGTCCGGCGGGCCTCGCGGCCCGGATGGCGGCGCGCGGGACGGTCCGGTCGTCCGGCTCGGCCTGCGCCCGGGTCAGCTCTTGGCGGCGTTCACCACGGCGTCGCGCAGATCGCTCGGCACGAACGCGACCTTGCTGTCGATCTCCTTGCCGTTGATCTTGACCGTCGGCGTGCCGCTCAGCTTCTGCGTGGTCATGACCTGCTGCGTGTACGCCTGGTGTGCCGCGACGTTGCCCTGCTTGCGCACGCAGTCGTCGAAGCCGGAGGAGGTCACGCCCGCCTCCTTGCCCCACGTGATCAGCTGGTCCACGGAGAACCCGCTGGAGGTCTCGCTCGGCTGGTTCTTGTAGAGCTTGTCGTGGAACGCCAGCCACTGCCGGCCGTCCGTGACGCACCGTGCGGCCGAGGCCGCGCGCAGCGAGTTGCTCTT
The DNA here is from genome assembly GCF_014161385.1 of Microbispora sp. H10670. Taxonomy (NCBI): domain Bacteria; kingdom Bacillati; phylum Actinomycetota; class Actinomycetes; order Streptosporangiales; family Streptosporangiaceae; genus Microbispora; species Microbispora sp. H10670. Next base: position 67,073 of record NZ_JABBWW010000024.1, on the reverse strand, counting down.
GGTCGGCTCCTGCGTGAAGATCGTGATCACGTGGTAGGCGACCTTCGCCTTGCCCTCGGCGGCCAGGTTCTTCAGCGTGGCGCCGCTGGTCTCCTCGAACTGCTTGCACGCGGGACACTGGAAGTCCTCGTACACGTCGACCACCGGCGTGGTGACCCCCGGCTGGGCCATCACCACGGTCCCGTCCTCCTGCACGGTCGCGGCGGCGAGGCCGCCGGTGACCTTCTCCGAGGCGCCCTGCCGCACCGACCACACGACGAAGGCGGCCGCGACCACGACGACCACCACGATGGTGGCGATCATCGTGACGCGCCTGCGCTGATCCTGCTTGCGCAGGGCCTCCCGCTGCGCCGCGATGCGCGCCTTGGCCGCCTCACTCGTCCGCTTGCTCACGAACCTTCCCCCCTGCTGTCACCGCGGCCGGACCCAGAGCCGGACCGCGGTCCTGCGTGTCAGGCGCGGTCGTCCCGGCCCTCGTCCTGACCGTCCTCGTCCACCGGCTCCCGGGCTCCCCCGAAACCCAGAGCCGAGTCCAGCGACAGGCGGCTCACCGGCTTCACGACGATCCACGCCGCGCAGGCGAGCAGCCCGATGTCACGCACCAGTTCCCAGAAGTAGTTCGGGTCCTGGCCCGCGGCGAGGGTGCCGTCGCCGCCGAAGCAGCCGCAGTCGATGCGCAGCCCTCTGGCCCACGCGGACCCGATGCCGACGACGAACGCCACCATCAGCACGCCGCCGGCTCCCGCCGCCACCCGGGTGAACAGGCCGACGAGCAGCAGCAGGCCCGTGATGATCTCCACGACGGGCAGGCCGTACCCGACGACCTGCGCCAGGGATTCCGGCAGCAGCTGGTAGGCGAGCACCGCCTGCACCGACAGAGCGGGCGCGCCGATCTTGAGCGCGCCGGCGACGATCAGTACGGCCGCCAGCACGACGCGCGCAGCGGTCGTGACCCAGGAGTGCGCCGGTCTCTCGGACGGTAACCGGCCGGAGACCTGAGCGCCGGATGCCAACTGAACCATCAGGGACTCCTCGCCCGGTAGGCAACACCGACTGAACAGTACCGGGACCCAACCTCACCATGTGCGGGATAAGAGCATGGTAAGCGGTGGCGTTTCCGCTGTTCGCGGCGGTACCGGGGGGAGAAAGCCGGAGATCCGGCTCAGCGCCGGACACCCCTGGCGAGTTCCTCCGCGAGTTCGCGTACCGCCACGAGACCGGACTTCTCGTCCGGCGCGTCGAGCAGGCGCCGGATGAAGGCCGACCCCACGATGACCCCGTCGGCGTACGACGCGACCTCGGCGGCCTGGGCGCCGTTCCCGACGCCGAGACCGACGCAGACCGGCAGCGCCGTGTGGGCCTTGGTCTTCTTGACCAGTCCCTCGGCCGCCGAGCTGACGGACTCCCGGGCACCGGTCACGCCCATCAGCGAGGCCGCGTACACGAAACCGGTGCAGCAGGCGGCGACCCGGGCGATGCGCTCGTCGGGCGAGCTGGGCGCGACGAGGAAGACCGTGCCGAGGCCGGACTCCCGGCTCGCGTCGAGCCAGGGCCCGGACTCCTCGGGCGTCAGGTCCGGCGTGATGGTCCCCACGCCGCCCGCCGAGGCGAGGTCCCGGGCGAAGCGCTCGGCGCCGTAGCGGTCGATCGGGTTCCAGTACGTCATGACCAGCGTCGCGGCCCCGGACTTCGCGACGCCCTCGACGGTGCGCAGCACGTCGGCGATGCGGGTCCCGTTCTCCAGCGACCGGTGCACCGCGTCCTGGATCGTCGGGCCGTCCATCAGCGGATCGGAGTACGGCAGGCCGATCTCGATCACGTCGCAGCCGGCCTCGACCATCGCAGTCGCGGCCCTCACCGCGCCGTCCTTGGTCGGGAAGCCGGCCGGCAGGTAGCCGACGAGCGCGGCCCTGTCCTCGGCGCGTGCCTTGTCGAACACCGCCTGGAGTGTCGTCATCGGATGCCCTATCGATGCTGGATCAGAGGTTGAAGTACTTCATGGCGGTGCCCATGTCCTTGTCGCCGCGTCCCGAGAGGTTCACCAGGATCACGGCGTCCGGGCCGAGCTCGCGGCCGAGCCGCAGCGCGCCCGCGAGCGCGTGGGAGGACTCGATGGCCGGGATGATGCCCTCGGTGCGCGCGAGCAGGGCGAAGGCCTCCATGGCCTCCTCGTCGGTCACGCCCTCGTAGGTGGCGCGGCCGCTGTCCTTAAGCCACGCGTGCTCGGGGCCCACGCCGGGGTAGTCGAGACCGGCGGAGATCGAGTGCGACTCGATCGTCTGGCCCTCGTCGTCCTGCAGGACATAGGTGCGGGCGCCGTGCAGCACGCCGACGCTGCCCTGGGTGAGGGTGAGCGCGTGCTCGCCGGTCTCCGCGCCCCGCCCGCCGGCCTCGTAGCCGTACAGCCGGACCCCCTCGTCGGGGATGAAGGCGTGGAAGAGACCGATGGCGTTCGACCCGCCGCCGACGGCGGCGCAGACCGCGTCGGGCAGACGGCCCACGAGCTCCTGCACCTGGCGGCGCGCCTCGACTCCGATGATCCGGGCGAAGTCCCGGACGATCTCGGGGAACGGGTGCGGCCCGGCGACCGTGCCGAACAGGTAGTGGGTGTGCTCCACGTTGGTGACCCAGTCGCGGAACGCCTCGTTGATGGCGTCCTTGAGGGTCTGGCTGCCGTTGGTGACCGGGACGACCGTCGCGCCGAGGAGCTTCATCCTGGCGACGTTGAGCGCCTGGCGCTCGCAGTCGACGGCGCCCATGTAGATGACGCACTCCAGGCCCATGAGCGCCGCCGCGGTGGCCGTGGCGACGCCGTGCTGGCCCGCCCCGGTCTCCGCGATGACCCGCCGCTTGCCCAGCCGCTTGGTCAGCAGCGCCTGGCCGAGCACGTTGTTGATCTTGTGGGCGCCGGTGTGGGTGAGGTCCTCGCGCTTGAGCAGGATCCGGGCGCCGCCCGCGTGCCCGGCGAAGCGCGGCACCTCGGTCAGCGTCGTGGGACGGCCCGCGTACGTGCGCAGCAGGTGGTCGAACTCGCGGACGAAGTCGAGATCGGTCTTGGCCTTCTCGTACTCGGCGGCCACCTCGTCGAGGGCCGGGATGAGCGCCTCCGGCACGTACCGGCCGCCGAATATGCCGAACTTGCCCTGGACGTCCGGATCGTTGCCGCCGACACCGCCCCCCGCCAGGTCGGCGGGGGTGATGAGGGTTCCATCCGTCGAGGTCACTCGGCCTCCTTCTGCGGTGCTGTCGTTCACGGGTGCCTCTCGGAGCCGCTGTCCTGCCGGGAGGCCGGGTGCGCGCCGGCGGTCACCAGGTCGTTGACCGCGGCCTTGGGGTCCCTGCCGGTGACCAGGCTCTCGCCCACCAGCACCGCGTCGGCCCCCGCCCGCGCGTACGCGAGCAGGTCGTGCGGCCCGCGCACCCCCGACTCCGCGATCTTGATGATGCCGTCCGGCACCTTGGGCGCGAGCCTGGCGAACACCTCTCGGTCCACCTGCAGCGTCTTCAGGTCGCGGGCGTTGACACCGATGACCTTCGCGCCGGCGTCCACCGCGCGAATCAGCTCCTCCTCGGTGTGCACCTCGACGAGCGGGCAGAGCCCGATCGACTCGGCCCGCTCGATCAGCGAGACGAGCGCCTGCTGGTCGAGGGCCGCCACGATCAGCAGGGCGAGGTCGGCGCCGTGCGCCCTGGCCTCCCACAGCTGGTAGGAGGTGACGATGAAGTCCTTGCGCAGGACGGGCACGTCGACCGCGGCCCGCACCGCCGCGAGGTCGGCGAGCGTGCCGCCGAACCTGCGCCGCTCGGTCAGCACGCTGATGACGTGCGCGCCGCCCTCCTCGTAGTCGGCGGCGAGCGCGGCGGGGTCGGCGATGGCGGCGAGCGCGCCCTTGGACGGGCTCGACCTCTTCACTTCGGCGATCACGGAGACCCGGTCGCCGCCGAGCGCGGCGTAGGCGTCCCGGGGCTCGGGGGCGCGGGCGGCGATGCGCTTGAGCTCCTCGATCGGCACGTCGCGCTGCCGCTCCTCGAGGTCCTCCCGCACGCCCACGATGATGTCCTCAAGAACACTCACGCGTCCTCCTCGCCTTCGGCTCGGAGCTCGCGCGAATCACCTGTCCGCTCGCTCACGCGCAAGGGTCCCTCCGGTCGGCTGCTCTCGTCGGCTGCTCTGCGTGTCCTGCCCTGCGATGGTATCGGCCCGTCTCGCGTCGATCGGCCACAGGGTCGCGTCACGGAGCGAGGAAATGCCCGAAAGGCGTATTACGCACTACCCAGAAGACGGCCGCGACGACGATCAGTCCCCACAGGTAGACGGGGCGTGCGGCGCCCGGGCCCACGGGCCGCCCCTGCCATGATCGTAACGTCCACCTGGCCCATGCCGCGATCACGACAGGAACGCAAACGACAAAGAGAAGGTTCATGCGCGCCGCCCCGGCGAGGTCGGCGTGCGCGAGATCGTGCACGGCGCGCAGGGCGCCGCAGCCCGGACAGTACAGGCCGGTGAGGTAGTAGAAGGGACAGACGGGGTAGTGACCCGGCTCGTGCGGGTCGACCACCGCCAGGTACGCCACCGCCGCGGCGAGACCTGCCGCGGCGCCGGACGGCGCGCGCAGCGACCGAATCCGGTCCCACGCGCGCCGTCCGGTCACGTCCACGTGCTCAGCCTATCGCTCAGGCGCGCACGACCACGGTGCCGACGATCTTGTCGGCGAAGGTCTGCCGCTTGGCGTCCCACAGCGGCCAGAGGAAGCCGATGTAGCAGGGCAGGCCGTCGATGATGTGGCAGAGGTAGCGGACGAAGGCCATGCCGAAGCCGATGTACTCGCCCGTCTGCTCCTTGACCGTCTTGATGCCGACGACCTTCTTGCCCACCGTCTGACCGGTGGTGCCCTCCTGGTACTTCAGCCACAGGCCGAGGCCGATCGCGACGGCGAAGCCCAGGAGGTAGATGATCATGCCGATCCCGCTGCCGCCCGTCGAGGTGAGCTGCCCCGTGTTCGGGTCCACCTCGAGGGAGCTGGCGGTCATGGAGCCGCCGATGGTGTAGAGGATGCCGGACGGGATGCCGACGATCAGGGCGTCGATCAGGTACGCACCGACGCGCAGGCCCCAGTGGGCGAGCTCGGGGCCGCCGTAGCCGCCGGAGGGCTGGCCGTACGCGCCGGCGCCGTACTGGCCGCCGCCGTACTGGCCGCCCTGCGGGGGCGCGGGGTAGGAGCCCTGCGGCGGCGGGGGGTAGCCGCCCTGGGACGGGTACCCGCCCTGCGGGCCGGGCTGCTGGGGAGGCTGCTGAGGGGGGTAACCACCCTGGTTGTACGGGTCGTTGCCGTAGGACATGTGATGCTCCAGCGAAAGTGGGAGAAGAAGGAGAGCGAAGGGGAGGGAGACCCGGGGTGGGGGCTAACCGGCGATGCTCGTGACGCTCAGCGCCGCCAGCAGACCCAGCCCGATCGCGTACAGGAGCCAGACGGAGGCGCCGGCGTAGGACAGGATCAGCCCGGCGATCGCAAGGCCCCGCCCCTGTTCGCCCGTCCGCCTCGTCTGGTGCAACGCGATGTGACCACAGATGACGCCGGCGATCCCGGGGATCCCGCAGAAGAGCAGGCCGAGAACGCCGAGAACGAGCGACGCGACGGCCATGCCGTTCGTACGGGGACCATGGGGTTGGTGGTACCCGTACGGAGGGGGCGGTGGCGGATAGCCGTACCCGTGGCCATAGCCGGAGACCGGCGGCACGCCGCCCGCGCCGGGCGGGTGGCCGTAGCCGCCCGAGTCACCCGGCAGGTACCCGTGGCTCATCCGGTCTCCTGTAGCGATCAACGAAGTCGCCGCGAAGCCTATCGACAGCCGGGCGACCGGTCAGAGCAGAAACCGGGTTTGTGGACAATTTGTAATCTGAGGTGGGAACGGTCCAACAACTCCGGCTCTTCGCACCCCGGGCGAAAAGGCTCAGCGCCCCCGATCGTCGGTGGGGTCCTCCCCCTCGTCGAGCGCGTCCCACAGGGCGCGGTCGGCGTCACGCGCGGCAGCCCGTCCCGGCTCCGTGCGGGCGTGACCGGCGTCCCGTTCGTACCTGCCCGACATGCCGGGCCAGCGCGCGCCGCGCGCCGCCGCCACCACCCCGGACCCGAGCAGGACGAGCCCGCCCGCGGCGGCGAGCAGCGGCCAGACCCAGGCGCGCGACTCCACCGGGATCGCGGCGCCGGAGACCGTCGCCGCCGTCGCGTGCGCGCGGGCCGCGGCGGCGACCGTCGCGTCGCGGGTGCCGTCCCAGGCTCCGCCCGCGACCGCCGCGCCGAGCAGGGCGACGACGCCTCCGATCAGCCGCCGCCCGATCCCCCTCGCCGCCAGTACGGCCACCGCGGCGGCGAGCGCGGCCAGCGCGGCGGGTGAGAGCCAGGCGACCAGGTCGCCGCCCGTGAGGCCGTCCTGCCCCGCTCCCCCGGGTCCCCCGGCGGCGCCGAGCGTCACCCACCGCCTGCCCGCGGCGAGCAGCGCGAGGCCGCCGCCGGCGGCGCAGGCGGCGAGCCAGACGAGCAGCGAGCGCCCCGCCGGAGACCCGGCCCGGCCGGGCGCGGCGGCGGGAACGGGGGTGGGAGCGGTCACGGCGCGCCGGTCACGTCGAGGACGTCGGCGTCGAAGCAGGTGCGGTCACCGGTGTGGCAGGCGGCCCCCACCTGGTCGACCTTCAGCAGGACCGTGTCGCCGTCGCAGTCGAGCGCGACGTGCCTGACCCACTGCACGTGGCCGGAGGTGTCGCCCTTCACCCAGTACTCCCCCCGGCTGCGGGACCAGTAGGTCGCCCGGCCGGTGGTGAGCGTGCGGTGCAGCGCCTCGTCGTCCATCCAGGCGAGCATCAGCACCTCCCCGGTGTCGTGCTGCTGGACGATCGCGGGCACCAGGCCGTCCGGGGTGCGCTTGAGCCGGTCGGCGATCTTCGGGTCGAGGGCCATGTGGCCAATTGTGCCGCAGCGCCCCGCCGCCCCCGCCGCCGCTCCCTGCCGTCCCGCCGCCGCTCCCCGCAAGCCCTCCCCCGGTGTCACCGGACGGTGGTGGCGGTGGTCCACGACGCGTAGAGGTCCGCGTACACGCCGGGCTGGGCGGCGAGCACGGCGTGGGGGCCGCGCTGGACGATCCGGCCGTGCTCGAACACCAGGATCTCGTCGGCCGCCTCGGCGGTGGACAGGCGATGGGCGATCGAGACCGCCGTACGGCCCCGGGTCACCCCGTCGAGCGCCCGGGCGAGCCGCACCTCGGTGGCGGGGTCCACGGCGGAGGTGGCCTCGTCGAGCAGCAGCAGGTCGGGATCGGCGAGGTAGGCCCGGGCCAGCGCGACCAGCTGCCGCTCACCGGCCGACAGCGACTCGCCGCGCTGCCCGACGGGGGTGTCCAGACCGGCCGGGAGGCCGTCGAGCCAGTCGGCCAGGCCGAGCTCGGTCAGCGCCCGCGTGATCTCCTCGTCGGTGGCGGAGGGACGCCCGAACCGGATGTTGCCGGCGAGGGTCGAGTCGAACAGGAAGCCGTCCTGCGGGACCATGACGATCCGCTCCCTCAGGGAGGCGAAGCCGACCTCGCGCAGGTCGACCCCGTCCACCGTGATCCTGCCGGAGGTCGGGTCCATGAGCCGGGTGAGGAGTTTGGCGAACGTCGTCTTGCCCGAGCCGGTCTCCCCCACCACCGCGACCCGCGTGCGCGGGGCGATCTCGGCCGACACCTCGTGCAGGACGGGCGGCCCCCCCGGGTACGCGAAGCCGACGCCCTCGAAGCGGACCGTGATCGGGCCGCGCGGCAGCGTCGCGCCGTTCTCCGGGTCGGCCACGTCGGCCGGGGTGTCGAGCACGCCGAGGATGCGGCGCCAGCCCGCGATCGCGTTCTGCGCCTCGTTCAGCACCTCGGTCGCGGTCTGCAGGGGGCTGACGAACAGCGTGATGAGGAACAGGAACGCGATGAGCCGGCCCGCCGTGATGGACCCGGCGACGCCCAGCTCGACCCCGGCGACGACCACCAGCGCGACGGCGGCCGAGGCGACCAGCTCGGTGGTCGGGAACGTGAAGCCGACGATCTTCTGGGCCCGGGTCTGCGCCGCGCGCATCCCGTCCACCGCCCGGTCGATCCGCTCGGCGGTGCGGTCCTCCGAGCCGTACGCGCGGATCACGCCGCTGCCGACGACCGACTCGCTGACGGCGGCGAGCACGTCGCCGGCCCGCTCGCGCACCCGGGTGTACGCCCTGGCCACCAGGCGCTGGAACCTCGGCAGCGCCAGCATCACCGGCAGGAAGCAGGCCCACACCAGCAGCGTGAGCTGCCAGGAGTAGACGGCCATGAGCACGGTCGCGACCAGCAGCTGGCCGACGGACACGATGACCATCAGCCCGCCCCACTGCATGAAGGCGCTGATCTGGTCGACGTCGCCGGTGACCCGGGAGACCAGGCCGCCGCGCCGCTCGCTGTTCTGCGTGAGCACCGACAGGTCGTGCACGTGCCGGAAGCCCTTGCCGCGCAGGGTGGCCAGGCCCGACTCCGTGGAGCGGTAGAGCCGCACGTTCATCAGGTAGCCGCACACCGCGGTCAGCGCCACCGCGACCGCGCACAGGGCGACGGCGTCGCGGATGAACGGCACGTCGGGCGCGCCCTGCCCGAGGCCCCGGTCGATCACCTGCTGCACGGCGACCGGCACGACGACCTTGCCCAGCGTGGCCAGCACGGCCAGCGCCAGGGTCCCGGCGATCCCGCGGCGGAACTCCGGCGACAGCCGCAGGCCCTGCCTGAGCGTCTCCACCGCCCCGCGCTCCGCCGACCGCAGCGCGGAGGCCTCCCCGGTCTCCGCGCCGGTCTTCCCGCCGGTCTTCCCCGTGTCCGTGACGGCGGTCACCGGGTCACACTCCTCGCTGAAAGCCTCACTGAAAACCTCACCGAAAGCCTCACTGCGCGCCGTGGAAGGTTCGTCACGCCACGACCTCCTCACCGCTGTCGAGCGCGGCCCGTTCGGCCTCCTCGCGCTCGTACGCGGTGACGAGGGCGCGGTAGCCCGCGCAGCGGGCCAGCAGTTCCTCGTGCGCGCCCTGGTCGGCGACCACGCCCTGCTCCAGGTAGACGACCTCGTCGGCGAGGGCGATCGTGGCCATCCGGTAGGCGACCACGATCACCGTGGCCTCGGCGGCGCCGTCGCGCAGGCCGTACAGGATGCGCTTCTCGACCTGCGGGTCGACGCTGGACGTGGCGTCGTCGAGGATCAGCAGCCGGGGCTCGCGCACCAGGGCGCGGGCCAGCGCGAGGCGCTGCCGCTGCCCGCCGGACAGCGTCGCGCCGCGCTCGCCGATCCGGGTGTCGAGGCCCGACGGCAGCCCGCTGACGAAGCCGTCGGCCTGCGCGAGGCGCAGCGCGGCCCAGACCCGCTCGTCCGGGACGGCCTCGCCGAGGGTGACGTTGCCGCGCACGGTGTCGTCGAACAGGAACGTCTGCTGCGGGACGAGCGCCACCGACCGGCTGACCTCCCCCCTGGCCGCGTCGCGCAGGTCGACCCCGTCGACCCGTACGACGCCCTCACCGGGGTCGACGAGCCGCGCGAGCAACTGGGTGAGGGTCGACTTGCCGGCGCCGGTCGGGCCGACGATCGCGGTCGTGCGGCCCGGTGTGACCGTGAAGGTCACGTCCTTCAGCACCGGGCTCCCGGGGACGTACGCGAAGCCGACGCCCTCCGCGGCCAGCCGGGCCGGGCCGGGGGCGTCCAGGCGGGCCGTGCCGTGCTCCATGGAGCCGGTGGCGTCGAGGACCTCCCTGATCCGCGTCCAGCCGACGACGCTGCGCGGCAGCTCGGCCAGCACCCAGCCGAGCGCCCGGATGGGGAACGACAGGAGCGTGAACAGGTAGGCCACCTGGATCAGGTCACCGGCCGCGACGCCGCCCGACTCCAGGCGCAGCGCGCCGACGAGCAGCACGGCCAGCACGCCGAGCGTGGGCAGCGCCTCCAGCAGCGGGTCGAACAGGCCCCGGACCCGGCCGACGGCGATGTTGGCGTCCCGCAGCGCGTCGGCCTTCGCCTGGAACCGGACGGTCTCGGCGTCCTCCCGGCCGAGGGTCTTGACGACGAGCGCGCCGTCGAAGCTCTCGTGCGCGACCTCGCTCACCTCGGCCCGCAGCGCCTGGGCCCGCATGGCCAGCGGCGACAGCCTGCGCTGGTAGACCAGGTTGAGCACGGCCACGGCGGGGAAGATCAGGAAGCCGACGACGGCGAGGACGGGGTCGACCAGCACGATCGCCACGGCGGCCGTGACGAGCATCACGACCACGCCCACCGCCATCGGCAGCGGCGCGAGCGGCGCCCAGGCCGCCTCGACGTCGGAGTTCGCGTTGGACAGCAGCTGCCCGGTCGGGTGGCGATGGTGCCACGCGAGCGGCAGCCGCAGGTACTGGCGGGTGACCGCGCGGCGGGAGTGGGCCTGCATGCGGTACTGGTGGATACCGGCCAGGATGCGGCGGCCCATGATGCCCGCGGCCTTGAGCACCGCGACGCCCACGATCAGCGCCGCCGCGGCGACGAGCCCTCCGGTGGCGGCCTCGTGCTCCCGGAACGCCGGCAGCACGGCGTTGTCGGTCGCCCAGCCGAGCGCCCAGGACGACGCGACGGTCATCCCTCCGTAGAGGGCGCTGGCGAGGACCGCGCCGATGAAGATCCGCGGCTCCGTCCTGATCGCCACGCCGAGGACCTTGAGACCCTGGAGCATGATCGAGCTGCCGGGCCGCGCGGGAGACTCCTTCGTCGGCACGCGGTGTGCTTCCTTCCGATCGGGGATCGTCCGGGCCGCTCCCTGCGAGCGCCCCGGACGGGGACGATACCCATGCGGGCGGACCGCCGGATCGGTCCCGGGCCCCAGGCCCGCCCAAGCCATTGGTCCTAGATACTCCCTATCATCCTGATCAAGCGGTTTATTCCGGGCGTTCCGCTTCGGGGCGGGCCGGGCGCCGGCCGTAGGCTGATCACGTGACTCACGCCCAGACGGAGCGCGCGGCGCTCTGCGACCTGCTCGACGACCTCGGCCCCGGCGCGCCCACGCTGTGCGAGGGCTGGGCCACCGAGGACCTGACGGCCCATCTCGTCCTCCGCGAGCGCCGCCTCGACGCGGCCCCCGGCATCGCGCTGCCGCTCCTGGCGGGCTACACCGCCGCCGTGCAGGAGCGCCTCACGCGGCGTCACTCCTACCCCGAGCTGGTCGGGCTCGTGCGGAACGGCCCGCCGCGCTGGACGCCGTACGGCCTGGTGTCCCGGCTGGACGAGATCGTCAACACCGTCGAGCTGTTCGTCCACCACGAGGACGTACGCCGGGCTCAGTCCGGATGGGAACCCCGGGACCTCCCCGAGGACCTCCAGGATGCGTTCTGGCGGCGGCTGCGAGGCGGCGCCCGCTTCTTCATGCGCGGGGCGCCCGTGGGCGTCGTGCTCCAGCGTACGGACGGGGCGAGGACCACGGGACGCATGGCCGAGCCCGCCGTCGTGGTCACCGGCGAGCCGGCCGAGCTGCTGCTGTTCGCCTTCGGCCGGCAGGAGCACGCCCGGGTGACCTACCAGGGGGACGACCAGGCGGTCGCCCGGCTGCGGCAGGCGAGATTCGGCCTGTGATCAGGGCATGGTGGGAACTGCCCGGAATTCCCACGTAAACATCTTGATATGGGGCAGCATGTGATCCAGACATGAGTGTTTGGGAGCCCCGATGAACCTCAAAAAGGTCCTGACCTATGTGGCCGTCGCGTTTGTGATCTTCTACTTGTTCACCCAGCCCGCGAACGCCGCCGCCGCGGTCAGGAACCTGTTCGGGGGGATCACGACGGGTGCGGAGCGGCTCTCGGCCTTCTTCACCTCGCTCGTGTCGGGCTGACCGCCGGGGCCCGGAGGCGGGCCCGCCTCCGTCTCACGATGAGAGCGGAACGGGCTCGTGTCCTCGCGGCTAGTTATGATCATTCCTGCCGCCGGGTACAAACGTCCGGGAAACCGACAGCAGGAGGCCCCCCCGATGAAGTTGAAGAAGGTTCTTACGTACGCGGCCATCGCGTTCGTAGTTTTCTACCTCTACAACCAGCCCCACGCGGCGGCGGGCGCCGTCCGCGGCGTGTTCGACACGGTCAACACCGGGGCCAGCCGGCTCGCCACCTTCTTCACCTCGGTCCTACCCCGGTCCTGACCCCGCTCTGACCTCGTCCTGACCCGGTCCTGAGCCGACCGTCGCGGCGTCCCGGCCGCGATATCCCTCAAGGGCCGTGAAGGAACCCGTTCCGGCACGGCCACACTCTCCCGACAGGGCCGACGCCAGGGCGACTACAGGGCTGGCACAGGGCCGACGCAGGGCCGGCAGGGCAACCGCCCTCGCTCCGCCGGCCTCTTCTCACCCGTCTCCGCGCCCTGCTCGTTCGACCCGTCTCTCCGGCCCATCCCTTCGGTGCGCCACCCTCCGCGTCGGACACGCCACCTTCCGCGATCATTGATGCGGCCCTTCTCGCGGCTCCTCCGGCGTTCGTCGAGTGGGGTCCGGCCACCGGTCCCCTACCTTTACCCCTACGGGCCGCTCTCACACCGGTCTCCGCAGAAGCCGCCGTACGGCGGCCGCGGGCACGGCGCGAGCGACCGGAACGGCCAGGACCGTTACGACCCGGCCGCGTCCGCGCCTCGCCTCGGCAAACGACGATCTTTCCGCACCAAGGTGGGAAAAGGGCATCAAATCCCTTATGCCCGATTCGTCCGCATATTGCCATGTTTGCAGCTGAATGCCTGGACGGCCACAGCGCGCCCGGTGACCATTGGAGATGCCGATCCGGATCGCCGTACCCGCGCCAGTTCAGCAAGAGGAGTTCAGCAGAAGGAGCTCAGCAGGACAGGAGGCAGTATGCCCGCCATGCGATTCCCGAGCCCGCTCGGTCTCGCGGTCCTCGCCGCCATCGGTCTGTCGGCCGTGCAACCGGCGCCCAGAGCGTTCGCCGACACGGTCGTCCCTGTCGGCCATACCGGTTCCGCCTACCACCACCAGGTGTCCGGGCAGGGCTGTGACGGCCCCTACCAGGCGCAGTGGCAGTACCAGTCGCAGGCGTCGTCCTCGCTCGGCACCGGTCCCGCGGCCTTCCCCACGGCCATCGTGGAGATCGACGACGACTGACCGGTACATGATCATCGGAGACGTGCGGGGCAGGCCGGGCGGTGAGGGCCCGGCCTGCCGGCACGTTCAGCGGACCGGGTGACCGGCCGCCCGCAACGTATCCTTGACCTCGTGGATCTTGAGCTGGCCGAAGTGGAAGACCGAGGCGGCCAGCACGGCGTCCGCTCCGGCGTCCACCGCGGGCGGGAAGTCCTCCAGCCGCCCGGCGCCGCCGGAGGCGATCAGGGGGATGCCCACCGCGGCCCGTACGGCCCGCAGCAGCTCCAGGTCGTACCCCGTCTTGGTGCCGTCGCCGTCCATCGAGTTGAGCAGGATCTCCCCGACCCCCAGCTCCTCGCCGCGCCTGGCCCACTCGATCGCGTCCATACCGGTCCCCCGGCGCCCGCCGTGGGTGGTCACCTCGAACCCCGAGGGCGTGGGCGGGCCGTCGACCACCCGGCGCGCGTCCACCGACAGCACGATGCACTGGGACCCGAACCGGCGGGAGGTCTCCGTCAGCAGTTCCGGCCGGGCGATCGCGGCGGTGTTGACGCCGACCTTGTCGGCGCCCGCGCGCAGCAGCCGGTCGACGTCGTCGGCCGACCGCACGCCGCCGCCGACGGTCAGCGGGATGAAGACCTGCTCGGCCGTACGGCGCACCACGTCGAGCATGGTCTCCCGCTCACCGGAGGACGCCGTGATGTCGAGGAAGGTCAGCTCGTCGGCGCCCTCGGCGTCGTACCGCGCGGCCAGTTCGACCGGGTCGCCGGCGTCCCTGAGGTTCTCGAAGTTGACCCCCTTCACCACCCGTCCGGCGTCGACGTCCAGGCAGGGGATGATGCGCACCGCTACCGTCATCGCTCAGCCCCCGCCGCCGCTTGCCGCCCGGTACGCCTCGACCTCGACCTCGACCAGCATGCGCCGGTCGACGAGGCCGGCGATCTGCACGCTCGTGCAGGCGGGCCGCACGTCGCCGAAGATCTCCCCGTGCGCCTTGCCCACGGCGTCGAAGTCGTCGGCGTTCACGACGAACATGCGGGTGCGCACCACGTCGGCCCGCGTCGTGCCGGCCTTCTCGACGGCGTCCAGCGCGATCGAGAAGGCGGTGAGCGTCTGCCGGTAGGCGTCGCCCACGTGCTGCACCTCCCCGCCGACGGTGGCGGTGCAGCCGGACACGAGAACGTGCGGCCCGGCGACGACCGCGCGGGCGTAGCCGTACCGGTCCTCCCAGGGACCGCCGGAGGAGATCCGGCCCTCGGGCATCTGCGTCGAAGGCGTCTGTGCCGGTGCCTGCGCCTGTGCCGATGTCTGTGCGGGCGTCTGTGCGGGCGTCTGCGCGGGAGTCGGGGTGCTCATCCGGCCGTCACCGCCGCGAGCGCCTCCTGCAGCGTGAACGCCTGGGCGTACAGCGCCTTGCCCACGATCGCACCCTCGACGCCCTCCGGCACGAGCGTCGCGATGGCCCGCAGGTCGTCGAGCGACGACACGCCGCCGCTGGCGACGACCGGGCGGTCGGTCCGCGCGCAGACCTGGCGCAGCAGGTCGAGGTTGGGACCGCGCAGCGTGCCGTCCTTGGTCACGTCGGTGACGACGTAGCGGGGGCAGCCCTCGGACTCCAGCCGGTCGAGGACCTCCCACAGGTCGCCGCCCTCCTTCGTCCAGCCGCGGGCGGCCAGCGTGGTGCCGCGCACGTCGAGCCCCACCGCGATGCGGTCGCCGTACTCGGCGATCGCCTTGGCGCACCACGCCGGGTCCTCCAGCGCGGCGGTGCCGATGTTGACCCGGCGGCAGCCGGTGGCCAGCGCGGCCTCCAGCGTGGCGTCGTCGCGGATCCCGCCGGACAGCTCGACCTGCACGTCGAGCCTGCCCACGACGGAGGCCAGCAGCTCGCGGTTGCTTCCCCGCCCGAACGCCGCGTCGAGGTCGACCAGGTGGATCCACTCCGCGCCGGCCTCCTGCCAGGCGAGGGCGGCGGCGAGCGGGTCCCCGTACGAGGTCTCCGTCCCCGCCTCACCCTGCACGAGGCGTACGGCCTGGCCGTCGGCGACGTCGACGGCTGGGAGCAATACGAGCGACATTTGGTCATGACCTCCGGTCGAAAACGATGGTGACGAGCACCGGGAGCAGCAGGATCGAGCCGAGGAAGACGCCCAGCCGGGCCATCCACGACTCGAACAGGATCCAGGCGAGCGCCTGGACGAGGAACCACAGCGTGACCGCGACCCCGTTCTCCGTGCGGCGGCGGCGGGCGAGATACCCCCGCTGCCGGGCGACCCGCACCGGTCGGGCGGGCCGCGGGAGCACCGCGGTCCGGATGGGCCCGACGAGCCTGTCACGCAGCTCGCGCCGCCTGGCGGCCCTCGCCTCGCGTTCGGCGCGGGCCGCCGCGAGGCGCTCGCGCTCGGCCTCGCGCTCCGCCCTCCGGCGGGCCCGCTCCTTGCTCATCGAGCCTCCCGCTCAGGTCTTCCGGTCACGCCCTGGTCCTGGTTCACGCTCTGGTCTTGGTTCACGCTCTGGTCAGGCTTGGTCACAGCCGCGGTCAGGGCTCTGGTCACGGTTATAGCCGGGCCCGGCCGCGCCCATGTCCGTTTCCAGGTCGGAGCCCATGTTTCTGCCCGCGTCCCTGGGCGTGTTCCTCGCCGTGTTCTTCTCCGTGTCGCGCGCCGCCGCTCCCCAGTGTCGCACCGCCGTACCGGGATTCCGCGGGCCGCGCACGCTCACAGCGTGTTGAGCCAGTTGGACAGCAGCCGGGCGCCCGCGTCCCCGGACTTCTCCGGGTGGAACTGGGTCGCCATCAGCGGCCCGTTCTCGACGGCGGCCACGAACGGCACGCCGTGCTCGGCCCAGGTGACCAGCGGTTCGCGGAAGCCGTCGCCCGTCTGGAGCAGCCACTTCCGCACCCCGTAGGAGTGCACGAAGTAGAAGCGGGTCGCCTCGTCCAGCCCCTGGAACAGCGCGCTGCCCTCCGGGGCGGTCACGGTGTTCCAGCCCATGTGGGGCAGCACGGGCGCGTCGAGCCGCTCGACCGTGCCCGGCCACTCGCCGCAGCCCTCCGTGTGGACGCCGTGCTCGACGCCCTTGCCGAACAGGATCTGCATGCCGACACAGATGCCGAGCACCGGCCGGCCACCGGACAGGCGGCGCCCCACGATCTGGTCGCCGCGCACGCTCTTCAGCCCCTCCATGCAGGCGGCGAACGCCCCGACGCCGGGGACGACGAGCCCGTCCGCCTCCAGGGCCGCGTCGAAGTCGGCGGTGACCGTAACGTCTGCGCCCACCCGGGCGAGCGCCCGCTCCGCGGACCGGAGGTTGCCCGACCCGTAGTCGAGCACCACCACACGCCTGCTCATTGCCACCACATCACTCCCGCGGTCAGTGCCAGGGCCGCGCCGACGCCGGCGATCGCCGCCAGCAGCTTGATCCCCTGCCGGATGCCGGAGACGACCCCGCCGATCAGGAAGAGCGCGATGAAGATCATGCCACCGGACGCGAAGGTCATCAGAGCACGCCCTTGGTGCTGGGCACCCCGGTCGCCCTCGGGTCCCGCTCCGACGCCTCCCGCAGCGCCCGCGCGAGCGCCTTGAACTGCGCCTCCACGATGTGGTGCGCGTTGCGCCCGTACGGCACGTGCACGTGGAGGCAGACCGCCGCCTGCGCGACGAACGACTCCAGGATGTGCCGGGTCATGGTCGTGTCGTAGTCGGGCCCGATCATCGGGGCCATGCTCTCGGGCTCGGTGTGGACGAGGTACGGCCGGCCGGACAGGTCGACGGTGACCTGAGCGAGCGCCTCGTCCAGCGGGCAGGAGGCGCTGCCGAACCGCCGGATGCCCGACTTGTCGCCCAGGGCCTCGCGGAAGGCCGCGCCGAGCGCGATCGAGGTGTCCTCGATCGTGTGGTGCGCGTCGATGTGCAGGTCGCCCTCGGTCTTCACGGTGAGGTCGAACAGGCCGTGCTTGCCCAGCTGGGCGAGCATGTGGTCGTAGAACCCGACGCCGGTCGCCACGTCGACGATCCCGGTGCCGTCGAGGTCCACCTCGACCAGCACCGACGTCTCCTTCGTCGTACGCTCGACCCGGCCGCGGCGCGTGTCGATCTCGGTCATGCGAGGACCCCTTCCAGCGCGGCGCGGAACGCCGCCATCTCTTCCGGCGTGCCGACCGACACGCGTAGCCAGCCCGCGGGCCCGGTCTCCCGGATCAGCACCCCGCGCTCCAGCAGTCCCTCCCAGACGGACCGCCGATCGGAAAACCTGCCGAACAACACGAAGTTGGCGTCCGAGTCGGCGACCGTCAGGCCGCGTCCCCGCAGCCAGTCCACCACAGCGTCCCGCTCGGCGCGCAGCGCGTCCACCGTGCTCAGCAGCTCCTCGCGGTGCGCGAGCGCCACCCGGGCCGCCGCCTGGGTCAGCGTCGACAGGTGGTACGGCAGGCGGACCAGCAGCAGGGCGTCGACCACCGCCGGGTCGGCGGCGAGGTAGCCGAGCCGGGTGCCGGCCATCGCGAACGCCTTGGACATGGTCCGCGTCACGATCAGCCGGGGGTTGCCGGGCAGCAGCGTCAGCGCCGACGGCGTGCCGGTGCGGGCGAACTCGGCGTACGCCTCGTCCACGACGACCATGCCGGGCGCGGCGGCGAGCACCCGCTCGATCACCTCCAGCGGCAGGGACGTGCCGGTGGGGTTGTTCGGCGAGGTCAGGAACACCACGTCCGGGCGGTGCTCCTTGATCGCGGCCACGGCGGCGGCGGGGTCGAGCGCGAAGTCCTCCTCGCGCAGGCCCTCGATCCAGCGGGTGTTCGTGCCGCCCGCGATGATCGGGTGCATCGAGTAGGACGGCTCGAACCCGATGGCCGCGCGGCCGGGGCCGCCGAACGCCTGGAGGATCTGCTGGATGATCTCGTTGGACCCGTTGGCCGCCCACATCTGGCGTGCGGTCAGCCCGTGGCCGAGGTAGTCGGCGAGGTCCTTGCGCAGCTCGATGGCATCCCTGTCGGGGTAGCGGTTGAGCGTGGCCGCGCCCTGCCGTACGGCCCGGGCGAGGTCGTCGATCAGCGCGGCGGACGGCGGGTAGGGGTTCTCGTTGGTGTTGAGCTGGACCGGCACGTCGAGCTGCGGCGCGCCGTACGGGTGCTTGCCGCGCAGGTCGTCGCGGATCGGCAGGTCGTCGAGGGTCGTCATGCGGGCACTTCCCAGTCGAAGCGGGCGCGGACGGCGGCGCCGTGGGCGGGCAGGTCCTCGGCGTCGGCGAGCGCGCACACGTACGGCGCGGCCCCGGCCAGCGCCTCGCGGCTGTAGTCGACGACGTGGATGCCGCGCAGGAACGTCTGCACCGACAGCCCCGAGGAGTGGCAGGCGCAGCCGCCGGTCGGCAGCACGTGGTTGGACCCGGCCATATAGTCGCCGAGCGACACCGGCGCGTACGGCCCGATGAAGATCGCGCCGGCGTTGCGCACGCGGGCGGCGACCGCGGCGGCGTCGGCGGTCTGGATCTCCAGGTGCTCGGCGGCGTAGGCGTCCACGACCTTCAGGCCGTCCTCGACGTCCGAGACGAGCACGATGCCCGACTGGCGGCCGGCCAGCGCCTCGGTGATGCGCTCGGAGTGGCGGGTCGCGGCGACCTGGCCGGGCAGCTCCTTCTCCACCGCGTCGGCCAGCTCGGGGCTGGTGGTGACCAGCACGGCCGCCGCGATCACGTCGTGCTCGGCCTGACTGATCAGGTCGGCGGCGACGTGCGCGGGGTCTGCGGTCTCGTCGGCGAGGATCGCGATCTCGGTCGGGCCGGCCTCGGAGTCGATGCCGATGCGGCCCTTGAGCAGGCGCTTGGCCGCCGCCACCCAGATGTTGCCCGGGCCGGTCACCATCGTGGCCGGGCGGCACTCCTCGGTGCCGTAGGCGAACATCGCCACGGCCTGGGCGCCGCCCACCGCGTACACCTCGTCGACTCCGAGCAGCGCGCAGGCGGCGAGGATCGTGGGGTGCGGCAGCCCGCCGAACTCCTTCTGCGCGGGCGAGGCCACCGCCAGCGAGGCGACCCCGGCCTCCTGGGCCGGGACGACGTTCATGACCACGCTGGACGGATAGACGGCCCGGCCGCCGGGGACGTACAACCCCACGCGGTCGACCGGCACCCAGCGCTCGGTGACCGTGCCACCCGGCACGACCTGCGTGGTCGTGTCGGTGCGCCGCTGGTCGCGGTGGACCAGGCGGGCGCGGCGGATCGACTCCTCCAGCGCGGCGCGCACGGCCGGGTCCAGCTCCGCGAGCGCGCGGGTGATCGCCTCGGCGGGCACCCGGGCGGACTCGATGTCGACGCCATCGAAACGCGCGGTCAGCTCCCGTACGGCCGCCGCGCCGCGATGGCGGACCTCCTCGCAGATGGGCCGCACCTTCTCCAGGGCGGCCTCGACGTCGAGTTCGGCTCGCGGCAGCACGTCGCGCAGGTCGCCGGGCAGGGACCCGCGCAGGTCGATACGGGAAATCACCGTCCCAGTCTACGGACGACCAGGGGCGCATCCGCGTGTGTCCAGCATTCGGGACGGGCGTTTCACCACCGTGCGCACCCCTCCCGAGCTGGGGCGTCGTGCCGCTCACCCGCGTTCGGGCCCGGCAGTTGACAGGTTTTCGGGCGCCGATCCACACTCTCGGGCGACATCGGTCATGTTCGGTCGGTCGAAAGAGGGTCTCGTGCTTCCCGCCCAGCGCCACCAGCGGATCATCGAAACCCTCGGGCGGAAGGGGACCGTACGCACCGAGGACCTGGCCGCGCTGCTCGGCGTGTCCCACGAGACCGTACGGCGCGACCTGGCGGTCCTGGAACGCCGCGCGCTACTGGTGCGCGTGCACGGCGGGGCGACCTCGGCGGCGTCGGGCACCGGCGAGGAGCTGTCCTACCTGGAGCGCTCGACAAGCCAGTCCGAGGCGAAGGCCGTGATCGGCGGGCTCGCGGCGGGGCTGCTGCGGCCGAGACAGACGGTGATCATCGACGTGGGGACCACCGCGGTCCACGTCGCGCGGGCCGTCCCCCCGTCCTTCCGCGGCGTGGTCGCCACCTGCTCGCTGCTGGTGGCGGCCGAGCTCGCCGGCCGTCCCGGCGTCGAGGTGCTCGTGGCCGGCGGGCGCGTCCGGCAGGGCGACCTGGCCGTCTCCAACGCCCGGACACTGGAGTTCTTCGAGGACCTGCGCGCCGACGTCGCCTTCCTCGGCTCGGGCGGGGTGGACGCGCAGGCCGGGCTCACCGACTACTTCCTGGACGAGGTCGCGACCAAGCGCGTGATCCTCGCCCGCACCGCGCGGACGTACGTGCTCGCCGACACGGAGAAGCACGGCAGGGTCGCCGCCTACCGGGTGTGCGGCTTGAACGGCCCGTCCGGTCTCGTCACCGACGCGGAGCCCCCGCCCGCCCTCGCGTCCGCCCTGGCCAGGGCGGGTACGGAGGTGATCCACCCCTGAGCTCTCGCGTCACCGGCGCCTGTGAGATCCTGATCGCCACCGGCTCGCGGCACCAGCGGCGGGGGACGGCATGGTGGCGAGATCGCGACGGAGGGCTTCGAGCTATGGCTGTCATCCACAAGACCACGCTGACACCCGGCAAGCTGGAGCTCCTCACCGCGTGGCTTCCTGCCCAGTCCTGGTACGAAGGCGGGGAGCGCCGTCCGGAACTCGCCAGGGCCGGCGGCTTCCGGCTGGACGATCCGCAGGGTGAGGTCGGCATCGAGTTCATGGTCGTCACCGACGAGTCCGGTGACGAGCCGGTCTCCTATCTCGTGCCGCTCAGCTACCGGGGGGCGCCGCTCGACGGAGCGGACCACGCCCTCATCGGTACGACGGAGCACGGGGTGCTGGGGTCTCGGTGGGTCTACGACGGCGCCCATGACCCGGTCCTCGTCGCACAACTGCTGGCGCTCCTCCTGGGCGAGGCCGAGCCGCAGGCCCAGAGCGTGAGCGACACCCCCGACCCCTCCGTCGTCAGCGGCTTCACGGGACCGGCGATCACCGGCCCGATCACGTCGACGGCCGCGACCGACGGTCCGCGATGCACCGACATCGTCGTA
The DNA here is from genome assembly GCF_014161385.1 of Microbispora sp. H10670. Taxonomy (NCBI): domain Bacteria; kingdom Bacillati; phylum Actinomycetota; class Actinomycetes; order Streptosporangiales; family Streptosporangiaceae; genus Microbispora; species Microbispora sp. H10670. The sequence continues at coordinate 45,899 of NZ_JABBWW010000024.1, read as the reverse complement.
CGGGCTGGCTCGGGGGAAGACCCGCAGCGGGACCAGGACAGACGGCTGGTGATCCGGGTGAACCGCGTGCTGCGGCCCGGCGAAGAGAACGCGACGGGGACTCAGGGACACGTGACGGCGGGCTGGCGCCTCCCGGACGGCACCGAGACCCGGGCAGTGTTCGCCGTAGTCCCGGACGCGGCGCCCTGACAGCGCTCTGACGCGGCGCCCTGGCAGGCGCCCTGACAGCACTTAGCACTTAGCTGCGGCGGCTTGGCGCAGCGCCCGGACAGCGCTCAGAGGCGGCGGCCCGGCGCGGCGCGGCGCTGTGACAGCACTCTGCCGCGGCGGCCTGGCACGGCGCTCTGACAACAGTCTGCCGCGGCCTGAGTCCCGACCAAACTGAGCCTGCCGCGGCCCGAGTCCGACCAGACTGAGCCTGCCGCACCCCTCCCTGCGCCTGGGCCTGCGCCGCCCGGGCGGACGGCACCGAGGCCTGACACGTTTGCGCCGCCGTTCAGAACATGGCGCCCTGCCACGGCCCGCGCCCCGACCACACCGCCTCTGCCGCGCCCTTGCCGCACCCCTCCCTGCGCCTGCGCCTGCCGCGCCCGGATGGACGGCACCGAGGCCTGCCCACTCCTATTCGCCGCCTACGCCGCCGCGGCCCTGCCCATCCCACCCGCGCGGCTGCCATCGTGCGTTTCACCCTCTCTGGTGTGCCGCCGCAGGCGCGGTCACGGCACGGGACAGAAATGGACGAATTTGGTAAATACCACTGGAAATTAATTTCATCGACGGCGACCTGTAACTCCAACAAGTCAATGGTCGAGGCTGTTCTCGACAGCAGGAGGCATGGGAGAATTCATACAGGGTTTCGAATAAGAAGATAAGGAGGTGCCATGGGCCTGTTCGGCTATGATCCTGGCGACCTTCATCGTTCGAATAAATGCGATGACACAAAACACGACGCGACCAGCGGCGGGGCGGCCGGTCGTGGCGCTGACCACGGATACACCAGCAACGCGCCCGGGGACAACGGACCCGGCGACCGTGAATTCGGCGGCGCTAAATCTGATGGCATTGGATCTGATGACACCAGGGCTTCGGCGGATGCCGACGCCGGTGGTCGTGCCAGCGGCCGGCGGCGGTCGTCCTGGATGCTGGTGGCATCGTTGCGAGAGACGGCGCAGGCGTTGGCGTTGACGCCGGCGCCGGATGCGGCGGAGATTTGCATGGCCGAAGTCGAGGACCTGCTGTTCGCCCGCGACCGGATCACAAGTGCGCTGGCCGAGCGTGTCGGCCGCGTACATCGGACGGGAGAGGCCAAGCAGCATGGGCACGCCTCGACGCGCACCTGGTTGCGCACCGTCGGCGGAATGAGCACGCCCGGAGCGAGTCGTTTGCTGACTCTCAGCGAGGAGCTGCCCCGGCTGCCTGATGTGGCGCGGAGGTTCGCCGCAGGCGAGATGACGGCCGGGGTGGCGGAGGCCATCTGCGCCGCGACGGCCGGGCTGTCGGACGAGGATGCCGCGCTGGCCGAGCCGATTCTGGTGGAGCTGGCCAAAAAGGCGACCGCCGCAGAGGTATCCAAGGCGGGACGGTACCTGCGGGCGGTGCTGGATCCCGACGGGGAAGAACAGGATGAGCAAGCCGACTACCAGCGGCGTTTCATGACGGTACGTCCGACCAAGAACGGCGGAGTGGAAGGACAGTTCTATCTTCCTCGCGAGGCGGCCGCGCGCCTGATGGCGTTGCTGCAGACATACGGCAAGCCCAGAGCCGAGGGCGATGACCGGCCGCGACGGGTACGCAACGCGGACGCGTTCATCGCGCTCCTCGGGCAGAAGGTCGCCGCCGAGCTGCTCGTGATGGTCAGAGCCGAATCCCTTCCCACCGATGGCCCCGATCCCGCCGAGGGCTCTGTTTCTGCCGAGGGCCCTGTTCCCGCCGAAGAGCCGGCCCCCCACGACGGCCCCGATCCCGGCGAGGAGCCGGTCCCCGAGAAGAAGGCCGAACCTGACTGCTCCCGGTACAGCGGCCCGGACAGCACCGCTACCGCCGACGACGATCTTGCTGACCGGGTTTCGGGTGACAGCCCCCAATCCGACCACGCCCATGAGGCCTGCCGCCCCTGCCCTCGTGGGCCCTCTGGTGGCCCCTCTGGTGGGCGCGCAGATGAGCACGGAGATGAGCACGGAGATGAGCACGGCAACACGCGGCACGCAGACGAAGCAGCCGCGGGGACGCCGCCAGGAGCCGTGTCAGGGCCGGGGCCGGAGCCGGAGCAGTCGAAAGAAGCTCCCGGAGCGTCCCACAGCGTTGAAGAGACACCAGGCGAGCCGGGAGAAACACCAGGCGGACCTGGAGAGATACCAGACGAACCGGAGGGACCACCGAACGAACCGGAGGGAGGGCCCGGCACACCGACGGCTCCGGCGTGGGCGCTGCTCGGAACCGCGCCCGGGTTGTTGCTGGCGACCGGGCAGATGCTCCCCGTTTCCAGCGTGCACCGTCTGGCTCGTACCAGCACCCTGGTCCGGATCGTCATGGACGCCGACGGGCAGGTGCTTGACATGGGACGGAAGGTCCGCCTTGCCACGACCGCACAGCGCCGGGCGGTCTTCGCCCGATACTCCACCTGCTGGGTCGACGGCTGCCCGCTACCCGCCACGATGTGCGAGATCGACCACGCCGACAACTGGAGCAGCGGAGGGCTGACCGACCTGAAGCTGCTGGGACCGGCCTGCCAGTTCCACAACCGTGACCGCTACCACCGTCCCGGCCGCTACCTGCGGCGGAAGGTCGGCGAAGACCGCTGGGGCTTCACCTACCTTGGCCGCTTCGCCTCCTTCCGGCAACGCGAGTGAGCCCGCCGGTACGGCCGACCCTGGCCAACCCATGCCCTGCCCCCGACCGGCGCCAGGGCATACCGGCGCGGGCAACTTCGGCACGGACAGCCGGGCGCAGACAGCCGGGCGCAGACAGCCGGGCACCGGCAGACAGGGCACGGGCAAGCACTGCGCGCGGGGTCGGCACAGACGGGATCGGCATAGGCGGGGCGGCAGGCAGGCGGGGCGGGCGACAGCGGGGACGAGGGACAGCGGGGACGAGGGACAGCGGGGACCAGAAGACTGCGGGGACGAGGAGACGGCGGGAGCGACGCCGTTAGGCTTGCGGTCGTGAGCAAGACCAAGAGCAAGGGCGGCCAGAGCACTCCGGCGACGGTCGCTCTCACGCAGGCGAAGGCGGAGTTCACCCTCCACCCCTATGACCACGACCCGAACGCGCAGGCGTACGGCGAGGAGGCGGCCGACGCGCTCGGAGTGCCGTACGAGCGGATCTTCAAGACGCTGGTGGCGGAGACCGAGGCGGGTCTGGCGGTCGCGGTCGTGCCGGTGGCGGGCAAGCTCGACCTCAAGGCGTTCGCGGCGGCGCTCAAGGGCAAGCGGGCGGCCATGGCCGACGCGGCCAAGGTCGAGCGGATCACCGGTTACGTCGTCGGGGGCATCAGCCCGCTCGGCCAGCGCAAGCGGCTGCCGACCGTGGTGGACGAGTCGGCGCTCGGCTTCGAGACCGTCTACTTCTCCGCGGGGCGGCGTGGCCTGCAGATCGAGACCGCGCCGGAGAACCTCGTCCGGCTCGCGCAGGCGGTGACCGCCCCCATCGCCAGGGTGTGAACCTGTCGACTGTTGCCATCGCCGGTACGGCTCGCGCCCCTCGACACTGGCGATAGCCGAGGAACGGGGGAAACGTGAGCGAACACGGCGGACATGTCGGCCACCACGACGGCGGGCCGGCGGACCTGACGGCGACGGAGATGGCCGCGCTGCTTAGAGCGCGGGAGGTCAGCGCCGTCGAGCTGACGCAGGCGTGCCTGCGGCGGATCGAGGAGACGAATCCGCAGGTCAACGCCATCGTGACGTTGACCGCTGAGCGGGCGCTCGACCAGGCCGCACGGGCCGACGAGGACCTCGCACGCGGCCTGGTTCGCGGCCCGCTGCACGGCATCCCGGTCGCGCACAAGGACCTCGCCGACACCGCGGGCGTGCGGACCACGTACGGCTCGCGGGCGTTCGCCGATCACGTTCCCGTCGAGGACGATCCGCTGGTGCGGCGCATCCGCGAGGCGGGTGGGATCGCGCTCGGCAAGACGAACACCCCCGAGTTCGGCACCGGGTCGCACACGGTCAACGAGGTCTTCGGCGCGACCCGCAACCCCTACGACCTGTCGAAGAGCGCGGGCGGCAGCAGCGGCGGGGCCGCGGCGGCGCTGGCCTGCCGGATGGTGCCGCTCGCCGACGGTTCGGACATGGGCGGCTCGCTGCGCAATCCCGCGTCGTTCTGCAATGTGGCGGGGCTGCGGCCGACTCCCGGCCGGGTGCCGTCGAAGTCACCGACGGCGGCCTGGTTCACGCTGAGCGTCGCGGGACCCATGGCCCGCACAGCAGGCGACCTGGCACTGTTCATGTCTGGCATCGCCGGGTTCGACCCGGTCTCGCCGCTTTCGATTCGTGAGGACGGGTCGGCCTTCACGGAACCTCTGGACATGGACCTCACGTCCGTCCGAGTGGCCTTCAGTCCCGATCTGGGGGGCCTGCCGGTCGACCCGCGTACCGCGGCGGCGACGGCGCGGGCGGTGGAGGCGCTGACCGATCTGGGCGTGAAGGTCGAACAGGTGAACCTGGACCTGTCCGACGCGGAGGAGGCGTTCCGCGTCTACCGGTCGTGGCACTACGCGCTCGCCTTCGGCGACTTCCCCGACGTCGGCCCAAACGTGGCGTGGAACGTGGAGCAGGGACGGAAGGTCACCGGAGCCGACCTCGGGCGGGCCGAACGCCTGCGCACCCGGCTCTGGCACCGCATGCGGCGCTTCTTCGGACGGTACGACTTCCTGGTGGCGCCCGTGAGCCAGGTGCCGCCGTTCCCGATCGGGCAGCCGTACGTCACGGAGGTGGCCGGGGTGGAGATGCCCGACTATCTGGCCTGGATGCGCTCCTGCTACTGGATCAGCGTGCTGCACGCGCCGGCCATGTCGGTGCCCTGTGGTTTCACGTCCGACGGACTCCCGGTCGGCCTGCAGATCGTCGGCCGGCCGTGGGCCGACATGGACGTCCTGCGCCTCGGGCACGCGTTCGAGCAGGCGACCGGCTTCTGGCGGACCGCTCCCCGGCTGCCCGAGCCGACAGGGTGACCGGCGAACAGGTGACACTGTGAACAAGGTGACACTGTGAACAGATGACGCAGCGCGTGGGAGATCCGGCCGGTGCGGCTCAGCCGGCGGCCGCGTCGCCCCGCAGGAGGGCCGCTCCCAACGGGGTCAGCGCGTGCAGGACGGCTCCGCCGGACCGGGTCGTGGCGACCAGCCCGGCGTTGCGCAGGACCGTGGCGTGCTGGCTGGCGGAGGCGAGCGACACCCCCACCCGCTCCGCCAGGGCGGTCGTCGTCGCCGGATCGGCCAGCGCGGCCAGAACCGCCGCCCGGGTACGGCCGAGCAGCGGGCCGAGGGCACCGGCGAAGCCGGCCCTGTAGTCCTGGCACAGCGGGTAGACCAGCACGGTGGGCTGGTCGGGACGCCAGGTCAGCAGGACCTTCGGCGTGAAGTACGAGGGGACCAGCAGCAGCCCGCGGCCGCACAGCGGGACGTGATAGTCGAGCGGCGAGGGAATCTCCAGCACGGGAGGCCGCCAGTGCCACCCGCGGCTGATCGTGGCGAGCAACGCGTCGATGCCGCCGCGGAGCAGGGTCTCGGCGCGCAGGGACCGGTCGGCGGTGACACCGGCCTGGACCAGCGGCCACATGGGAGCCAGCGACGAGCCGAAGTAGTTGTGCAGGTCGGCGGCGAGCGTCCGCCGCGCGGCGGCGTCCCCGGACGCCAGCTCCCGCAGCCAGCGGCTCGGCCGCGGAGACGCGGGCAGCTCGCTGAGGTCGGCGGCGAGCAGGTTCGCCGGCACCTGGCCGACGAGTTCGACGCCGGTGGCGAAATCACGCGCCTCCGGCTGGAGCAGGAAATCCGGGAGGAAGCCGTCGGGCGGGACCACCTCCAGGAGCACCCCCGCCCGCGCCGCCAGGCTGCCGTTCACCACGTGGCGCAGCCGCCGCAAGCCGGGGCTCGACCGTGTCCCGGCGCCCGGCCCGGTACGCAACCGGCGCACGCTGAGGGCCGTTTCCAGCACCGCGTCAGGAGCGGCGGCCACAGTGATCTGGCGCAGGTCGGCGTCGGTGAACTCCAGTTTCAGCATGACACTGATCACGATACTGCCGTTGAATCCGCCGGTTGCGAGCCTCTGCCGCCCGGCCCCTTTCAGGCAGGCCTGAAACCGGTTGTCGTGCCGGTCCGGCACACGACAGGCTTGTGCCGGAGGGCGGTCGCGACCCCCTGACTCCGGTCCGGCACGGGTAACGGAGGCACCCGTGCCGGACCGGCTCCTCACCGCACGAACTCCTCACCGCACGAACTCCTCACCGCACGAACTCCTCACCGCACGAAAGACCGAAGCGAGAGAGCAGGGTGAGAGAGCAGGGTGAGAGAGCAGGGCGAGAGAGCAGGGTCCGCCGGTGTGGAGCCGTCCGGCGCCGGTGGCGTCAGGCTTCGCGCTGACGGTAGCTCACGGCGAATTCGACCACCCAGAAGACCGCGGTGGACAGCAGGGGCCAGGCGAACAGCACGCCGTACGCCGTGACTCCCAGGGACGTCGTGGTGGTGAAGCCGCCGGGTCCCGCCGCCTGGACGGTTCCCTTCGCGGACGTGCCGACCATCAGGGCGACGTACCCGGCGAGCAGACCGCCGGCGGCGAGCCCGACGAGCAGCTCGACCGGCGGGTGGCGGCGCGACAGCACGTACCCCACGATGCCGGAGACCAGGCCGAACGCGCCGGTGACCACGGCGAACCAGCCGTCGGCCTCGATGAGCGACTGCGTCTCGGGGTCGAGGGGCTGCCGTGTCCCCTCGATGAGCACGTAACGCGTGCCGGGAGCGAGCACCGACCACACGTACCCCGCGACGACACCCAGGAGGGCCAGCACCAGGACGGTCACCACGACTGTCGCCAGATTGCCCCTCACATGCCGCACCGTCCCGATAGTACTCACATAGCGATCGAATTCGGTCCCGTACTCTTGCAGCACCGAGTGCGGGGGACGCACGGCACGGTGTGGGGCGAAGGAGGCCGAGTGAGCGAAGAGGTATGGCAGATCGACCCGTCGGGCCCGCTGCGGGGCGACGTGGAGGTCCGGGGATCGAAGAACGCGGTCTCCAAGCACATGGTGGCGGCGATGCTCGGAACCGGTCCGAGCACCCTGCAGAACGCGCCGGAGGTCGGCGAGGTGGGGCTGACCGCCGCCATGCTCGAAGCCCTCGGCATCCATGTGGACATCACCCCCGGTGAGATCACCATCGAGCGGGGCAGCGACATACGGCCGCGGGTCCCGGAGGAGTACACCGGCCTCAACCGCATCCCGATCCTGATGCTCGGCCCGCTGCTGCACCTGGCGGGCGAGGCGTTCGTGCCGCTCGTCGGCGGCGACCCCATCGGCAGGCGGCCGGTGAACTTCCACGTCGAGGCGCTGCGGTCGATGGGTGCGGAGATCGAGGTCGGCGACAACGGCATCTCGGCCAAGGCGGCGCGGCTGCGCGGCAGCCGCATCTCGCTGCCCTATCCCAGCGTGGGCGCGACCGAGACGATCCTCATGACCGCCGTCCTCGCCGAGGGCAAGACCGTCATCAAGGGCGCCGCGATGGAGCCCGAGGTGGTCGAACTCGCGCTGTTCCTCCAGCGCATGGGCGCGATGATCGAGCTCAGCCCCGACCGGCGCATCGTCATCGAGGGCGTCGAGCGCCTGCACGGCGCCTCCACCTGGCTGGCCGGCGACCGCATCGAGGCGTTCTCGTACCTCGTGGCGGGGCTGGTGACGGGCGGCGAGGTGCGGGTGCACGGCTGTCACCAGGACCGGCTGGTCACGGCCATCACGACGCTCGCCCGGATGGGCGCGCGGTTCGAGATAACCGACGACTGGCTGTGCGCCTCCGCCCCGGACGGCCTGCGCGCGGCGGCGGTGCAGACCGACACCCATCCCGGTTTCATGACGGACTGGCAGACCCCGCTCATGGTGCTGTTCACCCGCGCCGAGGGCATGTCAGTGCTGCACGAGACGGTCTTCGAGAACCGGCTGGTGTACGTGCCCGCGCTGCAGAAGATGGGGTGCGAGATCGAGGTGTTCGCCCAGTGCCTCGGCGGACCGGCCTGCCGCTACCACGACACCAACGCCAAGCACTCGGCGGTCGTGCGGGGCATCTCCAGCCTGCGCGGGGCCGACGTCACGCTCCCCGACATCCGCGCCGGGTTCTCCGCGGTGCTGGCCGCCGCCGTCGCGGAGGGCACCTCGACCCTGCGCGGCGTCAACCACATCGAACGCGGATACCACAGGCCGTTCGAACAGTTCACCTCCCTCGGGTTGAAGATCAACAGGCTGACGTAAAGCTTTCCGCCTCCTGGGTTTGGGAAAACGCCGGAGGTCGCACTGATATCCCGTGACCTCTCGTCTCCTCGGCCACGTCAGTCTCGGCCGCGCCGTCCTCTCGCTGAGTCTGTGCGGCGCGGCCGGGGGCGGACTGGTCGCCGGGCTGGTCATGCCCTTCGTGGGCGGGGCCGGTCTGGCGGCCAAGCGTGCCGCGTCCGCGTTCACCGAGCTGCCCGCGCCGCTGCGTGAGGAGCCGCTGCCCGAGATGACGCGGCTGCTCGACCGCGACGGCCGGCAGATCGCGCAGTTCTACTACCAGAACCGGCAGTCGGTGCCGCTGAGCATGGTCGCCCCGGTCATGCGGCAGGCCATCGTGGCGATCGAGGACTCCCGGTTCTACGAGCACGGCGGCCTGGACCTCAAGGGCACGCTGCGGGCTCTCGTCACCAACACCCAGGCGGGCGGCATCCGGCAGGGCGGCTCGTCCATCAGCCAGCAGCTCGTCAAGAACATCATGCTCAACCAGGCCGAGACGGAGCAGGAGCGGGCGCAGGCCCTCGTACGCACCTTCCGCCGCAAACTGGACGAGCTGCGGTACGCGCTGGCGCTGGAACGCAAGTACACCAAGGACCAGATCCTGGAGCGCTACCTCAACATCGCGTACTTCGGCGCGGGCGCATTCGGGGTCCAGGCGGCGGCCCGGCGGTTCTTCGGGGTCGACGCCGCCGACCTCACGCTGACGCAGGCGGCGACGCTGGCCGGCGCCGTGCGCACGCCGTACGACACGGACCCCTCCCTGGGCGACGACCACAGAGACCGGCTGCGCGCCCGGCGCGACCTCGTCCTGAGCCGGATGGCCGAGCTCGGGCTGGTCGGCCGGGACCGGGCCCGCGACGCGGCGGCCGCGCCGCTGGCGCTGCACCTGCGTCCCGAGCCCGGCGGCTGCGCGGGCAGCGCCTACCCCTTCTTCTGCGTGTACGTCGAGCGGGAGGTGCTCACGAACCCGGCGTTCGGCTACACCAGGGCCGACCGGGAACGGCGCCTCCAGCGGGGCGGCCTCACGATCTGGACGACCATCGACCCGGCCGCGCAGCGGGCCGCGAACCGGGCCGTCGCCGCGCGGGTCAGCCCACGCGACAACCAGGTGGCGTCGGAGACGATGATAGAGCCAGGCACCGGGCGCATCCGCGCCATGGCGGTGAGCAAGCGGTACGGGCGCAACCCGCACGACCGCGACCTCGGGCGCAACACCACCTACAACCTCGCGGCCGACGTCGCGCACGGCGGCGGGCTCGGCCTCCAGGCGGGTTCGACGTTCAAGGTGTTCACGCTGGCCACCGCGCTGAAGCAGGGGATGCGGTTCGGTGACGGCTTCACCATCCCCGGCTCGTACGTCCCCTCGTACGGCTACCGCGACTGCTCGGGCAGGGCGGTCAACGACCCCCGCACGGTCATCCACAACGCCGGCGGCGAGGGCGGCGGCGGGCCGTACAGCCTGGAGATGGGCACCTGGCAGTCGGTCAACATCTTCTACATGCGGCTGGAGCGCGAGGTGGGGCTGTGCGACGTGGTCACGACGGCCCGATCGCTCGGCATCCGGCGGGCGGACGGCACGCCGCTCCGCGAGGTGCCGACCTTCACGCTGGGCGCCAACGAGATGGACCCCACGACCGTGGCGGCGGCCTACGCGGCGCTGGCCGCCCGTGGCCTCTACTGCAGGCCGATGGCCATCGCGGCGGTCGTGGAGCACGACGGCACCCGGACCGAGGTGCCGCCCGCCTGCGTGACCGCGCTGGAGCCGGCCGTCGCCGACGCGGTGAGCCACGTGCTCACCGGAGTGTTCAGCAAGGGCACGATGCGCGGCCAGTCCATCGGCCGCCCGGCCGCGGGCAAGACGGGCACGAACAACGGCTACACCTCGGCCTGGTTCGCGGGTTACACGCCCAGCCTGGCCGCCGCCGTCAGCGTCGGCGACATCCGCGGCTCCTACCGCTACCCGCTCACCGGCGTCACCATCGGCGGCCGGTACTACGGCGCCGTACAGGGCGCCTCGCTGCCCGGCCCGATCTGGGTGGACTCCATGCGCGCCGCCCTGCGGGGCACCCCGGCGTACGACTTCACCCCGCCGGACATGTCCCGGTTCGGCGGCGGCTTCACGCCGGGTCTGAAGGAGGCGCTGGAGAAGCAACGCAAGAAGCAGAAGGAGAAAAAGAAGCGGGAGGCCGAACACCGGCGGCACGACGACGGCGCGGCGTCCCAAGCGGGCGGTACGGCCTCCGGCGGCGCGGGGAGCCGGGCCACCCCCGCGCCCGGAAACGGCGGCCACCCTCTCGCCGCCGGACCCGGAAGGCTCCCCTTCTCCACCGGAGGCGGCCGGATTCCCTCGGCCGCGGGAGGCGGCCGGGCCGTCCCCGCCGTCACCACGATGCGCTTCCCGACGGCCGGCCACGATTTCTCCCACACCTTCGCCCGGGTCTTCGGCCCTGACGTCGCCCGGACCTTCGCCCGCGTTCTGGGCCACAACCCGCCAGTTGCCTCCGCGGCCCGCACGCCCGGCCGCACACCCGGCCGTACGGGTTCGCGCGGCGCATCGGCGGCCACAGGCAGGACGAGTGGCAGTGCGGAAGCCGGGACGGGAGCCAGGAGGGACGGCAGGAGGAACGGCAGGAGGGACGGCAGGGCGAGTGGCAGGGCGAACCGCGCCCGCCTCCACGCCGCGTCTCCGCGAAGCACCCTGCGAAGCGGTCACTAAAGCGGTTGGCGGCACCCTGTAGCACTCACAAAACAGCCAACGAGGCATCCCGCCGCAGGAGCCGCCCAGCAGGCGGCGGAAAGCCGGCGAGCCATCGACCCGAACGCTCCGGCCCGACGATGATGGAAGCATGCGCGGACGTGTTCTCACATGGGCCGGCGGGATCGCCGCGCTCGTCGCCGGTGCGGCGCTCGCCGTGTACCTCTCCTCGGTCGGCCTGGACGACGCCGACAAACTGGCGAGCGTGCTCGGGCTCTTCGTCGGTCTCGTCAGCCTGGCCGTCGGAGTCTGGGGGCTGCTGCTGACCCGCCGGGAACATGCGCGTACCCCGGCGAGCGGCACGGGCGCTCCGGGGAACGACGCCGCGAACAGCGCTGCCGCCGCAACCGGGACCCGCACTGGGACCGGCACCGAGACAGGCACAGTGAGCAGCGGAGTTCACAACGAGATCAGTGGCGGCACGTTCCACGGCCCGGTCGTCCAGGGGCACACCGTCACCGGACCGGCCGTCTCCGGTCCAGGCCCGGCCGCTCCCCGCGAGCGCGAGCGGAAGGACTGAACGCGTGGCGGCCACCCGCAACACGATCAGCGGCGGCCTGTTCCTCAACACGGTGATCCAGGGCCACACCATCACGGTTCAGCTTCCGCCGGAGGTGACCCCGGTGCTGTCCGGCGCGCCCTTGCCGACACAGGGGTTCACGGGCAGGGACACCGAGCTGGCCGCGTTACTCGACGTGCTCGGTCCGCCCGAGGGGCCCAAATCCGGAGAGGCCAGTACCGGGGACGCCAGCACCGGGGACGCCAGCACCGGGGACGCGAGTTCCGGAGAGGGCGGTGCCGGTACGGGTGACGAGCCGCTCCGTCCGCGCATCGCCCTCGTCACGGGCCTCGGCGGCGCCGGCAAGACGGAGCTCGCACTGCAGGCCGCGCACCTCGCGCGAGAGCGCGGCTGGTTTCCCGGCGGCGTGCTGTTCACCGACCTCCACGGCTACAGCGACCCCCACGATCACAACGCCGACCACGACCAGAGCGCCGACCACGGCCGCGACCACGGCGACCAGTGTGGGGCGCGGCCGGGCCGGGTGCTTGGAGGGCTGCTGCGGGCGCTGGGCCTGGATGCCGGACGCATCCCCCCGGACATCCAGGACCGGGCCCGGCTGTTCGCGACGGTGCTGGACGCGTACGCCGGGGAGGGCCGCCCGATCCTGCTGGTCCTCGACAACGCCTCCTCGGCCGGGCAGGTGCGGCCGCTGCTGCCCGGCACCGGGAAGGTGTTGGTCACCTCCCGGCACACGCTGGACGTGGGGGCACGGGTCCTCGACCTCGGCATGCTCGCGCCCGGCGCGGCCGTGGATCTCCTGGCCCGGCGGCTCCGCCTGGCCCGGGGCGACGCCGACACCCGGGTCGCCCGCGAGCCCGCCGAGGCGGCGGACGTCGCCCGTCTGTGCGCCGGGCTTCCGCTGGCTCTGCGCATCGTCGCCGCGTTGCTCACCGCCGACCCGGCTCGTCCTCTGCGCGCGATGGCGGAGGACCTGGAGGAGGAGGCCACCCGGCTCGACGAGCTCACGTACGAGGACCGTGCGGTGCGCGCCGCCTTCGAGCTGTCCTACCGCCGGCTCGGCGCGGAGGAGGCCCGGGTGTTCCGGCTGATGACCGCCTGCCCCGGCCCCGACTTGTCCACCGAGACGGCCGCCGTCGCCGCCGGCCTCGACGAGAGACCGGCCCGCCGCCTGCTGGAGTCCCTGCACCGCGCGCATCTCGTCGAGCGCGGCGACGCGTACGGCCGGTGGCGCATGCACGACCTCGTCCGCCTGTACGCCGGGGAGCGGGCACGCGACCGGTCCGGGCCCGACCGGCGGGACGAGGCGTTCGACCGGCTTCTCGGCCATTACTGCGCGCGGGCACCCGCCGCCGTGGCGTGGCTGACCCAGCCGGAGGAGCGTGCCCGGCAGAATTCGTCGTTCGCCTCGCGGGAGGAGGCGGTGGCGTGGCTGGACGCCGAGGCGCGGGTTCTCGTCGCGGCCGTCACCGCCGCCGCCGGGCGCGGCGGCTGGGAACAGTCGCACGCGCTCGCGGTGAGCCTTCCCGCCTACTTCGAGTTCCGCCGGCTCACGGACGAGTGGCTCGCCATGGCGCCGGTCGCCCTGGACGCGGCCGGACGGCTGGGGCCGCGCGCCGTGCTCGCGGTCGAGGCGGACCTGGGCAACGCCTATCGCCTCGCAGGGCGCTACGAGGACTCGGTCGCCCACCTGAAAACGGCCCTCGACCTGGCCACCGACGAGCGAGCCCGAGGTCGGATCCTGCACAACCTCGGGCTGACGTACCTGCGGATGGGGTTACTGGTGAAGGCGGAGAACTGCCATCGCCGCGACCTGCGTATCTGCACCCTCGCGGGCGACCTGCGCGGCAGGGCGCACGCGGCCGTCGCACTGGGCGACACGCTGCGCGCGAGGCGGCGCCACGCGGAGGCGGCGAAGGTGCTGACCGAGGCCGTCACGCTGCTCCAGAGTCTCGGCGCGCGCGGACTGGGCCATCCCGCCGTCCTCATGCACGCGCGGACCAACCTCGCGCTCACCTACCTCGAAGGCCGTCCGAAGAGCACGTCGACGTACATCCTGTGGCAGTTCTGCGCCGCCCTGGCCACAGCCCGCGACCTCGACGACCGTCCCGCGCAGGCCATCATCTTCCTGAACCTCAGCACGGCGTACGCGAACAGGTGCGTGGTCTGCCACGGGCCGTCGGCCGTCGAGTGGGGCCGGCGGGCGGTCGCGCTCGCCGGAGAACTCGGCGACACCGGAACGCGGGCCAGGGCGCTGTCGGCGCTCGGCCGTGCCGCCGGGGGCGAGGAAGGCAGGGACAGCATGGCCGAGGCGCTGGCCCTCTTCGAGAAACTCGGCGCCAAGCGGGAGCTCCAGGCCGCACGGCGTGTGCTCTCCGACGTCGCACTTCCGCCGCCGGGTGACCATGCCTGCGTGGAGGGCGAGGCCGACCTCCTGGTGCGCGACTGGCTGGACGACCTCCCCCACGCCGTGCTGCGCGGCGACGACGGACGACTCGACGAGTTTCTCATCCCCGGCTGCAACGTCGGCTGAACCCCCCGCCGACTCGCGAGCCGGTTCCCTGGCCTGTTCCCTGCCTGGTTCTCTGCCGGGTTCCCTGGCCGCGTCCTCGGCTGAGGCGGCTACGGGGCGCGGCAGACCGGGCCGGGCACGTGCGGGGCGTACATGTAGCGGGGGCTGCGGCACGAGGCGCTGTGCACGCCTCGCCGCCGAGGATCGGCTTCACCCCTGGGGCGGGGCCGCCGTCACCGACCGCGTAGCGGACCCGGGCGCGAGCAGTGGGGCCCGGGCGCTCATCTACCGTCCCGGTCCCGCTCCTCTTCGGCGGCGTGCAAGCCCGCCTCGATCACCGCATTCATGATCGGCGCGAGCCGCCGTACGCCGAGACGGGGGGCGCGCCGCGCCATGCCCGCGACCAGGCGGCGCTCGCGCTCCATGTCCCGTCCCCGGAAGCCGCCGACGGGCTTGAGCCGCTGGATCCGCGCGGCCAGCAGGGCCCGTCGTTCGAGGAGGACTGCGAGAGCCGCGTCCACCCGGTCGATCTCTCCCCGGGTCTCGGTCAGGGTCCGCGGGGACTGCGGGCGCACGAGGGCCGCCAGGACGGTCGCCGCCTCGCCGGCCGCCGCGCGTGCTTCGGGCGGCGCGGCGGGGTCGAGCAGCAGGCCGTCCGCCCCCGCCGCGACGGCCGCGCCCGCGAGGCCGCCGTCACGGCCCAGCGCGGCGAGCACCGGCCGTCCCGTCCGCTCCCGCGCGGCGCGCATGATCGCGAGGTCGGGCGCTGAGTGAAGGGCCGAATCGGGAGCCGGGCCGGGAGCACGGTCGAGAGTGGCGGGTGTGGGCGCGAGATCGGACGGCGAGAGGTGGGACGCGGCCGCCGGTTCCGTGCGGCCTCCGCCCTCGCAGAGCACGATCGCCTCGTTGCCCTCGGACGCGCAGTGGTCGGCGGCGGCCAGCCACTCCTCCAGCGTCACCACACGCCCCCGCTGGTCGACGCCCCGCTGAAGGATCACGGGCAGCCCGAGCCGGGCCACGGCGCCGACGAGGCCGGGTTCGCGTACCCAGGCCGGTCCGAGCACCACCGCGTCGGCGTGCCGGGCCACGGCGGGCAGGTCGACGGCCGAGGAGGGCTCCACCAGCAGCGGCCCGGCCCAGCGCGCCCTCTCCTCACCAACCCCGTCCCCGGCCGTCCCCCTGGCCATCTCCGCAGCCGTCTCCGTTACCGCCTTGCCGGCGGGCCGGATGGATCGGGCCTCCGGTGAGTCACCGTCGGCGGGCAGACGCAGCCACCGGGCGTCCTCCCCGCCGATCACCACCACGGGGAGCCCGGGACCGATCACCAGGTCGCCGATCCGTACGGCGTCGCGGTCGAGCTGGGCTGCCTTCGACATGCGGGCTCCTCGCAGGCCGGGAAATTCTGATCAGAAAAGCTCTGGCCAGGTGGTTCTGACAACGAAAAAGGCAGAGACGCTGGCGTCCCTGCCTCAAGCCGGCTCCGGATGGTCGCTAGCTCACGATCGCGACCGGCCCTCCCGGAACCGGCCTCGTAAACGAGCTGTACCTACCCATATCTAGGACCTTAGCAGCGAGGAACCACGACTCGAACCGATTTGTCTCGGATCTCGGGATGGCGAGTGGTAGGGGCGGTTGATCCCTTTGCCATCCGTGGGACGATTCATGGGTCCAGGAAGGGGTTCGGGTGGCGCGTGCGGAGAGCCGGCTCGTCGGAGGCCGGTACCAGTTGATGGAGCCGATCGGCCGGGGTGGCATGGGAGTGGTCTGGCGGGCCCACGACCAGTTGCTTGACCGCCCCGTCGCGGTCAAGGAGGTCCGCTACGACAGCGCCATGGGCGACGAGCTCAGCGACCTCAACCGCCGCACCATGCGCGAGGCCCGCGCCGCGGGGCGTCTGACCCATCCCAACGTGGTGGTCGTCCACGACGTCATCGAGGAGGACGACCGGCCCTGGATCATCATGCAGCTCGTGCAGTCCCGCTCGCTGGGGCAGGTGATCAGGGAGGACGGCCCGCTGTCCCCCGAGCGCACCGTCGAGTTCGGGCTGCAGATCCTCGACGCGCTGCGCGCCGCCCACCGCCAGGGCGTCCTGCACCGTGACGTGAAGCCGGAGAACGTGCTGCTCACCGATGACGGCCGGGTCGTCCTGACCGACTTCGGCATCGCCCGGCTCGAAGCCGACAACACGATGACCCGCACCGGCCTCGTCGGCACCCCCGCCTTCATCGCGCCCGAACGGCTCCGCGGCGAGGCCGCGCAGCGCGAGTCGGACCTGTGGTCGCTCGGCGCCACGCTCTACACCGCGGTGGAGGGCAGGCCCCCGCACGACCGGGGCATGGCGATGGCCACCATGCACGCCGTGTTGAACGAGGACCCCGCCCCGGCCCGCCGGGCGGGCGCGCTGGGCCCGGTGCTGATGCGCATGCTCGCCAAGGAGCCCGCCGACCGGCCCGGTTACGACGAACTCGCCCGCCAGCTCAAGCGGGCGGCGCGGGACCTCGCTCCGCCGCCGGCCCGGCCCGACGCGCCTGCCGAGCCCGTCTCCCCCGCCGCGCCGGTCTCCGCCTCCGCGCCCGGTTCCTCCTCCGTCCCCGCGGACGCCGCCTCCCCTGCCGCGTCGGGCTCCTCCGCCGCGCCTGCTTCGCCGCGGCCCGCGACGCCGGAGGCCTCCGAGCCCGCGAAGCCCCGGACGTCCGCGGCCGGGTCCGAGCCGGGCAGAGCCTCCCGGGGTGTGACGCCGTACCCTCCGGCCGCGTCCGCGCGGCGCGACGACCATTCCCCGGCGCCCAGCCGGAACGGCGGCGGGCCGGAGACCGGGCCCGGCCGGAGCGGCGACGGCGCGGGACGTCCCGCGGCCGGCGACGCCGCGCGTCGGGGCGAGACCACCTCGCCCATCCCGGTCGTCCAGGACGACGGCTCCCCCGGCTCGGCCGAGGCCGCCTCGGCCGAACCTGCCGGGGGCAAGGGAGGTTCGGGCGAAGGAGCCTCGGACGAGCCGGGGCAGGCGGGTGTGATGCCGGAGACCGGCGTGCAGGCCGCCCCGCCCGCCCGTACGAAGCCCTCGGCGAGCCCGGCGACCGGCCGCCGGGACGAGGCCGGAAAGGGCGGCGGGTCCGCCGCGGGCCGGGGAGGGCCCGAAGCGGATGCCCGCGACGGCAGCACCAGGATCTCCCCCGCCGTCGGCGGGACCTCCACCCGGCAGCCCACCGGAAAGCCCGGCGGCGACGCCACGACCGACGCCTCGAAGAGGACCGCGTCAGGCTCGGCCGCCGCGTCGGGAGCGGCCGCGGCCGCCGCACGGAACGGCGCGAGCGACCGTCCTCGTACAGGCAACACGTCGGGCAACACGTCGGGCAACACGGCGGACACCACGGCGGCCTCCAGGCGCGCGGGCGCAGCGGCAGGCGGCGGTGCGGCCGGCGGCGCCTTCGGCGGGGCGCAGGAGTCACCCGCGGTGTTCGCCCAGGAAGAGCCCGTCTGGCACGACACCCCCACGACGTCCGGGACGTTGCGCGCACCCGGCGGCCTGCTGAAGGCCGCGCTGATGCTCGTCGGCCTGGTGGTCATCGTGGGTGTCGCGGGCTACCTCGGCGTGCGGGCGGGCAGGAGCGACTCGGAGGGCGACCGCTCCTCCGGGTCGGCCGCCGCCCCCGCCGAAACGGGGAAGGGCACCAAGGAGCCCTCCGCCTCGGCGCCCCCCTCGGCCGCGCCGTCCTCCGCCGAGCCGTCCGCGTCACCCTCGGAGGAGGCGACTGCCACGCCGTCTCCCGAGCCCTCCAAGAGCTCCGACGCCCCCGGGCCGGGGGACGTCCCCGACGGCTGGCACAAGTACAAGCACTCGAGCGGCTTCTCGCTCGCGCTGCCGAAGGGGTGGCACGTCGACGGCAGCGGCAACGGCGAGGTACGGTTCCGTGGCGACTCGCACACCTATCTGGAGGTTCACCACACCTCCACTCCCGAGTCGGACGCCCTGAAGGTCTGGCGGCGCGACGTGCCGGGGATGAGCCGGAACTTCCCCGGCTACAAACTCGTCGAGATCCGAGAGGTCAAGGACTTCTGGAAGACCGCGGCCGACTGGGAGTTCACCTTCGGCGACAGCCGGTTCCGGTCACGCGTGATCGACCGCGGGTTCGTCACCGACAAGAACAACGGCTACGCGCTGCTCTTCAAGACCCAGGACGAGGGCTGGAAAAAGAAGAAGAAGACGTTCGAGACCATCGCCGCCACCTTCAAACCGAAGAAGTGACCGCCGGGCGCCTCCGCCCGGAAGCCGGGCGGAGGCGGGGCGGTGGCCGGGCGATGGCCGGGGTGTTCGGCGCCCGGCCACCGGCCTCCCTCGTCCACGGGAGGAGCGCGCCAGGCTGCCGTGGAGCGTGACGGTCGCGAAACGCACGATCGTGCCGGGCCCGTTCCAGGCGGGCGAACGCCTCCAGTCCGAGCCGTACGCCCCGAAGGTCTGGCGAAATGATGCGATCAGGGCTGGCCGACGTAGTCGACCACGACGGTCGCCGTACGGGCGGTCCAGCTGGTGGGCACGGGCGTGAACGTCACCTTCCCGGTGCCGTAGCACGGCAGCGTCGCGGTGACCGGGATCTCGGCCTTGACCCCGTAGTAGCCCAGCGTGAGCGCCCTCGAGATGGTCGACGGGTCGCCCAGGTCCACGGCGATCGTGGTGCCACCGCTGCCGGTGTAGCCGGCACTCGCCGCCGACGAGGAGATCGCGACTGGTCGCACCTCCACGGTCTGCCCGGCGAAGGGATGACCGGTCTGTCCTGGATATACCGGCCCGAAGCAGGCCATCTTGATGGTCGCGTGGCCGGTCTCGCCGTTGACGAAACCATAGAAGTACTGGTGGGGGCGGACGGGAGCGGGATCGACGACCCCGGCCGAGGCGGGGAGCGCGGTGGCCGCCACGAGGGCGGCGGCGGCCAGGGGGACGAGGCGCGCTGCGGTGGTGCGGAACACGGGACCTCCGGCTGACGTCAGGGACGGGGGCGTGCGACCCGCACGGTAGGCCGGTCCCTCCGGCGGGTCAACGCTCCCGCTCCCCCGCCCGGCCGGGCGCTCGGAAGACGCGGCGGAACCGGTGAAAGGTTCACCCCGCCCCGAGGACCGCCTCCGGGATCCGGCGCGACCGGCCCCGCGCCCGCCGCGGTGACGTGCTCAGCCCGCCTGGCGGGCCTGCTCCAGGTAGGCGACCAGACCGGCCATCCGCTCGGCCGGCCAGGGCAGGCTCCCTCCGATCTCCGCGCTGTTGTCCCGCCACATCCCGCGGGCCGCCGCCGCGGTCTCCGCGCCCGCGGGACCCTCCGGGTGGAACCGGCCCGCCAGCGCGTCCCAGCGGCGGACGAGGTCCCGGGCCCGCGGGTCGTCCGCGGGGATGCCGTCCCCCAGATGCCGCAGGCCCTCCTCCACGAGGCCGGCCCACTCATGTCTGGCGGCCTCGACGCCCTCGGGGCCCAGCGCTTCCCTGCGTTCCGCGAGCCGGCCGCGCTGCTCTTCGGTGAAATATGCCTCGAACACTGATATGACCTCCAACGTCGTCATCAATCGATCCGGATCGGGGCCGTACGGGTCGCCGGCCTGCCGGAGCAGGTCACCGATGCGCCGCCGCAGCACGCCGATCCGCTCGGCGTGCTCGTCGAGCCTGCGCAACTGCTCCGCCAGCAGGGCGCGCAGCGACTCCGGGTCGTCCGCCGAGTCCGCGAGGACGTCCGCGACCTCCTCCAGCGACAGTCCGAGCCCGCGCAGCGCCCGTACGCGGTAGAGCCTGCGCAGGTCGCGTTCGGTGTACCGGCGATGCCCGGACGGCGTGCGCTCGCTCGCGACGAGCAGTCCTATCTCGTCGTAGTGGTACAGCGCGCGCACGGTCGTCCCGGTCGCCCGCGCCAGTTCTCCGATGGACCACCGTCGTCCGGCGTCGTCCTTCCCGCTCACGCCGGAAACGCTACGACCTCCCCCAACGGGAGGTTCAAGGCGAGAGGCCCGGTGATGCGGCCCGGACCGCGACGGGTCCTGGCCTTTCGCGAGCCGCGGACCGCCCCCGAAGCTCGCGGGCGCGGGCATGCCTACCGTCTGGTGTACGCCCTGGTGGATCGAAGAGGCGCCGTCCGAGATGTCACCACACGACGGCGTCGGGGCGGGTGAAGTGCCACAGCCTGTCGCTGGAGTTCTGGTCCTGGTCGAGGTAGATGTGGTCCCAGGTGCCGGAGGCTTCATAGGTCTGCAGGGTTATCGCGAGCGAGGTGTTGGTACGCGGCCGCAGGCTGCCCCATTCGGTGTTGACGTTGGTCTCGGACACCTCGTCCCGGCGCGACCAGTCCTGGAGGGGCGAGCCGTCGCACGTCTTGACGACCAGCGTGTCTCCCGCGTTCGGGGCACCGGAGGCGGGCTGAAGACACTTGCCGGCCACCTCGTTCCTGATCACCAGGAAACCGTCGTCCTTCTCGACGATGGTCCAGCGGGCCGACCTGTGCTGGATGGTAGGGGCGCGCAGGGTGACGGCCCGGGTCCCTTCCGCGACCGCGTCGCCCGACAGTGACATGCGGCTGCCGTCCATCTTGTTGATGATCCGCATGTTGAAGCTGGTGGTGTCCGCGTGGGCGGCAGCCGGAAACACGACGAGGACGGCTGACGCGATGGTCGAGGTCATCAGCGCGGAGCACCTGATGTTCGGCATGGGCGTGTCTCCCTGTCTCTCAGTGAAGGCGCATGGACGGATCCTGTGGGCGGATCACTGAAGGCAGTCAATATCGGCGTCGGCTCGGATCGCGGTCTCAGGCCACAAAGGCGCGTGAAAGGCGTGATCAAGGTCCGGCGATCAGGGCGTGACGGCGTCCCCGGATAGGGGCGTCACCCGGCGTGTTGATCTTACTCACCGGGAGTGCGTGACTACGTTCTGCAGCTGTGCGTCTGTTCGACGCCTGAGTCATCCGTTCCGAATCGCCGGAAGAAGGACATGCACATTTTTCGCCTGGCTGGCGCTTTCGCCACGCTCGCAGTGGCTTCGACGTTCGTCGCCGCCGCTGCCTTCGCCCCCGCTCACGCCGGGGTGACGACCACCACCCGAGCCGCCGTACTGGAGCCGGATCCACCGGACGACAAGCCCTGCCCCAACGGGGAGCCGAAGCCCTGCGGCGCCTCCGGGCAGGACCGGGAGGGCGTCGACTCCGGGCGCGAGGACGCCAGGAAGGAGGCCGACGAGGCCAAGAAGGACATCGCCGCCGCCAAGGACAAGGCCGACCAGTGCCCTCCTGGGTCCGCACAGGGCAAGCAGTGCATGCGCGACCTCATCGGCGACGACGCCGAGCAGCGAGAGGGCATGGCCGACGTCCGGAAGGAGCTCGACGCCTTCAAGCCCGCACCGACCGACAACGCCGCGTCGGCGCTGAACTCCACCTGTGACGCGTTCGCCGCGGAGCTTCCCGTCGCGTTCAAAGCCGCCGACGGTTCGCCCTCGCTGACCGGCCTGTGCGAGTTGATGAACAAGTGAGCCTCATGACATCTCTGGCCCGGCGGACGCCGGTGCTGTCCGCCGTCGCCCTGATCACGTTCCTTCCGATGGCGGCGTCCGCCGGCTCGGAGCCGACCCTGCCGACCGCGCGGGCGTTCGACGGTGACAGGCCGCTGCCGTCGGTGCGTCCGGTGACCGAGTACTGCGCCGCGCACCCCGGGGCGTGCCGGTTCGCCGTGAACAAGGCCGGGTCCGGGGACTTCTACAGCGCCGTCAAGTCTCTGGGCAACGCCGCGATCAACTGCACCGACGACAACATCACCGTGGCGCGTCAGATCACCCTGCGTACCGGCAGCAGCGACAACCTCGGCGGCGAGATCACCGGGAAGATCGCGGTGGAGGGCCAGCTCAACGCCTCCGGCGAGGTCTCCGCCGCGGTGAACGCCGAAGGCAGCGGCAGCTTCGACACGCCGAACAAGCAGCAGGGTCCCAGCGCCACCTTCGGTGCGAAAGCGGGCGCGAACGGCAGCGGCAAGGTCGGTGGCTCCCTGGGGCTCAAGGGCGCCTTCGAGGGCGCGTTCAAGCTCGCCTACCAGCACACCTGGACCAGCGAGCAGACCGAGTCGACCACTTACACCACCGTCGTCCGGCCCGGGGACGCCCTGGTCTTCGGCGCCAGCGCCGCCATGCAGCGCGTCGCCGGGACGATCACCACGCCGAACGGCCTGTCGGTGCGCGACGTCGTGGTCACCGGTCCCTCGACCGTGAACACCAGCACCTTCGTCGCCGAGACCTTCGTCGTGGGCGGAAACACCTGCGAGCAGGTGCATCCGCACGCCACGACCGCCGCGGACGACAACGTCAACCAGTCCGGTCGCCGCGTCGACGCGATGACGCCCCTTTCCACCCTGCCGCCGGGGGCTCGGCTCAGAGAGCGGACCGTGCTTCCGTTCCGGCCGTCCTGACCGTCCCGCCAGCCCTCATCCGATGGAGATCGACATGAATGTCATGCAGACCCGTGCCGGGATCGGCATGGTCCGGGCCGCCGGCCTCGCCGCGGCCCTCTGCCTCGGCCTGCCCGCGGCCGTCCAGCCCGCGTACGCCGACGCGCCAGGCGGTTCGGACAGCGCGGGCAGCAGGCCGGTCGCGGTCGTCAACGGCGACTTCGTCCTCCCCGCCCTTTCCGGCGGCAGCGTGAACTGGGGACCGGTGCAGGGCTGGTCGGTGGGTTCGACCGCCGGATCCGGCACCGCTGCCGGGGTCGGGCGTTACGCGGGAGCGGACTCCGGACATCCGGACGGCAAGACCGCCGTCATGCTGCGCTTCCCGGCCGCCGCCTACGGCTTCAAACAGCGGCTGCGCGGGGTGCGCGCGGGCGCCCAGGTGACCGTCACCTTCGACGACAGCCCGGGAATCGCCGCCGCCTGCACACCGGCGTCGGTCGCCCAGGGCCAGTCGTACACGGTCGAGGGCGCCGGGGGCGAGGTCAGCGAGCGGACCACCGCCCCCGACCCGGACAAGAAGCTCAACACCCTCGGCAAGGGGGTGTGGCGCACCGGGCAGACCTACACCTTCACCGCCTCCGAGCACGAACCACTGCTCACCTTCACCTCGAAGGTGCCCGCCCCCGCCAACGCGGGCGGCAACTGCGGCCCGCTGATCGCCGACGTACGGGCGGTCCAGGTGCCGCCGCCGGTCGACAAGACCATTCCCAAGACCGCCCTGCCGCCCTCTCAGGCCTTCTACGGCAACGACGCGAGGCCGGTGGCCGAAGCGGTGAACTACTGCAGCGGTGCTCCGGGCAGGTGCGTCTTCAAGCCGGAGAGACAGTACTCGTACGCGTACTACGAGCCGGCCCAGGTCAACGGTGACACCTACATCAACTGCACCCGCAACGCGCTGACCCGCACGCGCCCGGTCGCCTTCGCCGGGCGCTCCTACGGGGACCTGCCCGCCTCCGCGGGCCTTCCCGGCACCACGGGCACGCCGAGCAACATGGCCCATCAGTTCGCCGCCGGGACCGCGACCACTCCCGCCTGGGCCGCCAGGAGCGACCACACGGTGACCGAGGTTCTTCAGCCTTCGGAGGCCGCGTGGATCGAGACCCAGGCCGGCCGCCGGCGCACCGACGGCTGGTTCACATCCGATCCCGCTCCCGCGGACCCGAACACCGAGTGGCGCCTCTACACCGTGCTGGACTACCCGGCCACCGAACTGTCCGACCGCGTCTACCAGCGCACCGGCCCGATGACGGCGTCGGAGAAGCAGCGCTGCCAGGCCGACCGCCCCACGGCCTCCACGCCCGTCGGCATGAACAACCCCGCGGGCACCAACCGCTCTTCCTGAGCGTCACGGCGTAGCCGGCGCGCGCCGGCTACGCCGCCGAAGCCCTCGCCCTCCACCGGGAGCGTGAACCGCTCCCGACGTCAGGTCAGGGGCCGTGCCTGGCTAGACTGCGGCTGCACGCAGATCGCGGCCCGGCACGAAAGGCTCAAGGCGATGCTCGACCGCGACACCGTCGCACTCGACGACCCGGTCGCCGAGTCGCTTCGCGGCCGTCACGCGCACCTGGCCCGCCGGCTCGGCCGGGCGGCCGGTTACCTCCCGGAAGTCGCGAGCTTCTCCACGGTGTCCGGCGACCCGGACCCTGCGGAGTGGGACGACCTCGCGCACATGCTCGGTCGCGGTGGCTTCGCCGACCTGTTCAGCTGCCCGGCGACCCCGCCTGCCGACTGGGAGCCGATCTTCGCTCTCGACGGCCTCCAGATGGTCTTTCTCGCGACCGGTGCGACCGGCCGCGCCGGTCGCGCCGACGTCACCCACGTCGCCCACGTCGAGCCGGGCTCGGAGCTGGTCGAGCTGGGCGCCGACGACGTGCCCGAGATGCTCGATCTCACCGCGCGGACCCGGCCGGGGCCGTTCTGGCCCCGGACCCTCGAACTCGGCACCTATCTGGGCATCCGCGAGAACGGCGCCCTGGTCGCCATGGCGGGCGAACGGCTCCGTCCGCCCGGTTGGACCGAGATCAGCGCCGTCTGCACCGCCCCCGAAGCGCGCGGCCGGGGACATGCCTCCCGCCTGGTGGACGCCCTGGTCACCCACATCACCGCCCGCAACGAGCGACCGTTCCTCCACGTGGCCGAGGCCAACACGTCCGCGATCGCGCTCTACGAACGACTCGGCTTCGCGTTCCGGAAGCGCGTGACCTTCCGCGGCTTCCGGACCCCGTGATCCCGTAGCCGACCGCCGGGGCGTCAGCGGGAGTAGTGCTCGACCACGAGCTGCTCGTCCACCGGAACCACGATCTCCTCGCGCGCGGGGCGCCGCAGGAGGGTGAAGCGCAGCCCGCGGTGGTCGACGTCCAGATAGGGAGCGGTCCGCTCGTCGGCGTACGTGCCCTCGGCGGCGGCGACGAACGGCTGCATCCTGGCCGACCGGTCCCGTACGGTCACCGACTGGCCCGGCTTCACCTGGTAGCTGGGGATGTCCACCTTGTGGCCGTCGACCGCGATGTGCCCGTGGTTCACGTACTGCCGGGCGGCGTAGATCGACGGCGCGAGCCCGGCCCGCAGGACGAGGGAGGCGAGCCGGGTCTCCAGGAGCGCCACCAGTTCCTCTCCGGACCGGCCGGGACGGCGGACGGCGAGGTCCCAGTAGCGGCGGAGCTGACGTTCGGACACGTCGTAGTACCAGCGGAGCTTCTGCTTCTCCAGCAGCCGCATGCCGTAGTCGCCGGTGTTCCGGCGGTTGGTCTTGCGGCCGTGCTCGCCGGGCGGGTAGGGCCGGGCCTCGAAGTACTTCACCGCCTTCCGGGTGAGCGGAACGCCCGCCCGTCGCGACAGCCGCACCTTCGGTCCCGTGTGACGCATGACACCCTCTTTCCAAGTTAGGCAACCCTTACTAAGGTGAGCCTAACCTATCTTGAAGGAGCCACCCATGCGGCATCCCGTCACCGCTCCCCCGGTCCCCGAGCGCGTCCGCACCCTCGCGGCCCTGTCGGCGCCGACGCACGTCTCGGTCGCCGGGTCGGAGGTGCCCACGGCCGCCGCCCGCGGCGGCGTGGACGGCAGGGGCCGGCCGGTCCTGCTGGTGAAGCCGGGCGAGGTCCTGTACGGCGCGCCGGCCGAGACCCTGGTGACGGTCGACCTCTCCGCGACCAGGGAGGTCGGCGGGGTCGAGCGGCATCGCGCCCTGCTCAAGGTGCGGGGCTGGACGCAGCCCGTTCCCGCGGCGCAGGCCCGCGCCGCCGCCGTCGCCATCGCGGAGTCCTGCCCCGACGAGGACCTGTTCGCGGCCGTCGAGGGCGGCGCTCCCGCGCTGCTGCGCGTCGACGTCTGCCACGTGATCTATCTGACCGGCGGCGAGTCGGGCGTCCTCGACGCCGAGACGTACCTCGCCTCGGCCCCCGACCCGTTGCTCCCGCCCGCCGAGCGCATGGTGCGTCACGTCAACGAGTCCCACTCGGAGCCGCTCAAGGAGGCGGCGGAGAGGCTGACGGGGGAGGCGGCCCACGACGAGGTGTGGCTGTGGGAGCTGGACCGCTACGGCGCCACTCTGCGCCTGGGGCCCGGCCACCTCGTCCGGGTCCCCTGGCCGGCTCCCGTCGCGACGCCCGAGGCGCTCGAACAGGCCCTGGCCTGTCTGCTGTCGCGATGAGATCACCGGACAGACACCGGTACGGCCCGGTGAAAGTTGCAACTCCATACGAAATCGACCGCAGTTCAGCGGGTTGCGGGGGGCCTTCTCGTTGACCGTGCGGGGCGGCGGGGAACAGGATGCGGCTCGATCTGCGCCCGGCACGGGCGACAGCGCGATCGCTCGAAGGAGCTCCCCAATGCACGCCTCGCTCACAGGCCGGCGGCGCGTCGGACTGGCCCTGCTGACGTCCGCGGCGCTCGCCGCCGCGTCGGTCGCGGCCGTCACCGTCGCACCCGCGTCGGCCGCGACCTCCGCCACCGTGACGGTGAACACCGGCACGAGCCTGGGCACGATCCCCGCCGCCGGGCACGGGGTCAACGTCGCCGTCTACGACGGGAACATGAACAGCGCCCCCATCGCGGGCCTGCTGCGCGACGCCGGTTTCACCGCCGTCCGCTATCCCGGCGGGTCGTACGGTGACATCTACCACTGGAAGACCAACACCACCGACGGCGGCTACGTGGCGCCGAACACCGACTTCGACACCTACATGGGCACGGTGCGCTCGGCCGGCGCTCAGCCGGTGATCATCGCGAACTACGGCACGGGCACCGCCCAGGAGGCCGCCGACTGGGTGCGGTACGCCAACGTCACCAAGGGGTACGGCGTCAAGTACTGGGAGATCGGCAACGAGGTCTACGGCAACGGCCACTACGGCTCGGGCTGGGAGCAGGACAACCACTCCGACAAGAGCCCCAAGGCGTACGCGAACAACGTGCTGCAGTACATCTCGGCGATGAAGGCCGTCGACTCCTCCATCAAGGTCGGCGTGGTGCTCACCACCCCGGGCGGCTGGCCGGACGGCATCGTCGGCTCCGGCGACAGCGCGGACTGGAACAACACGGTCATGTCGATCGTGAAGGACAAGGCCGACTTCGTCATCGTCCACTGGTACCCGGGCGCGACCTCGGTCGCCGACAGCCTCGGCAAGGTCTCGCAGATCTCGACGATCACCGGCACGGTCCGCTCCCTGATCTCCAAGTACGCCGGGAGCAGGGCGTCGAGCATCGGCATCTCGGTCACCGAGCTCAACCCCAGCTATCAGCTCACCACCGCGACCGCGGCGCTGTTCGCCACCGACAGCTACCTGACGTGGTTCGAGAACGGCGCGATGAACCTCGACTGGTGGAACCTGCACAACGGGACCAGCCAGGGCCCGGCCACCGGCGACGACGGGACCCCCGACTACCACGACGAGGGCATCCTGTCCTCCGGCGCCTCCGGTGAGCCCGCGGCGAACACGCCGTTCCCGCCGTACTACGGCCTGGCCATGGTGGGCAGGGCCGGATCGCCCGGCGACACCCTCGTCAAGGCGTCCTCGTCCAGCTCGCTGCTCTCCGCGCACGCGGTGAAGACCTCGAGCGGCGTCAACGTGGTGCTGATCAACAAGGACCTGAACAACTCCACGACGGTGTCGCTGTCCTACTCGGGCTTCTCCCCCGGCAACGCGGCGACCGTGGTGCAGTGGCGCAAGGGCGCCACCTCGATCAGCACGAGCGGCGCGTCGTCGGCCACCTCGATCACGCTCCCGCCGTACTCGGTCACCGTGCTCAAGGCGAGCGGCGGCGGCACGTCGTCGCCGTCCCCGTCGCCGTCCCCGTCCGCCTCGCCGTCCGCCTCGCCCTCGCCGTCCCCGTCTCCGTCGGTCTCGCCGTCGGCCTCCCCCAACCCGGGCCAGGGCTGCACGGCGACGTACACGGTGACCAACTCCTGGCCCGGCGGGTTCCAGGCCGAGGTGACGGTGAAGAACACCCGGACCACCCCGATCTCCGGCTGGACCGCGGGCTGGACGTACCGCAACGGCCAGACGATCAGCTCCTCCTGGAACGCCACGGTGTCCCAGTCGGGAGCCGCGGTCACCGCGAAGAACGTGAACTACAACGGCTCCCTGGCGGCCGGCGCGTCCACGTCGTTCGGCTTCACCGGCAACGCGACCGGCGCGAACGACGTGCCCTCGCCGGTCACCTGCTCCGCGAGTTAGACCCTCTCGCCGTGCCCCGCCCGCACGAACGCGCGCGGGGCACGGGTGCGGGACGGCGGCGGCATGACTCCGGTCATGGTCGTCATGGTCCCGATGGCGGGTTGCATCCGCACCGTGGCGATCTAGGGTCGGAGCATGGCGGGTTTCGACTGGCTTCGGGACGCCGACCGGCCGTTCCTGTTCAACCTCGTGTTCTGGGCGGTGACGGCGGTCATGGCGGCCGGCCTCGTGCAGGCGGTGCTGCTCGGCGTCGGCAGCGTGCTGGAGTACGTGCTCTTCGCCGCCAACCTCGGGCTGGTCGTGGCGCTGTGGCCCATGCTGCCCTGGGACCGGGCGGAGGGCCGCCGCTGGGCTGCCCCGCTGTTCCTCGTGGCGACCACGATGCTGGGCATCAGCGGCGCCTACAGCACCCAGCTCCCTCTGATCCTCATCGCCGTCGCCAATCTGGCCTTCATCTACAGCATGCGGGCCGCGACGGTCATCCTGTCCTGCCTCGCGGTGGTGATGTTCGCCGCGGTCCCCCTGATCTTCCACAAGACCGTGCTCGACGGCCTGCAGGAGATGGGCCTCGGCGCGGTGCTCGCGGCGTTCGTGCTGGGCATGACGTCCTCCACGCTGGCGGCGCGGCGCAGCCGGGAGGAGGCGCGGGGGCTCCTCGAACGGATCAGGGAGCTGGCCGTCGCCGAGGAGCGGGCGAGGATGGCGTCGGAGATGCACGACTCCGTCGGCCATCACCTCACCGTCATCAAGATGGGCCTGGAGAACGCCGAACGCTTCCGGGAGCGCCGCCCCGACGCCGCCTGGGAGGAGGTCCGCCAGGCCAAGGAGCTCACGGTCGAGGCGCTGGCCGACGCCCGGCGCTGGGTGCGCGCGCTGCGCCCGCTCGCGCTGGACGGCCGGGTGGGCAGCGCCGCGCTCGAACGGCTCGCGGCGTCGTTCGACGGCACCGGCATCAGCGTGCGGTTCGAGGTGCGGGGCGAGGAACGGCTCCTGACGCCCGACGTCGAGCTCGTCCTCTACCGGGTGCTGCAGGAGGGGCTCACCAACGCGCTGCGGCACGCCGGGGCCGAGCACGTGCGGGGCACGCTCACCTTCGGCGACGACCGGGTCGTGCTCGTGGTCAGCGACGACGGGAAGGGCCGGGACGACCGGTCGTCCGGCGGTTTCGGGCTGACCTCGCTGGCGGACCGGGCCAGGGCGCTCGGCGGCACGCTGACCGGCGCCAACGCGACGCGCGGCGGGTTCGAGCTGCGCGCCGAGCTGCCACTCACGGAGGTCGTGGCGTGACGCGGGTCAGGGTGGTGCTGGTCGACGACCAGGCGCTCATGCGGCAGGGGCTGCGCAAGCTGCTGGAGGTCGAGGACGGCGTCGAGGTCGTGGGCGAGGCGGCCGACGGGTACGAGGCGCTGCACGTCGTCGGCGAGTGCCGCCCGCACGTCGCGCTGGTGGACATGCGGATGCCGGGCATGAACGGCGTGGAGCTGATCGCCCGGCTGGCCGCCGAGCATCCGCAGGTGGCCGTCATCGTGCTCAGCACCTTCGACGAGGACGAGTACATCTTCGGCGCGCTGCGCGGCGGCGCGACCGGTTACCTGCTCAAGGACTGCTCGCCCGAGGAGCTGGTAGCGGCCGTCCACCGGGTGAGCCGCGGGGAGACGGTGCTGGGCAGCCCGGTGGCCGCCCGGCTGGTCGCCGAGCTGCGGCAGCTTCCGCTGCAGGGCTCGGCCGGCTTCCCCGGTCGGGAGCTGCTGTCGGAGCGCGAGCTGGAGGTGGCGCGGATGGTGGCCGCCGGAGCGGCCAACCGGGAGATCGCCGCGCGCCTGTCGATCAGCGAGGGCACGGTGAAGAACCACGTCTCCAGCGTGCTGCGCAAACTGGGCCTGCGCGACCGGATCCAGCTCGCCCTGCGGCTTCGATCCTGATCCGGCCGCGCGTCCGCCGGGAGGGACCTACCAGGAGGTGGGCTTGCCCTTCTGGTAGAGCCACACGTCGAAGAACGCCTTCAGGTCCAGGCCCGAGACCTTCTCCGCCGCGCCGACGAAGTCGGCGGTGCTCACGGTGCCGTACCGGTGCTCGGTGGCCCAGTCCTTGACGAGCCTGAAGAAGGCGGTGTCGCCGATCTTGCCGCGGAGCGCGTGCAGCGTCATCGCGCCCCGGTTGTACGGCACGTTGCCGAACATGTCCTCCGGGCCGGGATCGGCCGTGACGATCTGCCAGAACGACGAGGTCGCCGCGCGCCCGTAGTTGCTGGAGCCGTTGAACGTCTGCTGCGCCGTGGCGCCGCCGCTGTGCTCGGTCCACAGCCAGGTCGCGTACGTCGCGAAGCCCTCGTTCAGCCAGATGTCGGACCATCTGCCGAGGGACACGCTGTCGCCGTACCACTGGTGGGCGAGTTCGTGCGCCATCGTGCCCACGCTGGGCGCGCTGGAGAAGATCGGCTTGGTCTGGCTCTCAAGGGCGTACCCGACGTCGGGCGCGCGGTCGATGATCGCGCCCGCCGTGTCGAAGGGGTACGGCCCGAAGACGGACGAGAAGTACTCCAGGATGTCGGGGATCCGGGCGACGGCGCCCGCCGACTGCGTCACCAGGCGCGGGTCCACCGCCGTGTAGACGGGGACGCCGCCGGGAGTCGTCGTCTCGGCGACGACGAAGTTCCCCAGGGTCACCGTGGCGAGGTAGGTCGCCATCGGCTCCGCCGACTCCCAGACGAACGTGGTCTTCGCGTTCTCGGTCGTCCTGGACGTCAGGCGGCCGTTGCCGACGACCGTGACGCCCTCGGGGACCGTCGCGCGGAAGGTGAACGTCGCCTTGTCCTTCGGGCTGTCGTTGGACGGCAGCCACGCCGGGGCGCCCTGCGGCTCGCCCGGCACGAACACGCCGTCGTCCGTCGGCACCCAGCCCTCGATCGACTCGTCCGGGTCGGTGACGACCGGCGGGGTCCCCTTGTACGCCACCGTGACGGTGAAGGTCTCCCCCGTCTTGAGCTTCGGCCGCGGGGTGATCACGAGTTCCTGCCCGTCCCGGCGGAACGCGGCCGGGTGCTTGCCGACCTTCAGGGACGTGATCTCCGGACCGCGGAAGTCGAGGTCGAACCGATCGAGGTCCTGGGTGGCGACGGCGGTGATCACCGTCGTGGCGTCCATGATCTTGGTGGCGGGGTCGTACGCGAAGGTGACGTCGTAGTGCCGCACGTCGAACCCGCCGTTGCCCTGGTCGGGGAAGTACGGGTCGCCGAGCGAGGGGGCGCCGGCGGAGTAGCGGGGCTCCCCGGGGTTTCCGGGCGCCGCGAGGGAGGCGGTCGCCTGGGTCGCGGTGAGCAGCGCGGCCGCGAGCGCCGCGCCGCCGAACCGCGCCGCCCGGCGGGTACGAGGCGATGTCATGGGGCTCCTTGTCATGGGGCTCCTTTCGATGGTTCCGGCAGCGCCGGGCGGCCGGAGACCGGCCGCCCGGCGGAAGGACGCGTGTGACGCCGCAGGGGGATTGTGCGGGATGGATCAGGCGACGACGGAGCGGAGCGGGATGCCCGCCGCGCCGAGGTCCCGGACCAGGTCGCGGACGAAGGGGTGTTCGTCGGCCGCCAGCCCGTCCGGGTTCGGGATCGTGACGTACGCCGAGTCTCCCGCCGTCGCCGTGCTCGCCGCGCCGGTGTACCGGGCCACCACGGCCTGGGTCCGGGCGAGGTCGGCGGCGGCCACCTCGATCACGATCGGACGCCACTCGCCGCCCAGGTTGGGCGGTTCCTCCACCTTCGCCGCGGCGGCGCGCAGCGACTCCGCCGGCGACTGGGCCTGCCCCGGCGTCGGCGCCGCGAGCGCGCGCTGCTGTGCGGCGGGCGCCCCGGCCGGGTAGAGCAGCGCGTTCGCGAGGAGGTGGATGCCGTTCTCGTTGTACGCCCGGAACAGCGGGTTGTAGGCGAACAACACCGCGTGCCCCGCGCCGTTCGGCTCGTCCACGAGGGAGGCCGTGCCCTTCAGCGCCTCGGCCCCCACCGTGTAGCCGTTGGACCAGAACGTGTCGCCGGACGGGTAGGTGAGCACGTTCACGCCGGTCTGGCTCGGGTTCAGGATCGGGTCGCCGTTGTTGAACTGGAAGTCCTCGGCGGGACGGCCGAGCGCGACGGGGCTGCCCGCGCTCACGTCGACCCGGAAGTGCGAGCCGATGACCTGGTAGCCGGTCGGCTTGGCCTTCTCGGTGGTGGAGGTGAGGCCCGCCGCCCGGGCGACCCGGGTGCCCTCGTTGCGCAGCCCGACGTACGTGCCGCCCGCGGCCACCCACTGCCGGAGGTTGGCCAGGCCCTGCGCGGTCAGCCCGCCGTTGGAGCTGCTGCCGTCCGGGACGAGCAGGACGGTCCGCTCGGTGAAGGCCGGGGTGTTGCCGTTGACGTCGGCGGTGGTGACCGGCGTGAGATCGAGACCCCAGCGGGCCCCGAGCACGTACCGCGCCTCGCCGTACGAACCGGAGGTCGTCGAGACCCCGGTGCCGGCGAACAGGCCGACGTCGGGCGTGCGCAGCGCGGGGCCGGAGACCGGCCCGGGCCGGCCCTCCACGGTGACGCCGAGCGATTCGGCCAGCTCGTCCAGCTCGTCGCGGCCGATCGCGGTGAGAGGCAGGCCGACGAGCCCGCTGCTGGTGTCGCGCGTCAGCGGGATTCCCTTGGCGAGCAGCCGGAAGGTCAGCTCCGACGCGGCGGCCGAGTCCATCGGGTAGGTGTAGGATCCGCCGCGCTGCGCCCCGAAGGCCACGCCGCCGTCGATGTCCCTGACGGGGTCGGCCTTCGGCGACACCACGTCACCGGTGGTGATGGTGTCCACCCCCGCGAGCAGCGGGTTGCTCCACGAGGAGACGTCGTAGAAGTACGGGAACGGGACGTACGGGTCTTCGCCCATCACCGCCTGGATCCAGTGCTTCTGCGGCTGGTCCATCGGGATCCAGTAGGCGCCCTCGGGCACGGTCACGTCGCGCGCCGTGCGCCCGCCGAACATGTGGGCGGTCGGCACCTGAACGGGCTTCTTCACCCGGTAGACCTCGACGTCCATGCGGCGGAGCCGCTGGACGAGCCTGCGTACGTCGCCGATCTGCCGGCCGGGCAGCAGGAAGTACGACCGGATGGTGATGTCGGGCACCGGGAACCGGACCGTGTTGGCGGGCTGGACGACCTCGTTCGGCTCCAGGGCGCCGGCGGCGCCCTCGGCGAGCGCGGTCCGCCAGATGGAGAAGTAGCCGTCCAGGACCTCGCGCCGGTTGTCGGCGGCCCAACCGGTCGTCGCCCACTGGGTGTTGAACTGCTGCTGCACCCGGTCCTCGACGGCCGACGTGCTGCCCTTCTCGAACGTCATGCCGGCGGCGCCGAAGCCCGCGGCCGGGACGCTGTCGCCGTACCCCATGTAGAACAGGTCGTACGTCGCGTAGTTGAAGTAGCACTCGGTGGTGACCGCGCCGCCGCACGCGCCGTTGTAGCCGAAGCCCGCGGCGTTCGCCGCGCCGATGCGGTTGATCCAGTCCACCGGCTGGTCGGCGATCTCGTGGTGGATCGGGTCGGCGTTGGGCGGGAAGAAGTACTGCCGCCCGCCCATCTCGTGCGCGTCGACGAAGACCTGCGGCGGGTACGCCCGCAGCATGTCGATCTTGGCGTCGGTCTCCGGCTGGGTGCGGGCGAACCAGTCCCGGTTGAGGTCGAACCCGTAGTCGTTCTGCCTGCGGTTCGCGTCGCGGCCGTCCGGGTTCTGGGTCGGCACGATGACCGTGAGCAGGTTGTCGTTGCGCTTGGCCACGTCGCAGGACAGGCCGGCGGCCAGTTCGTACAGGGTCTTGAGCGCCGCGTCGGCGCCGCTCTTCTCACCGCCGTGCACGTTGCCCGCGATCCAGACGATGGCGGGCGCCTCCTCGGCGATCCGGGTGGCCTTGTCCGCCCGCAGCGTCCTCGGGTCGCGTAGCGAACGGATCTGGTCGGTGATCTTCTTCAGCTGTCCCGGGACCACGTGGCGGGCGTCGGACACGATGGCGTAGGGCAGGCCCTGGCCGGACACGCTGCGCGCCATCGTGCCGGTGACCACCCGGTCCGAGGCGCGGCCGACGGCCTCCACGTACCTGGTGATCTCTTCGGTCGTGAGCACCCGGGGCTGTCCCTTGCCCAGCGGGAAGCCGAAGAACTGCTCGGGGGTGGGCACCTGGTCCAGGTGCGCACCGGAATCGCCGCACGGCGCGGGGGGCTTCTTCCCGGCGGCCACGGCCGGATCGGCCTGCGCGGGTGGGACCGGCGCCAGCGCGAGCGCGGCCGACACCAGGACCGCGGCGCCGAGCGCCATACCGTAGGGGGATCTTCCGCACGTGGTCGTGCGCAACCGCATTTCGCCTCCAGGCGGGGGACGGGTCGTCTCGGGGGAGGCCCGTCCGGGAAACGACAAAGTCACTGCGGACAGTATTAGAGGGGAATAAACCGGACAAGACTTGCGAGATGTGTCGAAAACGTCACGAGACAATGAGAGAAAGTGTGAGATAAGGCGTTCTCGCAGGTCAGCACAATCAAAGCGAACCGAATCCGCCTTTTATAACGCGCCATAACGACTGGGCATCGGGTTCGCGCGCCGGGGGGGGGCGGGCGGCGGTGGCGAGCCGTGCGCGCGTCCCCGCCCCTGTCCGGTCTTCCGAAGTGCCCGCCGTCGCCGGGATTTTCGGCACGGCGGACGGCCGGGCGCCCGCCTGTGGGACCATTCAGGGGGTTTCGAGGAGGGGCGGGTGGACGAAGAGCGTCGGGTGGCGGGCAGATATCGCCTGCTCGAACCGATCGGCCGCGGGGGCATGGGCGTCGTCTGGCGTGCCCATGACGACCTGCTCGACCGTACGGTGGCCGTGAAAGAGGTGCTCTACCATCCCACCTCGGAAGAGG
The DNA here is from genome assembly GCF_014161385.1 of Microbispora sp. H10670. Classification (NCBI taxonomy): domain Bacteria; kingdom Bacillati; phylum Actinomycetota; class Actinomycetes; order Streptosporangiales; family Streptosporangiaceae; genus Microbispora; species Microbispora sp. H10670. Next base: position 10,619 of record NZ_JABBWW010000024.1, on the reverse strand, counting down.
ACCGGGACACGTTCAACCGCCGGACGATCCGCGAGGCGCGGGCGGCGGGCCGCATCGACCATCCCAACGTCGTCGTCGTGCACGACGTCATCGAGGAGGACGGCCGGCCCTGGATCGTGATGCAACTCGTCCAGTCGCGCTCCCTCGGCCAGGCGCTGCGCGACCAGGGCCCGCTCCCGCCCGGCCGGGTGGCCGCCATCGGCCTGCAGGTGCTCGACGCGCTGTGCACCGCGCACGCCGCCGGAGTGCTGCACCGGGACGTGAAGCCGGAGAACGTTCTGCTCAGCGGGGAGACCCGGGTCGTGCTCACCGACTTCGGCATCGCGACCATGCCGGAGGAGACCGCGCTGACCATGACCGGCGGCATCACCGGCACTCCCGCCTTCCTGCCGCCCGAGCGGCTCAACGGCTATCCCGCGACCCCCGAGTCCGACCTGTGGTCCCTCGGCGCGACGCTGTACGCCGCGGTGGAGGGCAGGACGCCGTTCGACCGCAACTCGGCGGTGGCCACGATGGCGGCCGTGCTGCACGACGATCCCGCGCCGCCCCTGCGGGCGGGGGCCCTCACGCCCGTGCTCGAAGGCCTGCTGCGCAAGGACCCGGCCCACCGCATCTCCCCGGCCGAGACCGCCGCCCTGCTCAACGCCGCCATCGCGGCCGGCCCGGGACCGGCGGCCGCCGCGCCCCCGCCCGGCTCCTGGCAGCCGAACCCGTCCGGGCCGCAGCAGCCGCCGAGCGGTTCCTGGCAGCCGGCACCCTCCGGATCGCCGCCGCCCGGTGGCGGCCACTGGCAGACGAGCCCGCCCCCGCCGGGACAGCCGTCCGGTGCGCACTGGCAGCAGACGCCGCCGGGGGCCCAGCCGTACGGCGGCTCCTGGCAGAGCGTGCCGCAGGGTCCGGGGCAGCCTCCGGGGCAGCCCGGCCCCGGCGCGTACGGCGCGGCCGCAACACACCCCCCGCACTCCCTCCCCCCTGCTCCGGGGCAGTCCGGCGCGCGGCGCGGCCCGGCGGGCAAGGTGGCCCTGCTGGTCCTGCTCCCGGTGCTGATCGTCGGCGTCGTGGCGGGCGGGTGGTACGGCTATCAGACGCTTGTCGCGGGGCAGGTCGGCCGGGACTCCGCGTCGGCCTCCGAGAACGGCACCGGCAACGGCACCGGCACCACTGGGGACTCCACAGGGGACTCCACGGGCGACTCCACGTCGGACGGCACCGGCGAGCCGAGTCCCTACACCGGGCCGACCTCCGGACCTCCGTCGCCCGAGCAGTCCGAGGAGCCGTCAGAGGAGCCGTCCAAAGAGCCGTCTCCGCGGCCGGCCGCCACGCTGCCCGCCGGCTGGCGGACCCACCGCGACCCGCTGGGCTTCACGATCGGCCTGCCCTCCGGCTGGACCCCATACGGCAGAGAGGCCACGCGGGTGCGCTTCCACGCCCCGAACGGCCGGGACTACCTGCAGGTGGACCTGACCCCCTGGGAGACCGACGACCCGGTCAGCGCCGTGCGCACGGTCGAGGAGGCCTCGACCGAGAAGGGATACCTGCGCGGCTACGAACGCATCGGCATCACACCGGGCACCTACCTGGGCGTGCCCTCCGCCGACTGGGAGTTCACCCACACGGTCAGCAGCGGGAAGGTGCGGGTGCTCGACCGCGCCTTCCGGCTCGCCGACGGCCGGTGCGTCGCCCTCTACTGGCAGGTGAGCGACGCCCGCTGGACTTCCGGGTTGTCATACTTCAAGGCCTTCGCCCGCACCTTCCAGCCCGGATGACGATGTAGCCGACGCGTACCGGCCAGAAGCCTTTTGTCCCAGAAAGGTAACGATGTCGCATGCGTTCCCCCAACCGGGGTAGCGCGACAACCATGGCTGATGCGCAGACCTCCGAACGTGTCGTGGCAGGACGCTATCGCCTGATCGAGCCGCTGGGGCGGGGCGGCATGGGCACCGTGTGGCGAGCGGTCGACCAGGTGCTCGAACGCGAGGTCGCCGTCAAGGAACTGCACCAGTCCGCCGAGATGACCGGGACGGAACGGGACGTCTTCACGATCCGGACCTTCCGGGAGGCCAGGACGGCCGGACGGCTCAGTCATCCGAACGTGGCGGCGGTGTACGACGCCTTCGAGGAGGGCGGCTACCCCTGGATCGTGCTGGAGCTGGTGCCGTCCCGGACGCTGGGATCGGTCATCCGCGACGAGGGACCGCTCCCGCCGCGCCGGGTGGCGGAGATCGGCGCGCAGGTGCTGGCCGGGCTGCGGGTCGCGCACGCGAACGGGGTGCTGCACCGGGACGTCAAGCCCGACAACGTCCTGCTCGCCGAGGACGGCCGGGTCGTGCTGACCGACTTCGGCATCGCGGCGATGGAGGACGACTCCCCCGTCACCCGCACCGGCATGCTCGTGGGAACCCCGGCGTTCATCGCCCCCGAACGGGCGGCGGGACGGCAGGCACAGCGGGCGTCCGACCTGTGGTCCCTCGGGGTGACGTTGTTCCTGGCGGTGGAGGGACACTCGCCGTTCAACCGGGGTCACGCGCTCGCGACGCTGGCCGCGGTGATGTACGAGGAGGCCGGCCCCATGCACCGGGCCGGGGCGCTGGCCCCGGTCATCGCGGGGCTCCTGGTCAAGGACCCCGATGTCAGGATGACGGCCGAGCTGGCGATGCAGCACCTGCACGCGGTGGCCACCGGGCGGGTGACCGACCCGGTGGTGCCGCGTCCCCGGCAGCCGCCGCGTCTCGCCCGGTTCGTGCCGCTGTTCCATCAGGGCGAAGCGACCGCTCCGGCTCTCGTTCCCCTGTCCGGGCCCACGCCCCTGCCCGCGTCCGTACCGGCATCCGTGCCCGCGCCGGCCGCCGGTCGCACTCCCACCCCCGCGCCGGTCACCGCGCCGGCTCCGGCGAACCCGCGCCGCAGGCCCTGGGCGGTGGCGGTCGGAACGGGTGCGCTCGTCGCCCTGGTCGGCGTCGCCGCGGGCGCGGCGGCGTTCGCGACCGCCCGGACCGCGGCCGACCCCCGGGGGACCGCCGTCGTCAGCGTGCCCACCGTGACCGTCTTCGCGACCAAGACCGCCAAGGCCGTGCCCGACAAGGCCAGGGTCCTGGAGGCCGCCGACGGCGCCGGAAGCGGCGCCTCCGGCCGTACGGCGGCCAGGCCGGTCGCGAACTCCAGGGCCGGATCCTACGACGGCGACGGGCGGCGGGCGCAGGAGAGCCGCGGCAGGAGTACGGAGAGGTCCACGCCCAAGGCGAAGAACCAGGCGGAGCCCGGCGGTAAGGCCAAGGCCCCAAAAGGCAAGCCCGCCGCGGCGGGTCCCGGCACGCGGAAGCCCGCCAAGGGCCAGAACTCCGGCGCGGCCCAGTCGCCCACCGGCAAGGGAAACTCGGGAAGTCCTGGAAACAAGGGCAAGGGAAACCAGGGCACGGGCAACCAGGGAAACGGAAAGGGCACCGGTGACCCGGCCGGGGCGGGCGACGCCACCGGAGACTTCCCGGACGGCTACACCCAGCCGGAGATCGACTGGAACGCCTGAACTACGCGGGCCGCTCAGCCCTCGTCGCCGAGGATCTCCAGCGCGCGGCCCAGGTCGTCGGGGTAGTCGCTGGTGAACGTCATCCACTCCCCCGTCGCCGGGTGCTCGAACGACAGCGAGACCGCGTGCAGCCACTGCCGCCGCACGCCCAGGCGGGCGGCCAGGGTGGGATCGGCGCCGTAGAGCAGGTCGCCGACGCACGGATGCCTGAGCGCGGCCATGTGGACCCGGATCTGGTGGGTCCGGCCGGTCTCCAGCTTGATGTCGAGCAGCGACGCCGCCCGGAACGCCTCGATCGTGTCGTAGTGCGTGACCGAGTCCTTGCCGCCGGCCACCACCGCGAAGCGTCCGTCACCTGAGGGGTGCCGGTCGATGGGGGCGTCCACCGTGCCCCGCAGCGGGTCCATGTGCCCCTGGACGAGCGCGTGGTAGCGCTTGTCGACCGTGCGTTCCTTGAAGGCCCGCTTGAGGTGCGTGTAGGCCCGCTCGCTCTTGGCGACGACCATGACGCCGGTGGTGTTGGCGTCCAGCCGGTGGACGATGCCCTGCCGCTCGGCCGCGCCGCTGGTGGAGACGCGATGGCCACCGCCGAGCAGTCCGCCGATCACGGTCGGGCCGGTCCAGCCGACCGTGGGGTGCGCCGCCACCCCGATCGGCTTGCTCACCACGACGACGTCGTCGTCCTCGTACAGGATCGTCATGCCGGGCACCGGCTCGGCCACGGGCATCGGGGCGGCGGGTGGCGGCGGGATCGTGACGTCCAGCCAGGCGCCGGCGTGGACGCGGTCGGACTTCGCCGGGACCGCGCCGTCGACCAGCACCTCCCCGGCGGCGATCAACTCGGCCGCGCGGGTGCGGGAGAAGCCGAACAACCGGGCCAGGGCCGCGTCGAGACGCTCGCCCTCCAGCCCGTCGGGAACCGGCAGACTGCGGCGGTCACCCATCGGCCCGCTCCCTCGACCGGTCCCCCGCCTGCTCCCGGGTCTGCCCAGGGACCTCGCCCCGGGCGTGCTCCGGCATCTCGCCCCGGCTCTCGTTCCCGGCCGGATCCGCCGCCTGCTCCGCGCCGGAACCGGAGGTCTCCTCCTCCGTCTGGCGGGTGCCGTCGATCTGGTAGCCGCGCCAGGCCAGGAACACCGCGAGCACGCCGCCGCAGACGATCGCGGAGTCCGCGACGTTGAACACCGGGAACCGGGTGACGGGGAACGCCTGGATGAAGTCGACCACGTGCCCCTGGAACGGCGCCGGCGACCGGAAGATCCGGTCGGTCAGGTTGCCGACGGCCCCGCCGAGCAGCAGCCCGAGCGTGATCGCCCAGGGCAGGCTGCGCAGCTGCCGGGCCGTACGGACGATCGCGACGACGACGGTCAGCGCGATCACCGTGAACACGATCGTCATGCCGGTGCCGATGCTGAAGGCGGCGCCGGCGTTGCGGATCACGGTCAGGACGAGCGCGCCGGGAACGACGGTCAGGGGCTCCTCGTGCTCCAGGAACTTCACCACGAGGAACTTGCTGACCTGGTCGAGCGCGTAGATCACCGTGGCCACGACGACGAGGAGGGCGATCCTCCGCGCCCGGTTGCCGGGCCTCGCCGGGCCGGCGCCGCTCAGCGGCGTTCCTCCCGCTGCTTGCACGCTACGCACAGCGTCGCCCTCGGGAACGCCCGCAGGCGCTCCTTGCCGATCGGCTTGTGGCACGATTCGCACTCTCCGTATGTCCCTGCGTCGACGCGGGCGATCGCCCGCTCGTTCTGCGCGAGCAGGTCGCGCGCATTCAGGGTAAGGGCGATCTCGCGCTCACGCTCATAGGTCTTGGCGCCGGCGTCGGCCGGATCGTCCCCCGCGCCCTGGCTCACGTCCCCCGAGGCGAGCTGCTCCTCCGCCCTGGCGATGTCGGCGCGCAGTTCCCCGATCTCGTGCCGCAGCCGCTCGCGGACACCGGCGAGCTCCTCGTCGGACCAGACGTCGTCACTGATGGCGGTTCTCGCCGTGCGGGTCGTCATTGCGGGCCTCCCCTTCGCACAGGAGCACTTCGGCCAGGTCCGGGAAGCATAGGTCGCCGATAACGAATCGGCAACGGGCTAACCGAGGCTTTTACCCCATCCGTACCAGGATGGCGCGTTCGGCCAGCACCTCCCCGTCGCCTCATTTTTGATTCACTTTGCCGCGGCTGGTCCGGCGGCCCGGCTCCCGCCGCCGGGCATCCCGTGAGGACTCCGCCGGAGACCAGGGCGCGCACCCCTCACAACACTCGGGGTGTCCACGTATGTTCCTCCCACGTATTCCCGCCCCGGGCCGCATCTCACCCGGGTGTCGCCCGCCGTCGCCGGGTCGCCGTCCGCATACCGGGAAGCCCCCGCGGCCGGTCCGCGTTATCCTCGTAGTCTGCAAGGCGTTGATGGGGACGAGTACCTCCGCATCCGCCCGCTCAGCGACCCGGGGACGGTGTGAGCCCGGGGCGGGCCGTGGTGGGAAGATCACCCCGGAGCCGCCGGAAGAAAGGCCATCGGCCGAGTAGAACCGGCAGCGGCAGTGAAACGAGAGGGCGTCCGGCAGCGGGCGTCAAGAAGGGTGGTACCGCGGAGCCGTCCCCGGCTTCGTCCCTTCACGCGTGAACCAGCTCTGTCAGCCACCGCGTGGAGGTCACACCCGACGATGTCTTCCCACTACTTCCGCTCACTTCCCGCGCAGGTCGACCTGCCGGCCCTCGAACGAGAGGTCCTCGAACGCTGGCGGGACGGGAAGATCTTCGAGCGATCCCTGGAACAGAACGCCGACGGCCCGTCCTGGGTGTTCTTCGAGGGCCCGCCCACCCTGAACGGCATGCCGGGCGTCCACCACGTCGAGGCCCGCGTCTTCAAGGACGTCTTCCCCCGCTACAAGTCGATGCGCGGCTACCACGTCCCCCGTAAGGCCGGCTGGGACTGCCATGGACTGCCCGTCGAGGTCTCGGTCGAAAAGGAGCTCGGCCTGTCGGGCAAGCCCCAGATCGAGTCGTACGGCATCGCCGAGTTCAACCGGCGCTGCCGCGAGTCGGTGCTGCAGCACGTGGCCGCGTTCGAAGAGATGACCGAGCGAATGGGCTACTGGGTCGACATGTCCCAGGCCTACTTCACCATGGACCCCGAGTACGTCCAGGCGGTTTGGTGGTCGCTGAAGACGATCTGGGACAAGGGTCTGCTGTTCCGCGACCACCGGATCACGCCCTACTGCCCCCGGTGCGGCACCGGCCTGTCCGACCATGAGCTCGGCCAGCCCGGCGGCTACGAGACCGTCTCCAGCCCGTCGGTGTACGTCCGGATGCCCGTCGTCTCCGGCCCCCTGGCCGACCTGGGCGCCACTCTGCTGATCTGGACCACCACCCCCTGGACCCTGGTGTCCAACACCGCCGTCGCCGTGCACCCCGACGTGACGTACGTCGCGGCCCGGCGCGGTGACGAGGTGCTCGTGGTGGCCGAGCCGCTGCTGCGGCGGGTCCTCGGCGAGGACGCCGAGGTGCTGGCCAGCTATCAGGGCTCGGAACTGGAGCACACCGCCTACCGGCGCCCCTTCGACCTGGTGGACATCGAGAACGCCCACTACGTCGTGCTCGGCACGTACGTCACGGTCGAGGACGGCACCGGCCTGGTCCACCAGGCACCCGCCTTCGGCGCCGACGACATGGCAGTCTGCAAGCGGTACGGCCTGCCGGTCGTCAACCCGATCGGCCCCGATGGGCGCTTCGCGCCGGATGTGCCGTTCGTGGGCGGGCTGTTCTTCAAGGACGCCGACGAGCCGCTGACGGAGAACCTGCGCGAGCGCGGCCTGCTGTTCCGCGGTGAGCACTTCGAGCACAGCTACCCGCACTGCTGGCGCTGCCACACCCCGCTGCTCTACTACGCGCTCCCCTCCTGGTACATCAGGACCACCGCGATCAAGGACCAGCTCCTCGCCGAGAACGAGCGTACGAACTGGTTCCCCGAGACGATCAAGCACGGCCGGTACGGCGAGTGGCTCCGCGGCAACGTCGACTGGGCGCTGTCGCGGTCCCGCTACTGGGGCACGCCGCTGCCACTGTGGGTCTGCTCGCAGGACGAGGACCACGTCACGTGCGTCGGCTCGCTGAAGGAGCTGGGTGAGCTGGCGGGCCGCGACCTCACCGCCCTCGACCCGCACCGCCCGTTCGTCGACGACGTGTCCTTCCCCTGCCCGACGTGTCAGGCGGAGGCGCGCCGGGTGCCGGACGTGATCGACGTCTGGTACGACTCGGGCGCCATGCCGTTCGCCCAGTGGGGCGCGCCGCTGGTCAACGAGGACGTCTTCGAGAAGTCCTACCCGGGTCAGTTCATCTGCGAGGCGATCGACCAGACCCGCGGCTGGTTCTACTCGATGATGGCCGTCGGCACGCTGGTCTTCGGCCGCTCGTCGTACGAGAACGTGCTGTGCCTCGGGCTGATCCTCGCCGAGGACGGCCGCAAGATGAGCAAGCACCTCGGCAACGTGCTGCGGCCGATGCCGCTGATGGACCAGCACGGCGCCGACTCCCTGCGCTGGTACATGGCCACCTCCGGCTCCCCCTGGGCGCCCCGGCGGATCGGCCACGCCGCGCTGGAGGAGATCGTCCGCAAGGTCCTGCTGACCTACTGGAACACCGCGTCGTTCTTCACCCTCTACGCCAACGCCGAGTCGTGGTCGCCCGCCCGGGTGGCCGACGCGCCGGCGTACGCCGACCGGCCGCTGATCGACCAGTGGGCGCTGGCGGAGCTGCACCGTACGGTGACCGAGGTCACCGCCTCGCTGGAGGAGTTCGACACGGCCCGCGCCGGTCGGCGGCTCACCGAGTTCCTGGACGACCTGTCCAACTGGTACGTCCGCCGCTCGCGCCGCCGCTTCTGGACGGGCGAGGCCGCGGCCTTCGCGACGCTGTACGAGTGCCTGGAGACGGTCACCCGGCTCATGGCCCCGCTCGTGCCCTTCCTCACGGACTACCTGTGGGACGCGCTGCGCGGCCCGGACGCCCCGGCCTCGGTGCACCTGGCGTCCTGGCCGGAGGCGAACACGGCGCTGCTCGACCCCGAGCTGTCGGAGCGGATGGCGCTGGTGCGCCGGCTCGTGGAGCTGGGCCGGTCGGCCCGCGCCTCCTCCTCGGTCAAGACCCGCCAGCCGCTCGGGCGGGCACTGGTCGGGGCCCCGGGCTGGGCCGCGCTCCCCGGCGAGCTGCGCGAGCTGATCGCCGACGAGCTGAACGTCCAGCGGCTGGAGGACCTGTCCGGCTTCTCCGCCGACCTGGTGACGTTCACGGTCAAGCCGAACTTCCGTAGCCTCGGCAAGCGGTTCGGCTCGCAGACCAAGCTCGTGGCCTCCGCCGTGTCGGCCGCGGACCCGGCGGAGCTGGCCCGTGCGCTGCGCTCGGGCGGATCGGCCGTGGTCGAGGCCGGAGAGCTGGGCACGGTGGAGCTCGGCCCGGACGACGTGATCGTCACCGAGCAGCCCCGGACGGGCTGGGCCGTGGAGACCGGAGCGATCGACACCGGCACCGGCGAGACCGTGGCGCTCGACCTGACGATCACCGACGAGCTGCGCCGCGCGGGCCTGGTGCGCGACGTGATCCGGCTCGTCCAGGAGGCCCGCAAGTCCACCGGCCTGTCCATCACCGACCGCATCGACCTGTGGTGGTCGGCGAACGGCGAACTCGCCGGGGCGCTGCGCGAGAGCGGGGCGGCCGTCGCCGAGGAGGTGCTGGCTGCGAGCATGACCGAGATCACCGCGGACGGGGACGGTCCGGACGAGGACCTGCCCGCCCACGAGGACGCCGACCTCGGCCTGTCCTTCCGGCTCCGCAAGGCCTGACAACCCGGCTCCCGCCCCGGGGCCTCCGGTCGCCCCGGGGCGGGAGCAGGGCCTGGTGCGCTCAAGCGCCGCGCCGAAACACCCCGGACGCCTTCTCATCGATGCAACCATCTGGACAGGGCTTGGATTAGTCTAGATCAAATTTAGACAGACCTCATGGGGCCAGCCCTCCCTTTCCTCCCGCTAAACTGCTGGGACATTTCCGGACAAATTCGACCAGCCACTCCTCTTGTCCGCTCCCGCCGTATCCGCTGAGACTTGTGACGCCTATTGGTCGGCCACTGCCAGGCAAATTCCAGATACGTGACTCGGCGCGTAAGGGGGAAATGTGGAATTCCGGCTTCTCGGCCCTCTGGAGGTGGTGTCGTGCGACGGGAGTCGCGCATCAATCGGGGGGGCCAAGCTACAGCTGGTGATCGCGGCGCTACTCATGCAACCCAACCGTCCGGTGACCGTGGAGTCGCTGACCCGCGCGATCTGGCAGAAGACACCGCGCTCCATCCGGTCGAACTTGCGGACGTACGTGTCACAGCTTCGCAGGAACTTCGCCGCCGCCCGCATCCCCCCGGCCCGGCTGATCACGGAGACGTGCGGCTACCGGCTCGCCGTCCTTCCCCAGGAACTGGACCTCTGGCGATTCGAGCAGCTCGTCGAGGATGGCGAGCGGGCCCTCACGGAAGGTGATCCGGTACGGTCGCTCAACAGTTTCGAGCGCGCGCTGGAGCTGTGGCGCGGCCAGCCGTTGGCCGGACTTCAGATCGGACCACTGCTCGAGATCGAGACGCTACGGTTGCAGGAGCGGAAGATGGTCCTGTGGCAACGGTGGGCCGACGCCGCTCTCGCGGCCGGCCGGCATGAGGCAGTGGCGGTCGAGCTGGCATGCCTCGTCCGGTCCGAACCGCTCCGGGAGCAGCTTTGGGCCCAATTCATGCTGGCGCTCTTCCGTAGCGGCCGGCAGGCGGAGGCTCTGCACGCCTACCGGGAACTGTTCGACCTCCTCGACAAGGAGCTCGGAGTCGAGCCGTGCCAGCGAGTCCAGTCACTGCACCTGATGATGCTGACGGGGGACCGCGTTCTGGCAGTAGCCGAATTCGACTGGGCACACCTGGACGGGCGGTCCCCCGCCGGATCGTCGGCCTAAGAGCACCTAACAGAATGATCTCCGTTGTGGTTTGATCTCTCGCTGTAGTCGGGCGAGAGGAGTCACGGGTGGCGCGGCTGAAGCCGTGGGAGGTCAGCGATGAGTTATGGGCGGTCGTCGAGCCGT